>JASBUO010000087.1 GCA_030147855.1 Gammaproteobacteria bacterium
CAATGGCATCACTGAAGGCTTTCACCGCAAGATGAAACTGATTCAGAGAAGAGCTTATGGGTTTAGAAACTTTGAAAATTATAGGACCCGTGTTAGGGTGCTGTGTTGTTAAATGAGTGCCCCCGTAAATGGGAAAGACCCGATAATTTGAAATTTACGAGCTAACTGTTTGATTTTATTATATTTTAATGGCGCGCTCGGAGGGACTCGAACCCCCGACACCTTGGTTCGAAGCCAAGTACTCTATCCAGCTGAGCTACGAGCGCGTGAAAGGTGGTGGGCCGTATAGGATTCGAACCTATGACACAGAGGTTAAAAGCCTCCTGCTCTACCAACTGAGCTAACGGCCCCAAAGAGGCTGAGATCATACCGAATTACACCAAAATATCAAGGGGTAGAGTGTATTCCGTATGATTTCTTTTTACTATTACTGCCATACAGGTTACGCGAGCTTGCTAAAACAGAAAAGCCCTGAGCTGAAAAAAAATGAATAGATGCATCTAAGCGGTCCGATGGCACTAGCGCGAGCAACACATCGGCCCCCATAGCACCGCACCCTTTCAATGCTAACACATCTGGATAGCGAGATAACTGATTCACATATGTACGCGTTTGCGGAGCGACTAACTCAAGTGATAACAATCGCTGATAATAAGCATTGACTGCATCAATCAATAAAACACTGCGATTTGTTTCAAACGCTTCTTTTGCCCACATCACAATCGGTGCAAGGGTTTGAATAGCATTACTAAGCCTCAAATTTTTAAGGTGATGATGTGTTGCAAGTTTAACCCCTGTATGCAGCAACACAAATGCCATGTCTGTAAAAGTCCATGCATAGGTTTTAAGTTCAGCGTTTGAACGATTCACATACACACACCCACTCTGCGCCTGTGCCAACACATCATACCCGCTAGGACGGACGCCCTCGCCAGACTTAAAAGCAGACGCCCAATATGCATCAAGCAACGCTGTTTCTTCAAGAGCTTGGTGATGTTTGGTTAAATAGGCAAAGTAAGCTCCTAAAAACTGAGCACTCGACGCACCAAGTCCACCTCTACCGTCATAAGGGTCAAACCATGTTAACCCCTCTATCATGCCAGTTTTACGCCAAAATTGGCCTGCGGGTGAATCATTATGAATCGCTGAGGTCGTTTGTGATGCGACACATCCCACTTCAAAGCAAGGCGTCGTGGTTAAAACCATCGCCGGCCCTTCCGCAAGCGCAACATATTCTCCTAATAAAAAAGTTTTTGCAGGAATCTTAAACGTCATTGTGTCTCACGAAATACCTGCTGTGGCGCATGGCGAAGCTCTGCTAAGAGTGTTTTCGCCTGTTTCAAGCTCACGCGGCGATGTACTGTTAACCAATGCTTTAAGCGTTTTTTAAGCATCGGCATTTCTGCATCATTAGCACCTGCAACCATCATTAAGTTATCGATATGCAGCTTCATATGTCCTTGAATAATGCCTTCAGTGCACATCGCATTTAGTGCTCCTAAGTTTTGTACCAAGCCAACTGCTGCAAGCACACACGACAAATGTTGAGCTGACGTAATACCCATCATTTTCAAACACATACGTGCAGTTGGATGAAGTGCAGTTACACCACCAACGGTGCCTGCAACTAAAGGTGCTGTTAGCTCACCGGTTAAAACACCAGCTTTGTAACGCCAAGTTGAAATCGCCTGATAACGACCTGAACGCGACGCATAAGCATGCACTCCCGCCTCAACAGCACGCCAATCATTACCGGTTGCAATTAAGATAGGGTCGATACCATTCATAACCCCTTTATTGTGTGTTGCTGCACGATAGGGATCAATTTCTGCAAATAGTGAGGCCTCTTGTAACCGTTCGCCCAAATCTTCATCTACATCGTTAATGGTAACGTGCGCACGTGCAAGCTTTTGATCGTTTAAATTGGATAAAATACAAATACCAACCGTCTCACCTGTGAGCATTTCGATTGGATTTTTTAAATATTCCAGCACTTGATTAATAATGTTTGCACCCATTGCATCACAGCTATCCATGCTTACATGAACAACTGCCATGTCTCCCCCTTCGGGGCGCTCAAGGCGGCGCAAAGTCATGTCTGTAACACCACCCCCGCGTTCTACCATGCTAGAGGCGACTTCACGATTCACTTCTTCAATCCAGCCTAGACGATACTCATGAAACACCGTGGACAAATGGTCAAAGTTTTCTACTCTAGGAATATGTACCTGGCCAATAATACAATCACCTAATGCCTCGGTTGTAATACAACCGTTTTTCCGAATCCATTTTGCGGTTTTAGACAGTGCTGCAATAATTGAAGTTTCTTCAACAGCCATCGGAATGACATAATCAACCCCATCAATACAGAAATTTGTAGCAACGCCTAGCGGTAATTGAAAATAACCAATGACATTTTCAATGAGGCTTTCCCCTAACGCTAAGGAATGCATTCCACCGCCCAATAAATACTTCACATCATCTTGCGTTAATGCGCCCATAGAAACCAAACGCTCAAACCGCTCGGCACGTGTTAATTTAGAGAATCCTTCAAAAGATGCTCTAGCATTTTCATTTAACAACGGACTGCCTCCTTTAATTTGTTCAAGCATTGACTCCCGGTGCAAAATAAAGCAACACGCAATTCATATTCTAACGTTTTCATAACATTGATCACATCGTCGGTCGACTCAAGGGCCGCCTCAAGCATTGGTTTTGCAAAACCAATCGTGCTTGCCCCAAGCGCGAGCAGTTTGGCAGCATCTAATCCGTGTCTCACACCTCCTGAGCCCCACACCTCAAACGCATGGCCCAAAAGTACTGCATCTTTCACACTTTGAACCGTATCAATGCCCCAGTTTTTAAATGTTTCCGCAGCCCTTTGTAACATCGGCACGTCCGACGCACGATGTCCCTCAATACGCCCCCAGTGTGTCCCCCCTAAACCACTCACGTCAACGGCTGCAATGCCAATATCGGCCAGCTTTTCAAGCGTTTTTTTAGAAAACCCACAACCCGTTTCTTTCACAATAATCGGCACATCTGATGTACGTACTAGCGCATCTAATGCATCCCACGCTCCTTCAAACTGAGGTGTGCCTTCCGGCTGAATACATTCTTGTAGCGGATTACAGTGAATAATGAGTGCTGATGCCGCTAGCGCATCAGTTAACTTTAAAACCTCAGCAGCAGGAGTTGTAATCAGTTGCGTAATCCCTAAGTTGCCATACAAAACAACGTCTGGATAATCTTTTCTTAAAGTGACCCACACCTGAGAGGCATCTTTATCGGTTAATTCTCGACGCTGTGAGCCAACGCCCATTGCCCAATCCATCTCGTCACATGCGGCAATCAAACGACGATTCAGTGTTAAGGCTTGCTCATGACCTGCAGTCATTGAAGACACGATAAACGGCTTATCAACACGCGTACCCAAACGTGTGGTCGATATATCAAGCGCATCAAAATTAAGATTAGGCAGTGCTTCATGCACTAAATGAACGGTATCAAGACGATTTGATGCCGAAGCTTGATTTTGATGCATCAATGCAAGTGCAATGTGGTCAGCTTTTCGCTGCTCAAACAGTTGATAATAGTCTGACATGCTCTTCCTGCATCAACTCATTAAAAATGAGTCAAATTCTATCACGTTAGCATGCAGACAGCCATCACATTACAACATAAGGCAAAAAGATAAACTGTTTCTAGACACTTCGCTTGTTGCATGCTGCCTGTGATTCAAAAAACGTACCCTCACTCGCTTTATATAGATGGTGCAACAGCTGCGCATATATGTATGTTATGGCAGAACATTTATTGGACATCGAGTCACAGCCACTATCAAAACACATGACAGCTTATCCATTTTCGTATTATCCTAAATTATGTTCCATAAGCGATGACTATGATGCGTGCCGCAACAGCAACACTCACATCAACAAAAAGCAACGCTTTACAGGACGCGCGCTTTATCCTGGACGCTGAAAAAAACACCTATTTCTGTGAAGGTGCTTGGTCGGTACTACACCTAGAAGTATTGAGTCATGCATTTGCACCGAGCAGCACAAAACAACAAAAAACCATCACGATTAGTGGCAAACATTTAGAAGCCTTCGACAGTGCAGGTGCACTTACCCTCTTGCAATGTATTAAACAATTACAGCAGCACTATGAAACAGTCACATTAACCCAGTTTACAGAAGGTCAGCATGAACTCTTATCCCTGGTTGAATCAAAGCAAACAGACATTGTAAGCTCACAAGAGTCACAAAAAACACCGCCCAGAAAAGAAGATTTTCTTGCGTTTTTAGGTCGAGAAACCATCCACAAATTTCATCAGTTTGATGGGCTCATTTTGCTTGTTGGTGATTTAACCGACAAAATTTTTATAGCTTGCTCCAATTGGCGTCGCTTCCAAATACCAAGCATTATTTCAAATATTAATTCTGCAGGCTTAAAAGCACTGCCAATTATAGCCCTCTTGTCTTTTCTCATTGGGGTAGTACTCGCTTATCAAATGGGCGTACAACTTGAAACTTACGGCGCAACCAGCTTTATCGCATATATCTCCGGCATGGCAATTTTTAGAGAATTTGCACCACTGATCACGGCTATTATTGTTGCAGGGAGGACAAGCTCTGCCTTTACAGCCCAAATTGGTAGCATGAAAATTAATGAAGAAATTGATGCGCTCCACACCATGGGGCTATCTCCAACCGAGTTACTCGTGCTCCCTAAATTAATTGGGCTACTGCTTATCCTACCATTTGTCATTTTTTGGGCTGATACATTCAGTATTTTAGGAGCCATGGTAATGTCCAAGGGCATGTTACATGTTGGTTATTATGACTTTCTTTCCCGACTTCAAACAGATGTAGGTGCCGACCAAATGATGCTTGGATTATACAAAGCACCGGCCTTTGCAATTCTCATTGCACTGGTTGGGTGCTTTCAAGGCTTTCAAGTTCAAACCAATGCTAACAGCATTGGCAGTCAAACAACAAAAAGTGTCGTACAAGCCCTCTTTTTAATTATTATCACCGATGCCATTTATTCTGTTATTTACCAATGGATGGATCTCTAATGCCGGCCCCAATTATCACTGTTAATGGCCTTAAAAACCATTTAGGAAATCAATGGGTACATACAGACATTAATTTTTCTGTTAATCCAGGTGAAGTATTTGCCATTATTGGTGGCAGTGGTAGTGGAAAAACAACGGTATTACGCAGTATTTTAATGCTACTGAAACCAACAGCAGGCTCCATTCAAGTATTCGATGAGGAAGTCACCTCACTTGATGAACATAACGCACAAGCGCTTTGTCGACGGTGGGGCGTGTTATTTCAACATAGCGCACTTTTTTCAGGTATGACGGTCCTTGAAAACATCATGTTTCCAATGCAAGAACTTGCAAGCCTTGATGAAGCCTTTATGACACGACTCGCCTATCTAAAACTCTTACTCGTTGGCCTCCCACCTCATGCGGCAACCAAACTACCGGCCGAATTAAGTGGTGGTATGCAACGCCGTGCTGCAGCAGCACGCGCCATTGCGATGGACCCTGAACTTTTATTTCTAGATGAGCCTACATCAGGCCTTGATCCTTTAAGTGCCAAACAGTTTGATCAACTCATTTTATTTTTAAGACGCGCCTTAAACTTAACGGTCGTTATCGTAAGTCACGACATCGACTCCCTAAAGCGCACCACAGACAGAGTGGCTTTTATTGGAGATGGTAAGATTTTAGCTATCGACCCCATTGACAAACTGATGCAAAATACACACCCTTTAATTGTCGATTACTTTAGTAAGGTTTAAACTAAGCTAAAGTTAAAAAAAACAGTGTCACAAGGAGCCGTGCGCTTGGAAGCAAAAACCAATTACACGCTGGTCGGACTCGTTGTCTTAATCCTTGCTGCAGGCTTGCTTTCAGCAGCCCTTTGGTTATCGGTTGGTTTCGACCGAAAAACCTATAAAACCTATGTGACCTACCTCAATGAATCGGTGTCAGGCTTAACTGAAGACTCCCCCATCAAATATAATGGCGTCCGTGTTGGCTTTATTAACTCTATCGAACTAAACCATGATAATCCGAAACAAGTCATTTTAATTTTAAATATTGAAAACGATATTCCCATTACTGAAAGTACTGAGGCGACGCTCGTTTTTCAGGGCATTACAGGCACGACTTATTTAGGGTTAACTGCAAAAACGCCTTCTCTTGTTCCGCTGAAGAAGTCTCCAAACGCACCTTACCCTGTGATTCCTTCAAAACCTTCTTTCTTTAATCAGCTTGAGACAAACGTTAATACACTTACAGCCGACTTAAAGCGCTTCTTTAGTGAAGAAAATGCTAACAATATTGAAAAAATTCTTAAAAATTTTGAAGCACTATCTACAGTCTTCACTCAAAATAATAACAACATTAATGAAACCCTTGCAGAACTTCCAAAGCTTGCAAAAAGCCTTAAAGTAAGCGCTCAAAAATTTGATAATATGGCAGAAGATGTATCCGAGTCCGGAAAACAATTCACTATTACAATGAAAGCAGGTAAAAACAGTATCGACCAAATTTCACAACAAACACTTCCCCCAATTACGCTGCTAATGCGTCGCCTAAACGATATTGCAGCAAACCTTGAAAAGGTCAGTGCAGAGATGCGTGAAAACCCATCCGTCATTGTGCGAGGAACAGCCCCTCCCAAACTTGGTCCAGGAGAACACCGGTGAATCGTCTGATAGCTTGCATCTTATTTAGCCTATTATTGCTTGAAACAGGCTGTGGACCAGTTAAAACGTCCGCGGCCAACCAATACACACTGACCCTCTCACCCCAGCTCAAAAAGCATCGTGCACATATGCCTTATGCACTGCTCATTTCAAAACCTGACGCCATGGCAGGCTACCGCACGAATCAAATGCTTTACGTGAAAGAGCGTTTTAAACTCGAACCTTTTGCAAAAAACGCGTGGTCGGACCCACCGGCTGACATGCTATACCCCTTGCTAGTTGAACGCTTTCAAGATAGCCATGCATTCCGTGCCATCACTTCAAGCCCCTACGCAGACAAAGCAGATTATCGCCTAGATACACAGCTTGTTGAACTGAATCAAAACTTTTTAACAAAGCAAAGCACCGTACACCTGATTGCAAAAGTGACCCTTACCCGCGTATCTGATAATCGTGTACTCGCTTCACGTCTTTTAACGCAACGTATTCCTTGCACAGCCAATACTCCTTATAGTGGCGTTGTTGCAGCAAACCAAGCTGCAGGCATTTTCGCAGAAAAAGCGCTCGACTTTGTCATTAGGCAAATTCAGTCTGACAAGAGTAGTCACAAAACATAGGATGTTGTACAATGAGATGCCAAAGCCGTAAGATGATTGAGCACATATACTCACAGCAATTGAGTTTTAGGTAAGGCAGAAATGAACGAGCCGAAGGTGAGTCCGTTTGCAACAACACCAAAAACTCTATTGCTGCGAGTGACAATAAAAATAACTTCACTTTTCATCAACGAGGAGACTTCGGATGAGTGTTAAACCCTTCTTAAAAATTGGAAGCATTGCGGCTGCCGCACTGTTAGCTGTTTCATGTACCAAGTCTGGTAACTTGTTAGAGGGCACAGGACTCGAGTTCAATGGCTTAGGGAACATAGTACATTTTCCAGGTCAAGCACTTGGCGAGATGTATACCACCCAAGCACCACACAACCAAGTTTACTTGTTCGCTTATGACAACAGTACTGTGGCTTCCAAATATGCAGCATCCATTAATGCGCAAGCAAAATACCTTACATCACACCCATCTGCACGTATTCTCCTTGCAGGACACACTGATGAGCGTGGTAGTCGCGAATATAACGTAGCGCTTGGTGAGCGTCGTGCACGTTCTGTTGCGCACATGATGCGCATGGCAGGTGTTAGCAAAAACCAAATGCGCGTTGTAAGCTATGGTAAAGAAAAACCTGTAAATCTTGGTCACAGTAACGAAGACAGAGCGCAAAACAGACGCGTAGAACTCAGCTACGAATCAAAATAAGAGGTGCTTTTCATGAAACAAATTGCTCGTCATACCTTCATCGCAGCCTTGCTCGGCTGCTGCTTAACCGGCGTTACTTCGGCTGAGGCACCTGTGGTGGATGAAAGCGAGAACTTTGCACTTTTTGATGAGCAACTGGCCGCCGCAGAGCGGCCAGGCAGTTTCATGCAGACAGAAGAAGAAACAAACTTTGCCGAACCTGAAGAAGATAACGACAATATTGCCCTCGCACGTGAAGAAGCATCAATGGAGATAGCTTCTACTGACACAAGCAATGTATTTAATAAACTACAGGGTTTGCAACAAGAGTTAAGCGAGCTTAGAGGACAACTTGAAGTACAAACCCACGCACTTCACAATTTAAAACAACAACAAATCGATTTTTATAAAGATTTAGACTCGCGTCTACGCGACGCGCAAGCCATAACGCCTGAACAAAATGCACGCAAAAATCAGGCTGAAAATACCACAAGAGCAATCGAGCGCCTGCCAGAAAACACTCCCCCTCGTGGCAACCCCGCTGATGAGCAGATAAGCTACTTAGCTGCCTATGAGTTGGTTAAAAACAAAGAGTTTGATAAGGCTGTCATGGCCATGAAAAGTTTTATTCAGCATTATCCACGCGGTGGTTATACAGCCAACGCACACTATTGGCTTGGTGAACTATACATGACAAAACAAGCCTTTAATGATGCTATTCAGCAGTTTGAAACCGTTTTAAACAACTTTCCAAGCTCAAGTAAATCATCTGCATCTTCTCTGAAACTTGGGTATGCACTGGCAGCCACCGGTCAGAAAAACTCTGCACGCGAACGTCTTAAATCGGTCATTCGGGACTACCCCGACACCCATGCCGCTCAGTTAGCCGCATCGAAATTGAAAACCCTAAATAGTTAATATAATGAATCGTTTTTTAAATCAGCTTCGAATCACGGAAATTTTTCACTCACTTCAAGGAGAGTCAACTACAGTTGGACTACCAACTGTTTTTGTGCGCCTGACAGGATGTCCGCTGCGCTGCCAATACTGCGACACAGCCTATGCGTTTAATGGTGGGGAAATTATTAGCCTTGCTGATATTTTATCAACAGTTGCATCTTTTAACTGCACATACGTTTGTGTGACAGGCGGTGAGCCACTGGCACAACCTGGCGCTATTCCGCTACTCAAAGCGCTCTCTGATAACGGTTATCATGTGTCGCTTGAAACCAGCGGAGCACGTGATATTTCGGCAGTTGATAAACGTGTAATGGTTGTGATGGATTTGAAAACGCCTGACTCTAAAGAGGCTGACAAAAATATGCTCAGCAACTTAACTCACCTTAAACCAACTGACCAAATTAAATTTGTCATATGTAGTCGAAATGACTACGAGTGGGCAAAAAATATGATTGAAAAATACACATTGACAGATCATGCCCAAGTTTTATTTTCACCAAGCTTTGCGGAGCTCGCACCAAAGAACTTGGCAGAATGGATCTTAGAAGATAAACTTCCCGTGCGGTTTCAACTGCAACTTCATAAAATATTATGGGATGATGCCCCAGGTCATTAGCCCACACCCAGGAACACTTATGAAATGGTCTGTCAAGGCACCTGCCAATATTGCACTTATTAAATACATGGGTAAAGTGCCTGAAAGCGCGAATATTCCACTCAACCGCTCCCTTTCATATACGCTGCCACACCTCTTAACAGCGGTGCAAATTGAAATAAATAATCGTGGAGAAGACTGCTGGGAACCACTCACCGATGAAGATACGTTCATTCCTTATCACTTTTCAGAGAAAGCACAAGCACGTTTTTTAAATCACTTAACACGCATCAAACAAGCATTTAACTGCACCGAGCACTTTACCGTGCGTTCTGCTAATAACTTTCCACATGGTGCAGGTCTTGCAAGCTCTGCATCGAGTTTTGCAGCACTCACAAAAGCAGCACTCCAGGCCGTAACAGACTGCACAAATACCGACATGCCCTCCATTGAAGCACAAGCACATTTCAGTCGTATGGGCTCAGGCTCATCGTGTCGCTCTTTTTTTGAGCCATGGGCTATTTGGGATGACACATCGGTACAAAGCATCACTCTGCCTTACACACACCTCATCCACCAAGTAATTGTCATTCAAAGCACTGAAAAAGAAGTTTCATCCAGTGAAGCGCACCGTCGTGTGAGTCGTATATCTGAATATCCAAAACGTAAAATACGTGCAGAAAACAATTTAGATGCACTCCTCCAAGCATTTGAGAACCAAGCATGGGATGAGGCATACTTCATTTGCTGGCGCGAATTCCAGGATATGCATGCTTTATTTCTGGCTGCAAACCCAGCGTTTAGCTATATTACACCTGAGGCAGAGACACTCTTAAATCAATTAGAAAACGCCTGGAAAAAGGCCGGAGATGGGCCTATCGTTACCATGGATGCAGGCCCTAACATTCATTTACTATACCGACCCGATCAAGCTGTGCAGGCACAAACCTTCAAACAAGAAGCAATGGAGAATGCACTGCATGTCTTATGAGTTTGAAACAATCACCTACGGTAAGTGGATTTTGGCAGGCGAGCATGCCGTGCTTCGTGGGCATCCAGCGCTTGTGTTTCCACTCAAGCACAAATCGCTGATCCTACAATACCAGGCATCAGATGCCCCTTTAACACTCACCTACCGCGGTGAAAGTGAAACAAACTGTGAACCATCTATCTGGGGGCTGTTACACAAAGGGTTTGAATACCTCAATTACAGTCACAACGAAATAACCGGTGCTTTATATATCACTAACCATATTCCGGTTGGTACAGGTCTTGGTGCATCAGCAGCCATTTGTATTGCTATCACACGCTGGCTAAAACACCAGTTTAACCCGGAAATTAATTGTTTCCAGTTTGCAAACATGCTTGAGCATGTGTTTCATGGACAAAGCAGTGGGCTCGATATTGCAGGCAGTGGTGCAACTAAAGATGCCATTTATTTTCAATCAGGGCATATACAGCCAATTACACTCACCTGGAAACCCTACTGGTATCTTTCTTTTTCGGGAGAGGTTGGTATTACCTCAGACTGCATTCAGCAAGTACAAGCGCTACGCATTCAGAATAGCGCTAAAGCCGATAGCATTGATAAGCAGATGGCTGATAGTGTCACACAAGCGTATGCAGCACTCACAAAGCCTGGAGAAGCTGAGGCACTCAAACAAGCCATCAATACAGCGTCAAACTGCTTTGAAAATTGGGGGCTTATTAACTCGTCTCTCAACGACCACATGCAAACACTGAAAAAAGCTGGTGCAATTGCTGCAAAACCCACAGGCTCTGGTGGCGGTGGACATGTATTAAGTCTTTGGAACACCCCTCCAAAGACTGAAGCTATTTCTCTGATACCACTGAGCTAGAAAGCGCTCGACATTTCCTAGGTGCGCTTACCTGAGTGCTACGCTTCACTTCGCGTAGGGCACAAAAGTGCCCCATCGTTTCAGTATTTCAGTTGTTTAAGCCAAACTTTGGCCTCTGGTGTTGTTTCTGCTTCTTGTAACAACACTTCAATAACTTGTGCCTTACGAGCATTTTCATTGCCATACATTTCATCCAAAATCTCATCCAAGCGTAAACTGGATTCGAATGAACTCATAATGCTTCAGAAAGATAAAAATTGGAATTATTATACACTAATTCATAAAATATAGGGCCTTATATAGACTCGACTATATAAGGCCCTAATCGCTAAGTTTTTTTAAATGCAAAATATATAAAGATCGTTTAACAAAAACCTTACTGTTGCGTAACAAGCTTGGGCCACCTGTATCCGGCAGCAAATGCCACAACTTCCAAAGAGGTTTCATGGCACACGCCTTTAATTGCTGAAGCCTTTCACGAAAGCCTAAATGAATCATGACGCGCGTCGGCTGATGAAAAAGAGAGAAGGTTGTAGACGCTTGATGCGCGGTTAATTGATTCATCGCAGCATACAATACTGTACTTACCGCCTCCCAATGAAATTGTTCTTGTAAAAATTGATATCCTCGCACGCCCATTACGCGTGCTTCATCTGGATGTTGCATAAAAAAATGAATAGCCTCTATTAAGGCTGATTCATCTGTAAAATCAACCACGCAACCGGACTTTGATGCATCCAATATAGTGCGAAGAAAGGCCGTTTCATTAGAAAGTACCGGTAGTTGTGCTGCAAAATACTGCGAGAGCTTATTCGGACAACAATTGGAATTATTTGCAAGAATTGGCTCATAAGGAATGAGCCCGACATCCGCTTCATTTAAAGCATTTACCAATTCATCTTCTGCAACAGCTGGCAGAAAAAAAATACGCTGGTTAAGTAGCTCCGTTTGCTGTGCCAGCACTATCATCTGTTGCTTAAATGAGCTGTCAGGCCCCCTTAAAAAAAGGTGCGCATCGCTCCGAACCTTTGGCCATACACGAATCAAATACTCAATACCGCGCCCTTTTGCAAAACCGCCTTGAAACACAAAGCGGCAAACCTCAGTATTTTGAGTGTGATTCGGCGGCTTACTTGGTATATCCGCAAGCGGAATACAGTTCGGTACCGATTCAAATGGCTTTTGATAAAGCGATGTCATCAATGCTGCAAGCGTACTTGAAACCGTTTGGCAATAATCCACTTGTGCAAGCAGCTGTTTTTCCATATCTCGCCAAAATTGCTTCTCAAACTCAAACGATGCAACATCTTGCTCGGGCCAATACTCATGCGCATCATACAATACCGGAATATCAAACAATCCTTTTAAAATTAACGCGGCAATTAAGGTCGGTAAATCGGATGCAACAACAGCGTGAAGCCCTCTCATTTGAAGCGCCTCAGTCAAAAGCCGCTCAGTAACACGACAAAAATAACCGATGTACCACATAAATGGTTTATATCGCGTGCTTTGATAAGGCATTGCATACTGATGAGATAATTCAAGCTCTGATAATGTCAACATACGACGTAACGATAATAATACCTGAACACCTAGCGCCCCTGCCGCAGTTTTTGAAGCGCTCACAAGCACCGCCTCGTCCAACGCCTCTGGCACATGCTGTCGATAAAAATGGACGCCTACTCGATGACGATACGACACAATCGTTTCAGACTTAGCATCATTTACACCAAGCTGAATCACGTGCAATGCTTCAGGTACAAAATCACTCACCCAACTTAAACGAGGATCTTTAACTGGACTATGACCTGCAAGTAATAAGATGTTTTTAGCAGGCGTCTCAGAATAAAAAACAGCCGGGACAATACGTGCCCTCTCTTGAAAGCACTGCAGTAAGGTATCATCTAGCTGTGATATATTTTCCATCACTACATTTGCATCATATCGTGCTAATCGAAAATGCTTTGAAAGCTTGGAGTTTTCTGCTAGTGGCTGCTCTGATAGCAGTACTTTAGCCCCAGAAAATGCTGCAAAATATTGGCCGAGCGTCCCCCCCCCTATCAGTGCACTTTCATGGACAAGTATCCCTTCAAAAACGCTTAAATCAAGAAAAGAGGGTAAACAACAGCGCTTTGATTGTGTGTGATACTCCCTCAGGTTAATAACCACCACTGCAAATGAAGCGCTCGCTTGAATGCGTGCCAAAGCATCGGTCATAACCGTTGCTATTGATGTATCATACGCACACACCAGTAATACTCGTTCCATGCGTCGAGATAGAGGATGCATCATTTGTGTCGGAAATTGTAACGTGCTATCAGATAAAGCCACACGAACCCTCTTATGCTTGCACTAACATTGAAAAACTCTCAGCGGACAGAATAATACCGGCTAAAAGTAACATAAAAAAACCAAACAAGCGCTTCAGCTCACGTCCGTCTGCATGCTTATTGAATCGAATTCCTAAAAACATCCCTAAAATAGCAAGCCCCAAAAACGGCCCCAGAACCGACCAGTCAATATACAAACCAGCCAATAAATCACCTTGAAACCCAACCAAGGAGTTCACCATAATGACAGCCAGTGAAGTACCAATCGCTTCTTTCATCGATAAATCAAATAAAGTAATCAGTGCCGGAATAATTAAAAAACCACCCCCTGCACCGACAAGGCCTGCAAGCACCCCCACACTACCACTACCAAGCACAAGCTTCACGGGATGCAAGCGCTTATCCTCCGCAATTTTATCTGCTTGCTCTTTTGTGACAGGTCTTAACATAAACCAGCCCGCAACTAACATCAAAAGCGCAAAAGTCGCCATAATAAAAGTGCCTTTAGATAGCAGCAGATTATTCACGCGCAAAATAGGATCTGGGATATTCGGTACAATAAAACGACGTGTCAACAAAATCATAATGGTTGATGGCAGCACAAAAATGAATGTATCTCTCGCACGAATCAACCCTTGCAGCCAGTAACTAAATGTTCCCACCGCTGCAGTACTGCCAACCACAAGTAGTGAGTACCCTGTTGCAACAAATGGGCTTAAACCAAAGAGGTACACCAAAATAGGTACGGTCAGCATAGAGCCCCCGCTGCCAATAAATCCTAAAACAAGCCCCATTAAAACAGCTAAAAGGAAACCACTTATGATTAACAAAATATACGCTCCTCTCACATAGCAGGTGATGTGGTCTCAACCGGATACCCAAGCGCAATCCATGCTAAAATTCCACCCTCCAGGTTATACACCTGAAGGTTAGGCTGTTCTTCTAATAACTTTTCACAGGCAAGCCAACTACGTTTACCAGAGCGACAATGTATCACAAGCTTCTTTGTTGCATCATGCGGGATGGCATCATAATTTACTTCACCAAGAGGAATAAGCACTGTATTTAAAATATGTACTTCTTCATATTCACTGGGCTCACGCACATCAATCACAACCACATCATTGTCCATCAGTGCCTCTTTTAAAGTCGCTGCATTCATGGTTTCAATTTGCATATATTCCCCTCATATTTACTCATATTTAATTCACGAAATGATAATACGTCTCGTCTTCCTTCACCATACCAAGCTCATAACGTGCCCGCTCTTCAAGTGCTTGTTCGCCCGATTTTAACTCGGCCACATCTGCCTCAAGTGCACGGTTACGTGCCGCAAGCTTTTGGTTCTCGTAAGCGCGCGCCTCTAATTTTTTCTCGGCATGGAACCATTTTGGTAGGCTATCTCCCCCAAACCACAACTTATATTGCAGCCCAAACAGTATCACTACAAGCGCTACAATCATTAAGCGCATACCCCCTCCTTGCTCATCATGTTATCATCACGCAACTGCTATCATACCAAAAGGCACTATGTCACCACCAACACTCCTTCGCATTGCGACTCGTCAAAGTCCTTTAGCACTCTGGCAAGCAAACCATGTACGAATACAATTGCTGGCATACCACCCGAAACTCACTATCGAGTTACTCCCTATCACAACATCGGGCGATCGCTTTTTAAATACTAAACTACTCGATATAGGGGGCAAAGGCTTATTTGTTAAAGAGCTTGAAGAAGCGCTGCTCGATAAAAAGGCCGACCTTGCCGTACACTCCATGAAAGATATGCCATCGGCCCTTCCAGACGGCCTAGTGCTCAACACTATTTTTTCAAGGCAAAACCCACTAGATGCGTTTGTCAGTAATCAATATCCAACCCTTAACAGCCTCCCCAAAGCCGCTGTTGTGGGTACATCAAGCTTACGACGTGCCGCCCAACTACTCGCGCACCGCCCAGATTTAATCATTCAACCCATCAGAGGTAATGTTGGTACACGACTCAAAAAACTCGAAACGG
>JASBUO010000019.1 GCA_030147855.1 Gammaproteobacteria bacterium
GAAGCGGTGGATAAAAATCAGAGGGTTTCAGTTATTGACGCTTGTTGTCAATAACGTTGAATTTAAAGATGGGTTACAAGTGAGTGAGCAGTCAACAAGAGAGGCCGCCTAATGTCATACACCACTTTTGACAATAACTCAAGAATTTATTTGGAGCACCATGACAGTATTTATTGTATCGGAAAATTTAATTCGAATAAGGAAATATTACAATTTTACGTCAAGGACAGCGTGTCTTTAAACCTCTCCGCCTTACAACAAGCAGTGCACCGCATGCCTTTCAATGAAAACGTCATATCGTTGTTTCCTATTACCATCGATAACAATCCATATTTCATTGCTTTTTTTCCAATGGAAAAGAGTGGGGATGTCATTGTGCTATACGCAGCAGGCGCACTGATGCATTCTGTATTACCAGTTTACGAGAGCAAGTACTATAATTTTGAACTTCACCTAAACAGCCATTTATTAATTTCATCCGAGAAAGACAGTTCTCCCTCTTTGAAAAGCCAATGGAGCAGCACACACCGTTTTATGTTGTATGACAGCGTTTTTCAGCTCACCATATGGCCCTCATGGAAAGCGCTTAATGATTACAAGTCATACACACCAAGTCTTATTCTTTTATCAGGTATCATTTTGTCTTTTTGCGTGGCACTGTTGTTTTTTCAACGACAATCTTTTTATCAAAAGAGCTTAGAACTAGAAAGCTTTAATAACGAGTTGGAGAATTTTAGCTATACCATTGCACATAACCTGAAAGCGCCACTCAGGCATATTACAGGTTATATTCACCTTCTCTTTCGTTACCAAAAAGAAAAAGACGAAGCAGGTCAACAGAAATGTTTATCGGCCATCACAGTGTCTGCCGTAAAAATGGATAAGTTGATAGACTCCTTACTACAGTATGCTTCTTTCAGCCGGGCCAAGCTTGAAAAAGATTCGTTTTCACTGAATGTCGTTATTGATGACGCTATTTCAAAATTGTCACATGAGCAAGCCTGTGCAGTGCAATGGAATATCCATGATTTACCATGCGTTTTTGCGGACTACGCATTGTTTATCACGTTATTTAAAGAGTTATTTGTCAACGCAATTAAGTTTTCAACATCTGGTAAGAAAATAGAGATTAGTGTAGCAGCAACTGAAAGTAAACGAGGCACTCTGATTGTCATTAAGGATAACGGCATTGGCTTAAAGCCAAAATATCAAGAAAAAGCGTTTTCATTGTTTCATCAATTAGATAAAGAAGCATATGGAAAGGGGGTTGGTGCAGGGCTTGCTTATGTAAGCAAAATTGTTGAGCGTCATGAGGGAACTATTTCTATTGAACCTCATGCGCATCAAGGTACAACGATTCATATATTTTTACCGAAGCTTGATTAATAAAAGGAGAGTACGGCATGAATGAAGATAGCATCATATTACTTGCTGAAGATGATGACTTTGATAGCGAGTTAACCATGGAAGCTTTAAAGGAATATAGCGTAGAAAATAAAGTAGAAAGAGTTTGTGATGGAGAAGAGCTGCTTGACTTTTTAAGGTGTGAGGGAAAGCACGCAAAAAGAAAGAATGTGCTGCCCACTGTTTTGTTGCTTGATTTAAAAATGCCAAAGTTAGATGGTATCGAAGCATTACGGATTATCAAATCTGACGATAGGCTTAAGTCGCTCCCAGTCGTTATTTTGACATCGTCACACGAAGATAAAGATTTACACGCATGTTATGATTTAAATGTAAATGCATATGTTGTGAAGCCTGTTGATTTTCATCGGCTCGTAGACGCAGTCAAAGAAATAGGCTGTTTCTGGTCGGTGTACAACAAGATACCTTATACTGATGCCTAAGGTCTTAAAGTCAAGGAGTAGCCTTATATGAATAACCCAGAGCATGAGTTCACAGAGCACTTTTATCAGATGGTTAGAGAGTCTTGCCACACACTTAATAATAAACTTATAGCTGTTCAAGGTTTTTGTGAATTGATGGTGCAAGATGAAGCGGGTGGTGCAATGAGAGATGGGGTAGAAAGTATTCGAAAAATTGCAGTCGATATTTCGCATATCACACAAGCTATTTCTGCGAGCATTAAGTCTCGGACGAACGAGCAGAGCCAGCAAGAGGCGCAGACGCTCAATACACGTGTGAAAGATCACGTCTGCAAGCTAAAAGGGTTGGTGCCTACCCTACGAGCTGAAGTAGAGCAACTATTGCAACAAGTGCATTGTGATGACGACAAAATAGCGTCTTACCAACAAAAGGCATTGACAGCTATGGGGCAAGTTGAGGAAGTTGTTGCCCACATCATACAATAGCACATGCGCTTACTTGGCCTTGGTTTGTTTTAAAAAAGTACCAACAAGGTTTTGCGCTGCATGTAGTAAATCTAATTTGCTAAAAGGCTTAGAGAGCCAGGCCGCGTTTTTATCTTTTTGTACCACTGTAGATAGCTTGGCCTCCGCATTATTACCACTAATAAATAGTATCGGCAGCAAGTCAGATATGGCTCTGATCTTTTTGTAAGCAGACACACCGTCGAGCTGTGGCATGGTTGAGTCGAGCACAATCAGTGTCAACTCATGCTTGTGCTGTTTAAATGTCGTAACTGCCTCAAGACCATCTTTTGCTGAGAGCACTTGTGCACCACAAGATAAAAAGTGCATACTGATAATTTCTCGTAACGCTTCTTCATCATCCGCGACTAAAATAGATCGATTTCGAAGAATATCGGTTTTATTTTGTGCGGATCCGAATGAAACATTTGTTTGATGTTTATTTACTATTTCTAAGGTTCTGGGGAAGTAAAAGGTAAACGTTGTACTTTGTCCAACTGTAGAATCAACAAATACTTCCCCGCTGTGGCTTAATACAACCCCATAGACAACCGATAACCCAAGCCCTGTACCTTTTCCAGCTGGTTTTGTAGAGAAGAAAGGCGTAAAGATATTTTTTAGATTTTCTGGAGAGATCCCACTTCCTGTATCTGAAACGGTTATCTTCACATATGAGCCGGGTTTTTGTACCTGATGTGCTTTTAAAGCACCGCGCTTAATCACAGTATTTTCTGCTGTGATATGAATTTCTCCGCCTGTATCTGGCATGGCATCACGCGCATTAGTCATTAAGTTGGTAAACAATTGCAATAATTGATTCTCATTGGCTTTGATTTGCCACAAGTCTTCTTCTGTTTGCATAGAACATGTTATGGTAGGTGATAGAATGGTTTGGTTAAATAAAGCGACTTTTTCTAGTAGGTGATTGAGGTTTAGTGCTTGTGTGGGCGAGCGATCTTCTTTGCTTCTTGAAAACATGAGTAATTGCTGGATAAGTTCAGCCGAGCTTTTGACAGCTTTATTGGCAATATCCAATTGATGATGCAAGGCATCACCCTCCTTGCTAGCTAAGTCGTGAACAATTTCTAATGAACCTGTTATTACAGCAAGCGTATTGTTGATGTCGTGCGCGATGCCCCCTGCAAGTTGTCCTAAAGATTCCAGCTTTTGTGACTCGAGCAGTCTTGTTTGCGTCAGTTTTGTTTTTTCGAGCACATCCATTGCGGTATCCCAATTGCTGATATCTTTGAAAATAGTAATATCACTGAAAGATAATAAAAACTGTTCACTTTCGGTTGAGCGTGAAAGCTGAGTAATATAATAGTCGAGCACTTTTTGTTTTTTAGGTGTGTAGATAATTACCTGATCATGTATTTTTTCTGTTGTCGAAGGCAGTTGTAAATTATCGAGGCTGAAAATTTTTCGGATGTCACTACCAAGTAGCTGTGCATCTAATTGGTCCAAAATATCAGCGCCCATACCGTTAATAAAGCTAACTTTAAAGTCATCTCCAAACGTGCAGATACCATGGTGCACGGATTCGACAAGCCGTTTATATTTTTCTTGAGAAACTTTATAGGCTTCAGGCGTTGGAATGCTTAATAGCTCAGGCGTTAGTTTCCACAATACAATTGCGGTTGCAAACGATACGATACCCGTTAGCGCATCAACCAACCCTTGCACACCATAAATTGGCTTCCAATAGGTAACGACATGCAATGCATGTGTTGTACCGCAGAGTAAAATAAATGCTGCAAATAATAGAAATAGCCACGTGTACTGAATGTCTTTTCGTTTTAGGTAGACTGTTAATAATATGGCTGGTATTAGCAGGTAAGAAAGCGCAATGAGCCCGTTCGATAAAACGAGTGTCCACAAGACACTCGCTTTCCAAAGCAAACACATGCCATGCGGCATAAACCCTTTTGTGATAAAAAAAACCTTGATAACCTCTATCATAAACACTCCGTGTCAATAGTGGTCGGAGTGATAGGAGTTGAACCTACGACCCCTGCCTCCCGAAGGCAGTGCTCTACCAGGCTGAGCTACACTCCGATGTATTAGTAGTTTCGTAAAATAGCGTATTGAGCAAGGTCTGCCAAGGCTTTTTTATACAAAGAGTCTGGCAAAATATCGATTGCTTTGGTCGCTTGTTTTATTTCCTGTTCTGCCAGTTGCTTGGTATACTTGATGGCACCCGTTTTTTCAATGGCTTCTAAGATATCTGGTAGATATTCAAGTGAGCCTTGGCTAAGGCCTTCGCGAATTTTTTCTTGTTGAATAGGCGTGCTTTGCTGCAAGGCATATAATAGCGGCATAGTAGCCTTACCATCAGCAAGATCGTCCCCAATATTCTTTCCAATGGTCTTTGCATCCGAGCAGTAGTCGAGCGCATCATCAATGAGTTGAAAACCGTTGCCAAGGTGTAGGCCGTAAGCATGCAGCGCTTTTTCTGTTGCCTTATCTGTGTTTTGAATGAGCGCACCCAACTGTGACGATACAGCGAATAAAAGAGACGTTTTTGCACGGATAATGTCAAAGTACTCATCAACGGCAAGGGACGGATTATGCCGATTTGAAAGCTGCTTAATTTCACCGCACCCAACGTCGATAGTCATTTGGGTGAGTACTGACATAATATTGAGGTTACCTACCTCAATCATGAGCTGCATGTATTGTGTGAATAAATAATCGCCTACTAAAATACATGCTTTCCCTCCCCAGATGGTATTTGCAGTTTTATGCCCGCGTCGCAAGGTTGACTCATCGACGACATCATCATGCAGGAGCGTTGCTGTATGAAAAAATTCTATCATAGCCGCAAGCTTAATGTGATCTTTACCTGAGTAACCACAAGCGTAACTTGAAAGCAGTAATAGGAGGGGGCGTAAGTGCTTACCACCGCTCTTAATGATGTAGTTTGCTAAATCATCAAGCAAGCTGATTTCAGACTGAATGTTTTGGGTAATCAGTGCATGGACCGCGTCTAGGTCTTGTTGAACCAGGGCGCGTAATTGCTCAATCATGGAGTGTATCCCGAAGCTTAGTGCTTGATAAAATGCGAAGACTGGATCCTAAGGGGGGCAACGGTTGATGTCAAGTTACGTTGCTTTCAGAGAAGGCTCGCCTATGTCTGAACGGGGGTCTCCTTCGGTGATAACAGGTGTTGTTTGCCGCATTAATTGGAATGGCTCTTCTTGTGGCGGGCTTTCTTTCCGCATTTTTTGCCAAGTAAAGAGAAGGGCTGTTAAGGCAAAGGTACTGATGAAGTACATGAATAAGTAAATTTCGTGTGTGCCACGCATGAATAGCGGTGCAATAAAGGGGCCAAAGGTTGAGCCGAGGCTGTATGCAAGGAGTAAGCCACGAATGCCTGAAAGAATTTCGCGAACGTCTAACTTATCACACGCATAACTGATGCAAATAGGATAAATTGTGGTGGCAAAACCTCCTAACAAGTTCATTAGAACGAAAGCGTATAGATAAGACTCCATATTTTTCATCAGCACGATGGATGCGACAACGGCACAGAGTGATATTATAATAACAACCAGTCTACGGTCGAATAAGTCAGAACACTTACCCACAGGGTATTGCAAAAGCATACCACCTAAAATAAGCCCAAACATAAGAACAGATACTTTTGATGTATCGCGGTATATTTCTGAAAATACAATGGGAAATAAACCATAAGCTGCGCTTAAAATCATTCCAGCAAGAAAGCAGCCAAACAGTGCAGAGGTGGTTTTTTGATACAGCGTGCTGAGCTTCATAGGGGTGGATTCGGTAAGCTGTGGAATAGGCGCGCGGGTGATGGTGAGAGGTATGATAGAGAGTGAGCACAGCATAGCTGCAACGCCATAAAGCAGTAAATCATTC
>JASBUO010000076.1 GCA_030147855.1 Gammaproteobacteria bacterium
ATAATCCAAAATGGAAAGATTTATACACTGATATCATTTAGTGAATGGGCCCCGCGGTCTGCGCCGCGGGGATTCGGGAAGGGTGTTTTTTCACAAAGTCCAGATACAGCACCATTAAGTAAATGCTTTACTTTTAAACACTCACCTCGTAAAATGCTTTTTTTTTAATCATGTGGTTTTTGTGGAAATTAATTGTTTATTTAAAAACCTTACCGCTTTACTCATAACAAGCAGCTTACTATTCAGCTGTGCAACTTATCGAGGGGAGGGCGTCGTTATACGTAAAGAGATATATAACGAAGGACGCGCCAAAAGCACGCCAAACGCGGCATGCGCATTGGCGCTGAAACAGGCCTCGGGGTAGGTAGTCTTTTAGGAGCGCTTATGGCTGGGCTTTCAAGCCCTGGCAATAGAAAGGGCGTACCGGGCATGGTGCTCGCCGATATAGCGGGAGGTACTCTGATATTTGGGGGCATCGGCACCATTATTGGTGGGACTGTAGGCTTATTACAATATCTCGTAACACCCGAAGAAAAAGCAACGTGGCAATACAAAATAAAAGCCTTAAACAACAAAGAAATATTTACTGTTAACCAAAAAACAGCAAACATTCCTCTTAACGCACACGTTAAAGTTATAGAGAAAAACAACCGACTTTTTATCCAGAGGAACTAATGAAGCGCATTTTACTCGTTACTTTAAATAGCGCCTTCACTATAAGCTATATTTTTTGAGCTTTCGGTAAACAATAGGAACTAAAGCAAGCACCCCAAGCGCTGAAAGTGGCAAAAGCAGCACTGGATCTTTCAAAATTTCAAGGCTTGGGGTTTGGTTAGTATCAAACACATGCCCCATACCATTTCCTGCCAATACATATACAAAAGAACCGGGCATAATCCCTAAGAAAGTTGCCAAAAAGAAGACTCGCGATGAAACCCCTAAAAGGGCCGGCACAATATTCACAAGCCAAAAAGGAAACAGCGGTACAAGACGCAAAAAGAGTAAGTATGAAAAAGCATCCTTCTGAAAGCCTTGTTCCATTTTTTTAAGCCATTGTGCGGTTTTGTCGGCAACCCAATCTCTTAGCGCGAAGCGCACGGCCAAATATACGCAAAAAGCGCCTAACGTTGCACTGGTAATGACAATGGCTGTGCCTAAAAAAGGACCAAATAAAAATCCTGCTGTTAAGGTTAAAAACCATGCGCCAGGTATGGAAATAGCCACTGAAAGTATATAAATACCTGCAAAAACAGCTAAGGCCCATGATAAATGATGTTGTGTCCAATTAACAAGCATTGCTCGATGCAATCTTAACTGCTCAAAAGAAAGGTAACGATACAAATCAAAGTAAAAAAACAATCCCAGTAAAAGCAATAAAAAAACCAGTAGCCCCCAGCGTTTTAAGAGTACCATGATGCCCCCTTGATGATTGTTTTTTTAACTAAAATATTATAAACTGCTCGGTTAAAAATTACACCTTGGAGAATGGCATGGCATTTTCAATCCTTGAACAAGCACTTACCTTTGATGATGTCTTACTAGTGCCGGCCTACTCCGCGAAGCTCCCTCGTGAGGTGTCTTTAAAAACACACTTGACGCGTAATATCCAACTAAACCTACCGCTCATTTCCGCTGCAATGGATACCGTCACCGAAGCACGCCTCGCCATTGCCTTAGCACAAGAGGGTGGCATTGGTATTGTACATAAAAATATGACCATTGCAGAACAAGCACGAGAAGTTCGAAGCGTTAAAAAGTTTGAAAGCGGCATGGTAAAAGATCCAATCTCTGTTCGCCCAGATAAAACCGTGAAAGACTTGCTTGACTTGATAGAAGAATATCACTTTTCCGGGGTGCCTGTTGTTGATGGAGAACAACTCGTTGGCATCGTGACAGGCCGTGACATTCGCTTTGAAACAAACCTAGACTTACCTGTTTCAGCGGTTATGACGCCCAAAGAAAGGCTCATTACTGTAAAAGAAGGAGCCAGCTCTGAAACCATTCAAACCTTATTACATAAACACCGCATCGAAAAACTCTTAGTGGTCAATGATAACTTTTGTTTGCGTGGTTTGATAACTGTAAAAGATATCCAGAAAGCAAAAGACCACCCCAATGCTTCCAAAGATAGCTCAGAGCAGTTGCGTGTGGGGGCCGCTGTAGGTCTTGCACCAGGAACAGATGAGCGCATTACAGCGCTTGTTGATGCAGGGGTTGATGTGATTGTGGTGGATACAGCACACGGGCACTCAAAAAATGTTTTAGAACAAGTGAAGTGGATTAAAAAACACTTTCCCAAAGTAGATGTTATTGGCGGCAATATTGCAACAGCTGACGCCGCTAGAGCACTCCTTGAAGCAGGCGCTGACGCCGTAAAAGTTGGGATAGGTCCTGGCTCAATTTGCACAACACGTATTGTCACAGGTATTGGTGTGCCCCAAATTACAGCCATTGCCAACGTTTCAGCAGAACTTAAAGGCGAAATTCCTGTCATTGCCGATGGTGGTATTCGCTTTTCAGGTGACATTTCAAAAGCACTCGCAGCAGGAGCTAACACTGTGATGCTTGGTAGTATGTTTGCAGGAACTGAAGAGTCTCCTGGCGAAATTGAGCTCTATCAAGGGCGAACCTACAAGAGTTATCGTGGTATGGGCTCAATTGGTGCCATGGCTCAGGCAGAGGGTTCGAGTGATCGCTACTTTCAAGAACGTGGTACAGCTTCAGACAAACTCGTACCTGAAGGCGTCGAAGCACGCGTTGCCTACAAAGGGCCCGTTCATACTATCATCCATCAGCTATCTGGAGGCGTACGCGCTGCTATGGGATATACGGGTTGTGAAACTATTTCTAAATTGCATGAAAAAGCAGTCTTTATGAAAGTAACACATGCAGGTATTCGAGAATCTCACGTGCACGATGTCAATATGACAAAACAAGCACCTAACTATCAAATTGATGAATAACATATAAGAAGTAATAGTATGAAAAACAACACCGACGCCAGTATTTTAATTCTCGACTTTGGTTCGCAATATACACAACTCATTGCAAGGCGTATTCGAGAAATGCATGTCTACTGTGAGATTTATCCTCACAACATTGATAATCGTGTGCTTGATGAGCATACCTGGTGCGGTGTTATTCTGTCAGGCGGCCCTAAAAGTATTTTAGATGACAATAGTCCTCGTATTCCTCAATGGGTTTTTGATACCTCACTTCCCATACTCGGGATTTGCTATGGCATGCAAGCACTCGCATATCAACTTGGCGGCAACGTTGATAGTGCAAATATTCGTGAATTTGGATATGCTGAAATTACAATTCACCCAATTGATACATTTTTAAAAGATATTTGTGATAAACGCTCTGAAAAAGGCGAGGCCTTGCTTGACGTGTGGATGAGTCATGGTGACCACGTTACAGCGCTCCCTGATGGTTTTGAAGTACTCGCTAAAACGCACGACATTCCAATAGCCATTATGGCAAATACACAAAAACACTATTATGGCCTGCAGTTTCACCCTGAAGTAACCCATACCCCTAAAGGGGTAGATATCTTAAAAAACTTTGTTTTTGATATTTGTCAGGCAGCCTCCACTTGGACCACTCAACATATCTTAGAAGAAAGTATTCAAACCATCCAAGAAACGGTTGGTAAAGAAAATGTCTTACTGGCACTCTCAGGCGGTGTTGATTCTTCAGTGGTTGCAAGTTTGTTGCATCGTGCCATTGGCAACCAACTTCATGCTGTATTTGTCGATACAGGCTTACTTAGGCTTGGCGAGGCAGATGCTGTTGAAGCACTTTTTTCAGTAAAAGAGGGCATCAACTTCACAAGGGTCAATGCTCAGTCTACCTTTTTAAGCGCCCTTGAAGGCAAAACATGCCCTGAAGAAAAACGCAAAGTTATTGGTAATTTATTTATTAAAACCTTTGAAGAGGCAGCTTTGCATATTCCAAATATATCCTGGCTTGCTCAAGGCACCATTTATCCAGATGTGATTGAATCTGCAGGGGTGCAAGGGCAGTCCAGCGCTGAACTCATCAAATCACATCACAATGTTGGTGGATTGCCTGAGAATTTACCTTTTAAATTATTAGAACCATTGCGTGCGCTCTTTAAAGATGAGGTACGCGTTCTTGGAAAAACATTAGGACTGCCTGATTCGCGTATTTATCAGCATCCATTTCCAGGGCCAGGTCTTGCGGTTAGAATACTTGGAGAAGTGAAAAAAGAATATGCAGACTTGCTCCGCAAAGCGGATGCTATTTTTATTCAAGCGCTTCGAAATGCTAATTTATATCATACCGTCAGCCAAGCGTTTGCTGTCTTTCTTCCTGTAAAAAGTGTAGGTGTTATGGGTGATGGTCGCAGATACGATCCGGTTATTTGCTTGAGAGCCGTTACAACAAAAGATTTTATGACGGCTCACTGGGCTAAACTCCCTTGGGATTTTCTTGATAAAGTATCGCATCAAATCATCAATGAAGTGTCTGGTGTCTCTCGTGTCACCTATGATATTTCAGGGAAACCACCTGCAACGATTGAATGGGAATGAGTGATTTAGAATGGATGGAACAGGCATACGCCCTGGCACTTCACGCACAAAAAGCAGGAGAAGTGCCAGTTGGAGCCGTGCTCGTTTCTGAAGACGACCAGCTCCTCGGCAAGGGATTTAACCAAACTATCTCACAGAACGATCCAACCGCACATGCTGAAGTTGTTGCTATTCGAGATGCTGCTCAAAACCGCAAAAACTATCGCTTATTAAATACAATACTTTATGTCACTCTTGAGCCTTGTGTTATGTGTGCGGGCGCCTTGCTACAAGCACGCATCAAACGACTGGTATTTGCAACACGCGACTTAAAAGCAGGGGCCACAGGTTCAGTATATAATTTACTAAACACCGAAGCACTTAATCACCATATTCAAATTGATGAAGGACCATTACAAGAAAAAAGTGCCACTTTATTGACACACTTTTTTCAAACACGCCGCTAACCAAATTTAGGGAGCACTTTATGAGCCATTTATATCAATATTCACACGCTTCTATATTGACTCAAAAAGCATACGATGGAGCTGGAGAAATCGTGCAACTTAAGCCACACGGTGATATCGGACTTGGTACTTTCAATGGTTTAAATGGTGAACTCGTTGTTGTTGATGGGCAATTTTATCAATGCACCGAGAAAAAACATACTATACAAGCCTCAGATAATGCTTTAATGCCATGGGCAGCGGTGACGCGCTTCACTGACAATGCCTCAACAACAACATTACAACCTACAAAAGCATTCAGCGAATTAGAAACAATCCTTTTTTCTCTAATGCATACAAAAAATACACCTTATGTGTTTCATATTAAGGCACATTGCAATAACATTTTTTTTAGGCAAGTCAGTAAACAAAACA
>JASBUO010000043.1 GCA_030147855.1 Gammaproteobacteria bacterium
GGGTGATGCTATATCGTTTTATGAGGAAAAAAAGCGCTCAATACTTGCTACAAATATTTTAGAAAGTAGCCATGCACAAAATACGGATGTTATGCTTGTAGGGCATGCTTTTATAAATCGATTCATTAAGATGAATCTTAAGCAAAGAAAATGGGTGCTTATGAAACGCAAAAAAAGAGGATGTTTTGAAATTCAATATTTACGAAAATTAAGTAAATGATGTTTTAACCTGGTTTTATATCTGAAGCTATAAACTGCTATTGCGCTTATTTAAACCCACCTTTAAATCCATTCTCACTATAGTTCAGAAAATCATAATTGAATTTTATTTGCATTTATTCTTAGGATGGATTTTAGCAACAATAAAATTTAATCTGAGTTAATAGGTAATGCCATTTTATTTAATCTGTAATTTATAATTTCCACGCATTATCCCCGGGGGATAATTTATGTAACATGTTGAAATATAAGTAAAAATTTAAATTCAATTAAGGTTTTAATTTGTATGGTGTAGGTTTATGATAATTAATAATTTTCTCATTTCGAGAAAATAAATGGATTTTTTCTCAATACGAATATAAAATTATGTGGATATAAATAAGGTAAACGTTTCAATGAAAAATTACACACAAGAAATAGCAAAAAGATTAAAGCTTGCAAGGATTGCATCTGGTTATCAGTCTGCTAAAATTTTTACAAACAAATACAATATACCTTCATCAACTTATTGTAATCATGAGAACGGTAATCGATCTTTAACACTAGATAACATTAACAACTATGCAAAGCTACTAAATATTGATATTGCGTGGTTAGTCACTGGTAGGGGTAGTCCTTGTGGAAATATATACAGTCAAGTATTAGAAGAAAAGATATTATTTGAACAAGAACAAATGATCAAGCTTGGCGAGTTACCTGAAGTGCTTGCGCCAATTATTTCAGAGACGAATAAATATTCGACTATAGATGTACCGGTCTTTAAAGCAATATTAGAAGAGCTTATGCCTTTGCTGCGGCAAATACCGGAACCTAAGGATAGGGATGCCGCACATTTTTGTTTTGAATTGTATAACAAAATCATAGCAACGAATGCTGATGAAAAGGTGCGTATTGACTTAATTAGATTGTGTTTTGATTCCTTTTTTAAAGGATTAGGGATAAGCAATCTTGGAAATGAATTAAAGCAGTATGCGTCTGCTTAGTTTTATGTGTTAGCTGATGTGAGAGGTGGGTATTTATGATTAAGGTTTTTAAATTGCCTCGGCACAAGTCACCTCTATTACATGAAAATGCAGCGACCATGTCTTTTAAGAATTGCCATAAACTCTGTCGTATTTATAAAGAGATTATAGGGATTGATCAGATAGATCATTTTTCACTGAATGTGGTCGATTCTGAAGGTAAAATGTCAATCCTTTCATATAATCCACAGATTGCATATAACATATTCAAGGATGGCTCGTATTTGTATAATGGTTCAATTTCACCAAGTTATTATAATAATTTTAGTTTATACACGTGGGATGAAACTTACGATGTGCGTTATGCCAATGTATTGAAGAATAATATGGAGCGCAAAAATGGTATTCAAAAAGGGGTTGTTATTACAAAAAAAGAAAATGGCCTGACTTTATTGTATTCATTTGCAACTAAAAATGATGGTGAAGAATTTTTAAAGCACATTCAAGAACAACAACATGCATTTTACAAAATGGGGGATCATTGCTTCCAACAAGTGCAATCGATCATTGAGGAAAACATTACAGGGTATAATTTTGATAAAAACAATAAAAAAGGAAATAACTCGCGTACATTAGAAGTCGTAAAAAATATTGATGAATAGGAAATACATCGGGTCTTTGGTGGGTAATGTCATGCAATTTTATGATTTTACCATCTATGCCTTTTTAACACATGAAATTAGCACATGCTTTTTTGATTTCAAAAATAAGTATGCATCACATCTCGTGGTACTCATTATTTTTTCAATCGGGTATTTTACGCGACCACTCGGTTCGCTGTTATTTGGGTATTTAGGTGATCGAAAGGGTAGAAGTCACGCGCTTTCAAAAACAATCATATGCTCAACAGTTTCTACTTTTTTGATCGGCATTACGCCGGGATACCAAGTGATTGGATACACGGCACCGATTATGCTGATTCTTTTGCGTCTCTTGCAGGGTCTTGCTGTCAGTGGTGAAGAGGGCGGTGCTGTTGTATTGTTGTTTGAGAAAAATGGATTCAAGCGGCAAGGGTTGTTAGGTGCGCTGATTTTATCTAGCGTGTTGCTTGGCGTCATATTGGGTATTTTTGTATGCACAGGGACGAGCTACCTCCTCACCCATCATTGGGTAGGGGATTGGGGTTGGCGAATCCCTTTTCTTTTATCGTTGCCGATAGGTATTTTTTCTATCTTGATGAGATTTTATCTCAACGATTTTAAATTATTTGATACAGCAAAAAATCGTCAGATACTTGAGGAAAAGGTGATTAGGTGCTTATTTCATGAGCATTTATGGGCGCTGATGTATGGTATTTGTTTGGTTTCCATTTATTCTGTCACGACAAGTCTATTAATTGTGAACTTGCCTTATTATCTCACTGTAAATCTTCATTTGACGCGAGAAAGTAGCTTGCTTGTTATAGGCGAAGCACTTTTGTTTATTTCTATCATTACACCTGTTCTTGGTAAACACACCGATCGTTTTAACCCAATGGTGGTATATGGTGTAGGTGCATTGGGTACAATATTGTTCGCTCCACTATTATTTTTCTTTTTGGCCAAAAGAATTTTTCTGACCGGTGCAATTTTTATTTTTGCCTGCTTTATAGCGCTTCTATCATCTGCCTTATTCTCTTTATTGGTTGGGTTATTTCCGTTTGGTGTTCGATATTCAGGAGTATCTGTAGCCTTTAACACAAGCATCACTATTTTTAGCAGCACTACACCATTGGTTTTGATGTCATTAGAAAATACCTCAATAAATCCCATATTGCCTGGTATTTATGTCAGCGCCATTTCACTTTGTATGCTATGCGCGATGCTGTGTATTGGCACTAAGTTAAAGATGAAAGATTTTAGTCAACATATGAGTGAACGGTTTTTGTACGTTTCAGGGGAAAATGAGAATAATTTAATATAGGAGGAATATTGATGAATATGAACAGTTATAATGCTTCATTTTTTGGTTTATTTGAAAATGTTTTCAAATTATTAAAGGAAGAATATGGCGAGGCGAGGGCTCTTGAGTTATTTACTGCCCTGATGGAAAGCGGGTTATCTAAATCGTATGGAACGGATTTTAGCAAAGGCCATGCAAAAGAGTTTGAGCGTATGGTTGCAGAGCGTGATCGCTTGGTTGGATTACGTGTTGAGTTTCCTGTGATTTCAGAAGATCAATTAGTCTATCAATTTCATGATGATCCATTTCCAAATTTAAAGGGCCATGTTGATTCGAAGAAGTTAGATCGCTGCTACATGAATTTTAAAGTTCAGTATATTTTAGGTCCAGAATGGGATTATCAAACCACAAAACACCTATGGAATGGAGATGCCTATACAGAGCATCTTATTTTTAAAAGATAATTCTCTTTTTGAGAATCTATATTGATTAGATCCTCAAATCAGGTATTATTTAATTTTATGGAAATAAATGGATCACAAAAAGAGCTATTTGAACACACATAACAATAAATGCATAAGGAATAATAATAATGAGATTTGCAATGATATTAGCTGGATGTGGCCAACATGATGGTTCAGAAACCCATGAGGTAATTTTAACTTTATTATCTCTTGAGCAAGAAGGAGTAGAATGGCAGGCATTTGCGCCTGACATACAACAAACGTGTGTGATTAATCATGTAGACGAGAGCTTATGTTCTGGGGATTCTCGCTCTGTTCTTCAAGAATCCGCACGCCTTGTGCGAGGAAAGATCCAATCTTTATCAGAACTTGATGTACAAGCCTTTGATGCCATTGTTTTTCCTGGAGGACTGGGTGCCGTCACAAATTTATGTGACTGGCATGAAAAGAAGGCTTCTTTTGATTTTCAAATCGATGTAAAGCGGGTGATTGAGCAGGCAAAAGCACAGAACAAACCCATGGGCTTTATTTGTATAGCACCTGTGATGATACCTAAAATTTATCCCGGAGCAAGACTCACCATTGGTCATGAACAGTCCATCGCATCTCAACTTGAGGCTATGGGCTGTGTGCACGTTAATTGCCCGGCAGATGATGTTGTGATTGATCGAGCTCATAAGATTGTGAGTACGCCAGCCAACATGGTGGCTAAACACATCAATGAAGTTTTTGTGGGGATAAAAAAATTGATCCAGGCATTGAAGCACTTGAGTCAGCCCCATGAGACATGAACATTTTAAACTTGTTCTGGCCACCGTTATAGGAAATGTTATGGAGTGGTACGACTTCGCATTATATGGATATTTTGCAACCGTCCTCGGGGGATTATTTTTTCCTTCAAGCGAACCATCTTTTTCTTTATTACTGACCTTTAGTACTTTTGCAGTAGGTATTTTTGCTCGCTTTTTCGGGAGTATATGGTTTGGCTATTTTGGCGATCGGTATGGTCGCCGCGTTTCTTTACTGCTCTCAGTTTTACTTATTTCTTTATCAACGGTGAGCATGGGGTTATTGCCTACGTATGCCACTATAGGTATTTGGGCACCAATATTGCTTATTGTATGTCGCTTAATACAAGGTCTGGCTGTCAGTGGTGAGCTTACAACAGCGGGTATTTATTTAATTGAGTCTAGTCGTCATAGCCGACAAGGTTTTCATGGAAGCGTAGTGATGTGTAGCACTTACATTGGTTTGCTTTTGGGTGCTTTAGCGTGCACGTTGGTGATGAGTATTTTTAATACTCATGATATTGAGGCCTTTGCTTGGCGTATTCCGTTCCTTTGCTCTTTATTTTTAGGGACGATTGCACTTTTCTTGCGTTTAAAATCGCAGGATTCCCCTGTATTTAAATCCTTATTAAGACAAAATGAGCAAAGTTCAAAACCTGTGTTAGTAGTTTTTAAATCATTTTTACCCCGTCTTCTTTTAATTGCTGCAATGAGCAGTATTTTGGCCGTTGCCATTTATTTATTGATTGGATATTTCCCATCGTATTTCATGCTGTATTTAGGGATGACATCAGCACAAGCGATGATGATTATCATGTGTGGGCTCTTGAGCCTAACGGTTTTAGTGCCATTATTAGGTTTCATGAGTGATAGGGTAGGGTATTACAAATTATATGGGATAGGTTGTTTATTATTTATTGTCTTTGTTTATGGGTTTTTAAATCGATTGCATGACAGTGGCTTGTATCAGGTGCTTTTAAGCACAATGCTCTTGACCATTCCATTGGCTTTTATTGCTGCAAGCATTATGCCAATCATTATTAATCTGTTTCCTGGCTATGTGCGGTGCACGGGGGTAGCAATAGGTTATGGTAGTGGTATGGCTGTTTTTGGGGGGACGGCACCATTTGTTGCATTGTATGGAGCGCATTACTTCGAAATCAGCCTTGTGCCAATGATATACCTGATAACGACGGCAAGCATATCATTAGTTAGTGTGTGCTATTTACAAAAATTATCGAAGCGTGAAGGTTATTTGTTGCAGGGGAGCTTAGCATGTCAGCACAAATTCCTTTGATAGTTAGCTTAAAATATCAACGTGAAATAGAAGAATTCTGCCAGTCATTGCCTGATATTGGGCTTGATCACATGGTGATGTACATCGTTTTTAACGATGGCAGTCGCTTTGTGTTATCTAATATTTTCCATATGTTAGAGGCTTATTATGCTGAGTCTTTGTATAAGGAAGATTACTCCTTTCGCTTAGAAACGATCACAGGCATTGATCATTTCTTGTGTCATAACACGCTAGCTGTGTCATTGAAGTTTAAACAAATGTTGGAAGAGCGCTTTGGTGTTCATCGTGCGTATTATCTTGTAAGAGAGTGCCCAGAATGTGTTTTTGTGTTTGGTGCGATTAAGAAAGAGGCTTTTAACGAGGGTGAGGAAGTATACAAGCGCACGAAATCTGATTTTGAAGATTTCTGTGTCAATTTTACCGATCGATTTTTGGACTTGATTGTCCACTATAACCTTGCTTATCGAAACGCTTTTATTTTAACAAATCATGCTTATCGTAAAGCCGTGATCAAAGGAGGATATGAAAAATCCGAGGCATTAAGTGAACGAGAAAAGGAGTGTTTATTTTTAGCATCACAGGGTAGAACAACTAAAGAGATAGCAAGAATTTTAAATATTAGCCCTTATACGGTAGAAACTCATTCAAAAAATATCAAAGAAAAAATGAATTGCACAACCTTGGTTGAGGCAGTGATGGAAGGTATTTTACGAGGAGCAATTGGTAGCATGCATCCGTGGGGTATACAAAATGTTTGTCGTGGTATGGGAGGGTTCAAGGTGATCCGCTCGATGTTTGAGGCACAACAGGAAATGGAAAAAACAAATTTAACGCTGCTAAACAGCGCTTAGTAATTGGGTTAATTCAGGGGAGGCTATAGGTTTATTGGTGGTTGTAGAGACGCATACGCAAGTTACGATGGCGTGCGCGATTAAAGTATCGTCTTGTTTAAAAATAGATTGATTAAAAACAATTTTAAGTCGACCTTGGGGTTTGGCAACGGCAGTTACATAAAATTGATCGTGTTGGCGTAAAGGTTGTTTGAAATGTAAGTCGATATGGTTCACCACTAAGTTATATCCGTTTTTGTGCCAGGTTTCCCAATCGATGCCCTTGGATAGGAGGTGCAAAATGCGCGTTTGATCCAGGTATTGAAGGTATACCGCATTATTGACGATGCCCTGAAGGTCGAGCTCGTAACCCCTGACCTCGGAGCGCCAGATAAATGGAGATGATGGTTGTTTGGTATTTGGCATATTGATTCACAAAAAATCCCTGTTTACAGGGATAGATACTTTTTTGAATAGGATTATAGTGTAAGTTTACAAGATTAAAAAATCCTTGTCTTGAACTACACCATAAACCCTAGAAAACAAAGAAAAAGTGGGTATTAAAGAGGGAATGTATTGTGTGTATAGCAAATCAGTTAAAAGCAGATGTTTCTTATCAGCATCGACAGAAAATTCAACGTATATTTCAAGAAGCGATTGCGGGAGAATTATGCATTGATCATTTTTCCATTAACGTTTTTTTTGGGGACAATGAGAGTATCTTTTTTTCTCCGACGCCGCAAATGGCCGAAGAGCTTTGTAATAAAAATTTTGTAAATAACGATTCAAATTATAAGCGAAGTATTTATACAAAGTATGCCATGTATTCCTGGCGATCTGTTGAGCAAAATGACATGGATATGGCGATTAATCATATTAAAGAGGAAAAATATGGACTGCGCCATGGGACGATGATTGTGCGTGACTTGGGTGAAAATCGTTATGTTATGTATTCTTTTGCCACACGTAAAAAAGAGCCTATTCCTGGGCTATTCCGTTTTTTATTTTATTGCAAAGCGGACTATATTGCCAGGATGGGAGATCATATGTACAACGAGCTACATGATGTAATCAATGACTATTCGGCTCAAGAAGAAATTTATATTCCAAAAATAGAGTCTTTCAAGGGCATCGATTTGAAACGTGCTTTTAATGATGAGTTTCAGCATATGTTATGCCAATCGATACAGGACAATAAAATGAACCATTTTTTGCAAGCTGCGGAAAAGAGATCTTCATCTATGTTGAGGTTTATAGATGGTGAGGTTAAACGTTGAACAAAATGCAGTTGTGAGGGCATTGAATAATTAAATCTTTTCATTCTGAAAAGCTGGATAAAACTCTAGGGATTTTGTTTCTGGCCATCGTATAGTCAGTACAGCCAAAATGTTTTTAGCCATGAGCGTTAATTGAGGCAAATAAGTTGTTGAACTAGAAATATTGATAAATGCTTTGAGGCGTGAAAGTACACGAGGACGAACCCAGTTTTTTTGCGGATTCCATAGTGAATCTGTACTTGTTTGGCCGGATGGACCAAGTCTGTCCTGTATTAACGTACCTTCAATAAAGTGCAGGGTTTGTTGTAAAATCCAAAATCCACAAGCTAGCACAAAAGCTTTTTCGTATTCGATATTATTATTGGCTTCAGGTATGACTGTTGCCAGTTTTTGTTGATAGATTGTTTCCATCACATTGATAATAGGCGTAGGAATTGCTTTAGCACACCAGCAAGTCGGCATGCTCATTCGTAAATAAGTTCCATCAAGTAAAGCATGTCTAGGGGATGCATATTCGAAATCAATTAGTTGCATGTCTCTAGAGGCTTGGTGATCAAAGACGTTGTCAGGGCAGATATCACCATGGGTGAGCACTGTGAAAGGTCCAGGAGTAAATATGGTCTCAATAAGTTGCTTTGCTTCTTTTATAACTGCTTGATTGGTGGTTAATCCTAAAATTTGATGAGTAGATTTGAGCAGTGGTAACAAATATTCTTTTTGAGATTGAATTATCTTCGATAAGTTGTGATTTTTGGGATGAATACGCTTGAGGATAGACTCGTATTGATCTAGGTGACCAAAACTCGCAATATGCATGCCAGCTAAAGTTTGCGTGAAGCGAGTTAATGCGGAAATCGCTTCTTTTGGGTTGGAGCTGGTAAGCGCATTAACCAGGCTAATGTGTTCTTTCCCCAAGTCTTCTAATAATATAAAACGATGTTCAATGCTTCCTCCGTAAAATCGAGGCGTAAAATGTCCTGTATGTTTCATGAGGCTTAAAAATTCAATCCCGGCCCAGTCTCGAGAAAATCGACTAAGGGTTTCATTTTCATCCACGCTATCTGCATCCGGCAAAGATTGTTTGAGAATGACAGATTTAGGTAAGTGTTTAGCCGAAGAATCAAGGTGTAGACGCAAAATTACATTTCTGTGGTTCGTTACACTTAATTGGTCATATGCATTGATTTTGCAGGGTAAGGAAAACGTATCCTTCAGAAGCTGTTGTGCGATTTTGATTAATATTTGGAACACATTATTTCCTCATGGTAATGTGATATGGGTCCGGATGTCTGAAATGATTCCCTTCGATGAATTCGCCCTCAATTTTGTACGATGTAATATGTAGTCTTATTTGAATTGAGTATAATATAAATTAGTTTCATTAACAGCCGTCACTTTACGCTACTCGGGCGAAATACAGACTAATGCTTTGGTGATAGCAGATAAAGCAAGTTTATTTTAAATTATTTAGGGCAAAGTAAATTATGGAGTCAGTACTAACAATCGCAGCATATCAGGGACCTGCTTTTGTAAATAATCCTAATGCAGCTATCGAAAAGATACTTTCTGTTTGTGAAAAAGAACCAAATGCGGATATTATCTTATTTCCAGAAACGTTTCTTCATGGATATTTTGATAATTCAACAGATGCAAGAAAACAATCTATAGCAATTCCATCCTCTTGTCTTGAAGCGATGTTAAAGCGGTTTTCTCGCATCAAATCAACCCTGATCATCGGTGCAAATGAGCTGTATATGAAAGAGATTTACAACACGGCTTTGATTATTGAAGGTGGTAAACTTGTTGGTTCAGTTAGAAAATCAACAACCTATCCACCGTATGATTATTACTCACTAAGCGATGAAAGCTTCGTTTTCTATAAAAATGGGATTGGATATGGTATAGCGATTTGCTGCGATATTAATTATTTTATACGCGTTAATCAATTAGCACGTCAAGGAGCTCAGATTATTTTTTGCCCAATGTGGAACATTGTTGATAGAGGTCACAACTTTATCCCCTATATGCATAGCAAAAATCATCTTATTTCAAAGGCATTGGAAAATAAGGTATGGATGGTATGTAGCGATGTTATAGCGCATACAGAAAATACCTTGGGTGTAGGATGTAGTTGTATCATTGACCCCTTAGGTAACGTTGTTGCTAACGCTCAACCTTTAACCGAGAATGTTTTGATTTATCATATTCCTTCATTTAGTTTTGAACCTAAATATTCTGGGTTAAACAGGGTACACCAAGAAAAATATCTAGATAAATATTGCTTGTCTTAAGAAGAAATGGCAGTTGGGTTTAATTCATCAGTACAACATCTAATCTTCTAAATGGAATGCCGATGAATCGATCATTTTTGTCATGATTTTGTTCGAATTTTATAAAGTTATCCATGATGTTATGGATGAATTCACCTTTAAGGGATTCGGTCAATTGTTCGGTATGCGGAAGCCAAGATCGTATAAAAGCTTCTGCTTCTGTTCGCGATGAAAAGTGTGCTATAGGCACCTCTTCCATAATCGAGCTAACCTTCAGACCAGCATCTGTGGCTAATTGATGGTAAGTAGCCTTATCATAGCTGATGTGGGGGTTGGAGTAATGCTCAAAATATTGAGCCCAATGCGGTTGTAGGGTGGTTTGCTCAATGGCCTGCCAAATGAGTGGGTATTTAGGGTAAAGATTTAGAATAATTTTTCCATTGGGCTTTAATGCTTTTTTTGCGTTTTGTAGAAACAGTAATTGGTTTTTTACCCAATGCAGGCATGCAAATGAGAGAATTAAGTCAAATTCATCTGTGTATTCAAACTGTTCTGCAGATTCGACTTTAAAACGAAGATTTTGATGTGAACGCTCATATTGTTGATGCGCAAAGGCTATCATCGAAGGCGCGCTGTCGATCCCAATGACGAGTCCAGCTGGGACTTTTTCCGCAAGGTAGCGTGTAATTTTCCCATCACCACAGCCTACATCAAGGATGTGATCATTTGGCTGAAATGTATGCTGTGATAGCGCTTCAATTGCATGTTGATATTGGAACTGAGAGTTTTTGTGGTAAGTCTTTGCATTCCAGTGAAATTGCATGGTTATTTATTACCTCTTCCGACGTTTACTCATCTAGCTTAGATTTACAGCCTGCTAGCTTAATATTTTTTCTAAGGATAGTCATAGCGAGGTTAATCATGGAGAGTTGCTCTTCAAATACGCTACTGGTTTGGATAATATCCTGATAGATTTCTGCTGCGTATTGTGATGCATGTTTGATATCAATAGAGCAATGATGCTCATTGAGTACATGGACAATTTCTTCAAAAATTTTGCAATACAGCTTGGTGCTTAGAGGGTTTTCTTCGGATGGTGTAAAAGGAATTTTAGGATTCCCACTGTAATTCAGTAAATTAAAAAACTCATGCTCGGTTAAGGTTTCATTGTCGTCTGGAAAATCAGGATAAGGTGCACCACTGCCAGTTAAAAGCCATACAAGATTAATGTTTAGAATCTCGGCATATTTTTTAGCGACTTTAGGTGTAATTCTGCGTTTTCCTGCTTCATGCATATTATATGTAGAAATCGGGATGTTATTTTTTTCACAAAACGCAACAGCGGTGTAATAACCATTAGCTAGGCGCGTTTTTTTTAATCGCGTATGCGATTCATCTAGCGTAGACATATTTCATTATCTCACTTATTTCCTCGAAAAGTCAGTAATTTTCTGCAAATTGCATATTTATTTAAGCATAAAGTCGCAGAAAGTAAAAACACGTAATTCTACATCTTTTCTACAAATTTTCAAAATATGTAAATTTGTGAAAATAATATTGCATTTTGCAGGATAGTATTGTAATTTCTACATAACGCAGAAATTTTTCTGCATTTTAGTCAACTTAGGATTTGTAGATTGTCATGAGTAATATGGTTGAACGATATCATCAGGCACGACAAGAAGTAGAATCGCTTTTTGCTGGATTGCCTTATATACATAACACTCTGATTTCACTATTGCTGTCTAAGGCTAATCCATCAACAGGAATAGTTGAAAATATTAATTACCAAGAACTGTGCGCCTTACTGGCGGTAAAACCGGCTCCGGGCAGAAAAGAATCTGGTATCCCATCAAAATCAACCTTACGTAGCGTATTACGTACGATAGAGAGTACGTTTGGTCAATACTTCAAAATCGTTAGCGAGGGGCAACAACTTATTCTGCAATTTATTGCATTACCTCGCATTTATTTAAAACATGATCTGATCCGGGAAGAAAACCCTGATCAAAACAGTGAACTAAAATCCTGTAAACCACAGACTGAATCAGCATCATCGCCTGATCTTAAGTGTGAGAAAATCGATGATCAATGCACGGATCAATTCGGCCAAGATACTCAAGATGCTGTTTGTGTAAAGAATAATATTAACTTAAACAAACAAAAAACAAACATAACAAACACTAACAGTTGGGTGAAGCAAGAAATTTCAGAGCATTTTTACCCAAGCGAAGACACCATTCAAAAAGCTCAGGAACAGGGCCTCGTGAAAGTGACCGATCCTGCTGAAATTCAGAAATTCATTGCTTATAACCAAAAACATCAAAACCGTTGGGAGGATTTTAATGATGTATTTATTACATGGTTAGAGCATGGACAGAAACAAGCGAAAAAGCCTACTCGTTCAGTTAAAAGGAAGAATTATGAGTGTTCCTCTCAAAGTAATCGTTACGAACTCACTATGCAAGCTGTCCTCGAGGCAAATAGAGGTGCCAGATCGCCCAGTGAAATTAACGCAAGCAGTAAAGAAAGCATATCTGTCCATGGAGCACATTCAGTGGTTATGGGTTCAAATGACAGCCATATATGGACCGCTGTTCGTGAGTAAATATGGTGTGCAAGATAACGGAGTTTGGTTGGAAACTTTGCAAGATCTGACGCCGAAAGCAATTGAATCAGGTCTGTTTCGCTTAAAAAAACTAAAGGGTGCCAAAGCGTTTATCGAATTTCCACCTAATTGCTTGCAGTTTAGAGCACTTTGCTTGGCCTTTTATGAAGAATTACATTTGCCTACGGCAAGTGCGGCATACCGAGAAATAAAAAGTAAGTCTTATACCTCTGGTAAATATTGGAGCCATGAAGTTGTGAAATACATTGCTTATAAATTACCCAGTGATTTTTTGTTGATAGAGCAAGAGCAGGCGGCCTACAGCATTTTTGAAAAACTATACCAAGAAGTATGTGATTTGGTGCGGCAAGGGCATGAAATTCCAGAAGTGGATGAACCCAAACTTTTAAAACATGAAGCTAATTACGCTTCAGCTAAACATCATATGCATGTGATTAGGCAAATATTGAGAGGAAACCATGAGCATTGTTGTGAAGGAAGAAGATAAAGCAGTAAACGTTGAATATAGGGAGGCTGATATGTTGTTGATGCATCGTTTTGAAGGTGAACGTTTATTCATTGGCAAGGATGTTGCTATCAGTATTGTCAGTATACGTGATGGCGCTGTGCTTATAGGTATTCAGGCGCCACAGACACATAAAGTTGTGCGCTATGAAAAAGTAAGACAACGAAAAAATAATCGTAAATAACGCTGCACTATGGAAATAGCAGCACTCGTTTTTTCAACCTCAAGGGAGAAGATCATGAAGAAAATAGGCAAGCAATTCGGCGGTTACTTTAAAAAAATAGGGCTTGTTATTTCAGGGGTACTGCTTTCAAGCGCTGTTTTTGCCCAAGACAAATTGGCTGGCGCTATGGCAGGTGATATTCAAGATATGCTCGGAGGGCAGGGGACCTTTTGGAAGGCATTTATTTTGGTCGACATTATTTTGGCTGCTGCCGCGCTAGTTAAAACCAAAAACCCGATGGTTTTTTTAAGTGTTTTTGCAATAGCACTGATTCCGGGTTACCTCATTAGCGTTTTTGTTTTTTAGGTGACCTATGAGCCGCTCAGGTTTCTATCGGATTATTGCTCACCTTGATAACCCTAAGCGTTTCATGAGTTTTTCTTTGGACGAACTGGTTATCTTGGTATTTGGCATCATGCTTCTTGTGACCTCAAACCATAAGCTCATGGTTGGCTGCTTTAGTTTTATGTTGATCAGCCTATTGAGGTATTTGAAGCATGGCCAAGGACCTAGGTTTTTATTGGTTCAGTTGTATTGGTTAATGCCAAGTTATGTGAGTCAAGGGATGGTTGCGAAGGTGCCCAAATCACATTTTCGAAAATGGAGAGGGTAAATGGAATTTAAAGTATATCACCATCGATTAAGTAAACTCGCCGCACGCTTTAATTTAATGGTGGTCTTGGTGATGATACTGCTTGCCAGTAACGCATTGTTAGCAGGTTTAAGTTTATTTCTAGCCCTTCAACAGCGTGTTGAAGTGACGCCATTTTTTGGAAGTCCACGGTATACAAACAGCCTTGATGCGGTAGATAGCACGTACTTGAACTTGATGAGTGAAAATTTTATTTATGCACGGCTTAATGTGACGCCCGAGACCGTCAAGCTGAATCACCAAAGACTTTTACAGTTTGTTGATAGCCATCAATACCCTCTATTTCAAGGACAGTTAAACAAAGAGGCCAACCTCATCATGGAAGAAAAAATATCAAGCCATTTTGATATGACTGACTTGAAGTGTGATGCACATGCCTTGCGTTGTTATGCCAAGGGAGATCTTAAACGTTCAGTAGGACTGCGTGAATTGCCTGCGGAAACACTAGAGTACATGCTGCATTTTCGTTATCACCTAGGGCGGTTATCTGTTTTGCAGTTTACAAAGGAGGCACATGATGAAGCGCATTAGTGTTGTTTTAGGTTTGATGATTTCTTTTGCCCTACATGCAGGGACAGTTCAGTCATTTCGTGATAATGAGGACATTAGCATTCTGCTGAGTGACACGAATTACAATCGATTGGTTGTTCGTGAAGATAAAATCACGCAGGCCCATTTTCCTGAATCAGCAATGGGTGTTAAAAATGAAGTGGATGGCAGCCTGTATTTGATTTCAACACAAAAAGAACCGTTTACTTTGTTTTTAACTACTGAACATGGCCAGCATTTTTCCGCTACCGTGAATACAGAAAGCAGCCTTGGTAAGACCATAGAGTTTGTACCAAAAACGCCGTTCATGCCTAAAAAACAAGTCAACACAATAATAAACACACCCAAACCAGCCGATGCTGCAGCGATGGAAACCTTGATGTCACAGCTTGCAAAAAAAACGGCAATAAAGGGTTTCAATATTAAACATCACTATGGGCGAGCCATTCGTTTAAACCAAGGGTTAGTTTTATTACCTCGATTAACGTATGTGGGGCGAGGCATCACTGGGGAAGTGACAGAAATTTATAATGGTAGTCGATTGTCACGTGATTTAGATGAGTCCTTATTTATGAGCACAGATGTTAAGGCTGTTGCATTATCACAACGTACATTGCCGCCTAAACAAAAGGCTTATGTTTATCGTATTTTAGGAACACATCATGGCTAATCTTAATCAATGGGTCGCCAAACAACAAAAACGAACCTTGCTTGCATGTTTGATGGTGATTTTGCTTGTAGTTGGTCTGGGTCTTTTGTTGATTCCTAAAAAAACAAAAATAGTGGATGGTGACAAATCACTTCATGTGACAGGTGTTGTTGATGAATCTTTTAGCCAATCAAATACTGAAAGTGCAATGACAGCGCAGCAAGCAGAATTTGAAAGCTTAAAAGAACAGATGCAATCCTTTAAACAAACGCTGATTCAGCGTGAAAAAGAGGAAAGAGACATTTTGCTGTCTTTGGTTACTCAAAAGTTTAAAGAAGCTAAAGAAGAATTAACAGATGAAAAATTAAAGCACACGGTGGCGGCCAACCCCGTAATAGAAAAGGCATTGCCTGCTATTAAGAAGAAAGCACCTCAATTGCACGCGATGTCTTTTCATTATGGCGATAAATTACTTAAACCAAAACACGCTTTAAATGCAGATAATTATGTTCCAAGTGGCACATTTGTTCGGGCAGTTGTTTTAGGTGGCGCAGATGCTGATGCCTCAGTCAACGGGCAATCAAAAAATAATGGTGTGATGCTGTTTAAGTTGTTACAACCAGGCACTTTGCCTAATGGTCAACATTCACATCTTCAAGGTTGTTTTATTACGGGCAGCTCTTATGGTGATATTTCGAGTGAACGTGCTTACGTGGTGTTAGATCGCCTGTCTTGTGTCATGCCTGGGAAGCCAATTATTGATAAAGCAGTGACTGGATGGGCCTTTTTTGGTGGAAAGGTGGGTATCAAAGGCGTTCCATTGATGCGTGATAATAAGGTTATGCAGTGGGCGGGAATCAGTGGTGCTATGTCGGGCATTGCGGCTGCAGCTCAGTATTCTCAATCGGTACAAAGCATTAGTCCTTTGGGCGCTGCAACGACCGTACCTGCTACAAATGTTGCACCTTATGCCGTTTACGGCGGCGCTTCAAAAGCTGCAGAAGTATTATCGAATTATTATGTGAAACGAGCAGAGCAGTATCATCCTGTGATTCAAGTTGGTGCAGGAAATTTAGTGACGATTGTTTTTAAAGAAGGGTTCTTTTTATCTTCAGATGAAGCCTTGATTGAAAAGGGGCAATCAAAAAATGCTCTGCCGAATTTAGAAAACACACCATCTCATGAAATGAATGACTTTATGATCCCGCCACAAGTGTTGGATAGGGCCTTGAACCATTAGGAGTGATAGATGAAGTACGCAGGGAAGATAGTTTCTATCATGGGTTTCATGTTGACGTTAAGTGCTTGTGCACCGATTAACACGCAATTTAGTTGCAATGAAACTGCGAGAGATAAATGTTTAAGCTTTGAAGAAGCTTATGCAATGACGGAGAAAGTTGACAAGGATGTCCCCCTATATGGGGCCAGTAGCAATAAGCGGGATGTGAATCAACAAACCATATGGTTTGCGCCATGGAAAGATCATGAGGGAAAGCTACATCAGGGTAAACGCGCACGCATCAAGCAATAACGGAATAAGGACATTTATGTTGTCAGAGTTTATGGATAAAGGCTTAAAGGCTTTAGAAAAAATCACGCATCGCTTAGGTGAAGATAGGGGTATTAGAACCCCTTCTTACAAAAAATCAAAATTAGCCGAGGCATCTATTACATTAGATGTGCCTAGCGTGACAACCTTGATGCCCTATGAAAGCATTGATGAACAAGGCTTATTTTTTAATAAAAATACCTTAGGTTTTGGTTTTAAATTGCGCCCTATGTCAGGTGCTGATGAAACTTTGGTGAAATCGCTTTCAAATTTACTTAAAAATAAATTACCCGTTGGGGTTGATTGTACATTCATCCTGCACCGCCATCACTGGATTGATGATAATTTAAAAGCAGGGTTTAAGGCACAGGAAAAAGAAGGTGGCATCTACCAGGCTCTGGCAAGCTTAAGTCAATCCTACCATGCTAAAGCAGCGTTGTTTGGTTACCCAAATGGGCGCAATATCGTTGCAAGGCCTTCTGATCACGATGTGTATTTGTTTTTTTCAAAAACTGGCTTTGAAACCTTGTTGTTAACACAGCTCAGAACGGAGATTGAATCAGAGCTTAATGTTACGGGTTTTAGTTACGCACGACTCGATAAAAAATCTTTTCTTGCCTTGATGCAAATGGTTTTAACGCCAAACCTCAATACGATTGAAAAACCCGAAGCATATGATGTGGATTTACCCATGAGTCATATTGTTTCAGAGGGTAATAGTTTATATACGGTTAATGATACAGCGATTGATATTAATGGTAGTGATAAACATGGAGATCCCTTTCAAACGCGGGTGGTTAATTGTGAGGTGAGTAAATGGGGTGAGACGTTAGCGCTGTGGCAAACCCCAGATTTTTTTGCAAATATGCTTGAGCCTCAGCACGGGATCCCATGCTCTTTTCTGATCAGTTTAACGGTGAGAGGGGTATTTCAAGAGCGCATGATGCAAAAAGCAAAGGTGCGTGCAAAATCTTTAAACGCTAATGCGAATGCGATTCAATCATTTTTGAATCCAAGCATTAAGGATGAGCAAGCCGACTGGAATTTTATTCATGAAGAAGGTAGTCGGGATAATTTGGCCTTATTTCCGATGTTTTATAATGTGGTGTTGTTTGCGCGTCCTGAGGATGAGCGAGAAGTGGTCGCTAAAGCAATCAGTAGTTTTCGGCAGCATGGGTTTGAATTGCGACAATCACGTAGTACACAGTGGCTACGTTTTTTGGGCAGCCTTCCATTTTTTATGACGGAGGGATTTTTTAAAGATTTTACAACGTTAGGTCTGACAAAAACGTTAACACACCATAACATAGCCAACCTTTTGCCGGTTGTTGCAAGTTATAAAGGTTCTCATCAGGGGCTTTTATTGCCAACACATCGTAATCAAATCGCTTTTTTAGATACGTTTGATAATCAAAATTTACCCATCACGAATTTTAATTTTTTAACGGTTGGCTCCTCTGGGGCAGGTAAATCGATGTTTCAACAAGCGCAGATCTTAAGTGGCTTAGCGCTAGGTGAAGTGACGTATGTGATTGATCTAGGACATTCCTATAAACATTTATGCGAGCTTGTGGGTGGTACATACATTGATGTGAGTAATATTACGTTAAATCCGTTTACCCTATTTGATTTTGAAGGAAAAACGCCACTTCAGGGTAAAGATGGTCACTTAAATGAAGTGGCAGATAATATCCAGATTCGAGATCTATTGGCCATTATGGCAAGCCCTCACCAACCATTAAATGATGTGCAAAAAGCTTATCTTCTAGATGCAGCTCTGCTTTGTTGGAGAAAAAAAGGACGCGATTCTACGCTAGATGATGTATTGGATGCTTTGAAAAGTTTTATTCCTGATGCTTCAGAAGACAAACGCTTAACGGACTTAATTCTTTTACTTAAAAAATACGGTAGTGAGGGGCTGTACGGTCATTTATTTAATGGCAAAACGCCGCTTATTCAAAATAAAGGTCTGGTTGTTTTTGAGATGGGTGGATTTCAAAATAACTCGGAGCTTTTGTCGATTGTCATGTTCGTGATGATTGTCATCATTCAAGGACAATTTTACCAAACCGATAGGCGTGTCAAAAAGCGTTGTATTATTGATGAGGCGTGGCGTTTCTTATGTGATGGCAGCAATCCTATTGCAGCAAGCTTCATAGAGCAAGGATTTAGAACGGCACGTAAACACAATGGTGGCTTTGGTGTGATTACGCAATATCTTTTAGACACGGAAAAAACGATACAAGGCCAAGCGATTGCAGCCAGTAGTGATATTAAGATCATTATGCGACAAGGAAACTTTCAAGAATATATCAGAGCTTATCCTGATCGCTTTACGCCCTATCAACAAAAGATGATTGAATCGTTTGGTGATGTGGTGGGATCTGGCTTTTCCAACCTTATGATAGAGGCTGGGAATACGTATAGTTTTCATCGTTATTTTGCAGATCCGTTTACTCGTGTGTTGTTTTCATCAAGTGGTGAAGAATTTGCTGCGATTGAAAATTTGTGTAAACAAGGCATGCCATTGATAGACGCTGTAAAACATGTTGCACACTCTATTCGAGATACAACATGAGATATGGGTTTGGGCTTTTCATGTTATTTGTCGCAAAAGTCGCATTGTCGCAGAACCTTGGTGTTTTTGGTGAAGTGTTTCCAGTGCGCGAGGAGAATTTTTTAATGTTTATTGAGTCAAGAATAAAAACCATGGATGAAACCGGAGAATTAAACCATTTACAAGCCCATTGGGTGGAAGACATTGAATCTTATACAACAAGGCCTACACCTGTTGGATTAAGACGAGCAACCAAATCACATGTACATCGTTATGTGCCCGCACTGGTTTTGCAAAGTGATGTTAAAAATGAAAAAGGAGAGATTCTCTTCCATCAAGGAACGACGGTAAACGCTCTGCAAGCCTTAAGTAATTATGAGCCTCATTGGTTGTTTTTTGATGCAGATGATGAGGAGCAAGTAACTTGGGCGAAGCAGGTACTGAAAAATTTGAAAGATGTACGCATGATCCTGGTTGGTGGCGATGTTGGGCGAATGGAGAGGTTGTTCAATCGTCCTATTTATTTTGACCAAATGGGCCGCATAACACATCAATTGGGTATTCATCGCGTGCCTGCATGGGTTGTTCGAGATAAAGATGCACTCATTGTTCGGGAAGTTGTGATAGGGGAGGAGCGGCATGCGTCTTGAGGTATGTATTTTATTGATACTGTCATCATTTCAAAGTGTCAGTATCGCCTCAAGTTGTCATGGTCATTTTGTGAACCCCATCAAAGATGTGTGTTGGCGTTGTTTGTTTCCCCTGTCTATTGGCCATGGACAAGTGGTATCACACCATTTACCAGATACAGAAAATGCGGCCAATCCTATTGGTATGTGTCCGACAAAGGTAGGCATACGGGTTGGGTTGAATATAGGTTATTGGGAGCCGATGGCGATGGTTGATGTGACAGATTCACCTTATTGTTTAGTGAATTTAGGTGGCACGCAACTTCCGTTGGGCATGAAAACACGACGAGGTGGTAAACAGGTGATTCAGCCTGGGGAGTCAAATGCATTTTATCATGTGCATTGGTACAAATACCCTTTAATTGCTTGGCTTAACGTGATGACATCAAGTGAGTGTCATCAAGGTGGTGATTTTGATATTGCCTACCTGACAGAACTTGATCCCACGTGGAATGATTCCGAGATGGCGTTTGTATTAAATCCAGAAGCCGTGCTTTTTGGTAATCCTATTGCGGCAAGTGCTTGTGCTGCTGATAGTTTATCTTCGAGTTTGCGTGCCAAGCCGATAGACAATTTATTTTGGTGTGCAGGGGCTCAAGGTAGTTTTTATCCTTTAACAGGGCATGTTAATGCGCCTTTCTCACCTGTACAAGTTGCACTGCTATTGACGGAGCGCATGAATTATAAGTTGCACCGAGAGCAGCTGATTACTGATTCAAATCCCAAAGATGCTTGTAAGACACATCGCCTTTCTGTGCTACCTAAATCACGTTATCGCTATGAAATGGTAAACCAAGTGGCGGATGGTAAGCATTGCTATCCGTCTGGATACACAACGCTAGCGTGGGAGACGGATAAAATGAAACCGCATACACCCAATCAATATGGGTTCTTGGTATGGAGGAAAAGGAATTGCGTATTTTTGTGATGGTGATGAGTGTTATTTTTTCCTCCGTTGTATTTTCTGAGGATGTGCATCTATTGGTTAGTTTTTCTATGCCAGAGCAGCTACTGATTGAAACCTTAGCAGAAGGTGCCCGGCTTCATATTCCAGCAACACTCAATGGGCTTTATCAAAACTCCGTTGAAAAAACAGTGCAAAAAGTCATGGCCTTAACAGAGCGAGTACCTCAAGTACAATTGCAGATTGATCCGACAGCCTTTGAACAGTTTCAGATTCAGCAAGTGCCCGCATTGGTAGTCTCACGAGGTGATTGTTTTGATGTGTTGTATGGCAATCTTTCTTTAAGCGAAGGACTCGAGCGGATTCATGAAAAGGGAGAATGTAGCAAGCGAGGTGCTGGATGAAACGTTACGTTACGTTTTATGTATTCTTGATGTTAGCTTTTTCTGCTTATTCAGATGGTATTAGCACTATAAAAAATAGCGCGTTAAATGGTTTGAAAGGTTTTGAGCCTGGTACGGTTTTACCTGGCTTTACAAGCACACCTTCAGAAAGCCGTTTAAAACCATCTATTGACAGTGATAATCAAATATTACAGCAAGAAAGCGCGCGCCGTTTAACAGATAATGAAACAGCAGGATTTGTTCTGAATGAAGCACATCAACGAGCTAAGATTATACCCAATGATAAGGCTTCAGAATTTTCAGAGGCAGAGCGGTTAATAGAGCAAGCGGACAAGGTGATACAGCCTGGATGTCACAAAGAGCCAGTGCCTTGTAAAGAGGAAAAGACGCAGAAGGTATGTGAAGAGAAACGTAATATTGATCCTGTAAGGTGTATTCGAAAGCTTCATGTTCGTACCCATGCAGTCAGCCATGCAGAAGCCAGTAGAGTTTTTGTTAGAAAATTATCAACCATTGATTTGACACGATGTACAAAGCAAGACGTGTACTGTACTCATAAACAATTGCTCCAATTGCATTCCGCATGCGAGTATTTGAAAGTCAGCGTAATGCTGGGTAATCAAACCCTTCAAATTTTGAAACAACCCAGTTGCCAAGATCCAACTCTAACCATCGCTACGGATAATTTACCACCACTTTTTAGAGCTACGATTCACGTTTCAGAATATCGCACAGAAGATACATGGGATGGGGAGCCTTGTAAGGCTGCCGTTGATCACGCCTGCTCAGTGGATGACTCTCATGTTTGCATGGATCCTAATCAAACTAAATTAATAGATGGTATTGCGATTACACGCCGCTGCTGGGGTGAAGAAAGTCATTATCACTGTGTTGGCGATGTGGCTTCGGATTGTGAACCATTGCTTGATGCAGGTTGTTCTCATATGCAAGCAGAATGCATACTGCAGTTTGGTGACTACTGCGCTTTAACACGTAATACGTTCCAATGTACTGAAAAAACTTGCTTCCCTGATAAAGAGGTTTGCCCGCCAGAAGTTATTGCATGTGCCGATGGACACTGCGACCCATCAGTGACAGATGAAAGTAATGATATGGGTGAAGGGGTGGGTCGTTTAGGGGTGCTTTCGGGTACAGCAAGCGAAGTCACAACCCTCCAAATTCAATCGAATCAGGCTTCTATTTTCAAAGGCGAAGTGCAGGAGTGTGAAAAATACATATTAAATCTTCGTGATTGCTGTACAGACGCAGGCTTTTTGGATGGTTTAATTCATTGTCCTGCTGATATGCAAGTTTTACAGCACGCCAAGGTTGAAAATCGAGCGGTCTATCTGGGTCATTATAAACACCATTTATTAGGCACAACACGGTATGTTTATTGCGTATTCCCTACAAAGCTTTCGGGTATTGTTCAAATTCAAGGGCGATACAATCAATTACAGATTCCCTTTGGTGAAGCAGAAAAACCGAACTGCCGTGGCATCACACCTGAAGAGTTAGAACGGATTAACTTTCAAACGCTTGACATTCATGCGTTGGTAGACGAATTGACTTCAAAGAAAAAGTTGCCTGATACAGACGAAGTATCCAATGCTAATGAGGCGCACGTCAAGACACTCAAGGATCAAGGAGTGCCTTATGACCGCTAGAATAATTATTTTTTTATTGAGTTGCATGGCGTCAGTTGCTTTCGCTGAAAAACCTGTTGGATTTCTTTGGTACAACTTACCGAAAGCAGCAACACCTAATAAACCGAGTGGCGTCTCATTTAATCAACTCAGTTATACAGATAAAGATGCTGTCCTTCGGTTTTACACAATGGAAGCGTTACATAAAGTGCGTTTTACGCACCAGTTAGAAGATGAGCGTGTATTTCTTGCACTACAAGATTATTGGCTAAAAGAAGCAAGTATTCATGGCGCGTTAAACCAAAAGGCACTGCTTTATTATCCTGAATTTGATTTTTCAGTTAATCATCCGACCTCTTATTTAGGCACAAAACTTTATGATACAGCACAAATACAAAAACAGACGGACACGGTGACGCGACTTGCTAAAACACATGGATTGTTTTTCTTTTATCGTGGAAAAAATAGATTGGATCTAGAGCAAATTCCAATTCTTCAGGACTTTTGTAAGAAGTTTAATTTTCATTTAATTCCAATCACAGTTGATGGCCAAAAAGCGCAAACAATGCCGGACACACGACTTGATGACGGACAAGCAACCCGCTTAGGTGTTCGTTATTTCCCAGCCATTTTATTGGTTCATCCTGAAACTGCCCAATTTAAGCCGGTGGCATTTGGATTAACCACACAAGATGTACTTACGCGACACATCAATATGGTTGCTCATGATTTTAATCTGGAGGCCTCATGAGGGTATTTGTTCTAATCGCATGTTGGATGTTTTCTTTGCCGAGTTTGGCACAAGGTGATTTTTTTGAAACGCACCAATTGGTTTTTTTCTTTTCCAGTACTTGTCCGCATTGTCATAACGCATCCCCTCATTTGAAACATTGGGCAGATGAACATCGGGTAGTAGTACAAGCCTTCTCTTTTGATAATCAATCCTTGCCCGAATTTTCTAACTTTATGGAAGCTTCTCGAGAAATTGTTGAGGCTGCCTATGAGCAACGTCCTATTGAATATCCCGCGCTGTATGTTTTGAATATCAATACGCACCAATTATATCCAGTCGTGGTGGGAGAGTTTACTGAGCTTCAATTAGAGGCACGTATGCAAGCTTTAATTCAAAAAATAAAATATTACGAGGGGGCATGATATGAAGCGCTACCTCCTTTCTTTAGTGCTTTTTCAATCCGTAGCATTTGCTGATATTTCCTCTGATTTGGATGATTTTTTCATTGGGATAGGTTACGCATCTAATACAACCAATCTTCAGGCATTTGAATCACAGGCTTCCGGTTTTTTTGGTGGTGGATCACTGTATACAAGAACACCTGTCCGTCAATATGAATTGGTAACGTTAGATTTACCCGATTACCGTGCAGGTTGCGCTGGCATTGATTTGTTTACGGGCAGTTTAAGTTATATCAGTGGAGATAAATTAACGAATCTTGGCAAACAAATCATGACGAATGCGGGTGCTTATGCAGTAGATGTTATGTTGGCAACGACAGTGCCAGAATTAAAGCAAGTTCGAGATTTTTTGCAAAGCACGGTTCAAAAAATCAATCAAACTGCTATTAACTCATGTGAAATGGCGCAAAATTTAGTGGGTGGTATTTGGCCTAAAACGGTTGCAAGCCAACAAAAAGTTTGCAATGACCAGCGACGTATGGGGCGAGAGGGCTTGGGGCATGATTATGTGGCATCGCATATGGCATGCGGTAGTGATGGTTTTGAAGAAGCGATTGTTAATGCAAACAAAGATGAAAAACGTAAGAAAGAGGTGATGCTGAATAAAAATCTTGTGTGGTCAATGTTAAAAGAAAACTCATTTTTAAGCTCAGATAAAGAACTGGCAGAATTAGTCATGACGCTGACCGGTACGATTATTTTTGATAAACAAGGTAAAGTGACTGAGGTGCCCTCCATGGCAAATCATGCAGGGCTTATTCATGTCTTGCTGGGTAATCAGCGTATGAGTTCAGCGCCTATTTGGCGTTGTGATGAAGGCGTTAATTGCTTGCATGTTTATCAAGATAAAGTTCGCTTTGATGCATCACACTCTCTTAGCGGCCGTATTCGAAACCTTATTATTTCGATGGATGAAAAACTTAAACACGATGCAAAATTGAGCCCAGCAGAACAGGGCTTACTAGAAATGACATCGTTACCTGTTATGAAATTTCTGATGGTTTTAAATAGTACTCATTATGGCAATGCGGCTGTTGATATGGAGTCCTATGCAACATTGATAGCCAGTGATTTATTGCAACAATATCTAAGCCATTTGTTGCAATCCGTGATGCTTTCTACCAATGCAAGTATGTTCAATGAATCTGTATTGGTGACTTTGAGAAGTCGAATCGATGTTGCAAATCAGCAGATTGCTCGTATTGAGCCAGATGTCAGTCGTAAGTTGGAAGCAAAGTTAACACTGATTGAATATGTCTCAAGGGTTGAAAAGCAGTTGGCTGCAGGAATGAATGTGTAAACGATGATAACCATACATGTATTAGGTTTTGGGGAGATTTTTGTACAGCTTTTAAATGCAATTACGGCGTTTATGGGGCAAAGTTTCTTCAATAATTTTTTAAGGTTAACCGCATTGGTTGGCATTATTATGGCATCCATTGGCTTTATTAAAGAACGCAATCCATTTATTTATGGTAAATGGATCATGAGTTACGTTTTAGTTCTTCAACTGGTTTTAATGCCAAAAACAGATGTTGCTATTTATGATACTGCTGCTCAAAAGGATGCAGTGGTTTCGCATGTACCAGTTATTTTTGCTGTGACGGCTAGTTTGATTACCTCTGTCGGTATTGGTCTTGCTGAAAGTTATGATGCACTGTTGTCATTACCCGATGATTTAACCTACACCAAAACAGGGAGCTTGTTTGCGTCAAAACTGATTCAAGCTTCTCGTGATTTTCGAATTTTAGATCCAAAACTTAAAGCTGAAATGAATGGTTATCTGAGAAATTGTGTGGTTGGCGATATTCGACTGAATCATAAATATAGTGTTAGTGATTTAAGTACAACACAACATATATGGGATTTAATCAGTAAAAATGCATCGCCTCTGAGAATGACCGAAGTAAACGGCATGCCTATTTCTTGTAAAATAGCCGCTCAGCCGCAGGGCACCTACAGCCTTAAAGCTAAACTGGATGCCGAGATTAAAAAAGCGTATACAATTTTTGGTATTCCACTCTTTGGACACACAAGAAGTAATTATGAAAAACTTTTCGAGAGGCATTTAACATCTAGCTTTGATTATTACCAGATGATGACAGATACCTCGGCGGATATTTTTCTCCAGTCCATGATGATTAATGCCATAGGGGATGGTATTAAAGATTACCAAGCATTTACGAATAGCACTGCTGGGGTTATCAATAATCAGTTCACTAAATCGCAAGTTCAGCATCGTTGGAGTTGGGCGATCGCTGGTCAAAAAGCGGCGTGGTTTTTGCCAATACTTCATACGCTTTTAATTGCGCTATTATTTGGTATTTTCCCCATCATTATCGCTATGTCGACATTACCTAATGGCGTCAATATTTTTAAGGGATACATTCAATTTTTTATTTCTCTGCAGTTTTGGCCTGTCCTATTCGCAATTTTGAATACAGCCATGACGATGTATGGCAAAGAGCAATCCATGCAGTTTGGTGGGTTAAGTTTGGTGAATATCGACAAAATTAATGAATTACATGCCGATTTGTCAGGAGTGGCCGGCTATTTAATGCTGATGATTCCATTTTTAGCGAAAGGCCTGGTGTCTAACTTGAGTGAAGCCTTTAATAATCTGGCAACTTCTATGACTGGGCACTTACAGGGCTCTGCCATGAGTGTTGCTAATGACGCTGCCAGTGCAAGTTTTAGCTTTGGGCAGACGAGTTTTTATAATACCTCTGCAAATAATTATTCAGCAAATAAACACGACAATAATTTCACGCATTTGCATGGTATGCGTTCGGAACAATTGTCGACGGGTGTTATTAAAACGCATACAGCCAGTGGAAATACAGTATTTGATGTCACTGCTGGCATGAGCCGAAACGCTGTTTCTGTTAATAGTGTGGATGGATTAACGGGTAGTTTGAATGAAGCATATGAAACTTCTCAGCAAGCAAGTTTTAATGCGCATCAAAGCTTCCAAACGTCCGTTTCAAATTTTGCGCATGAAGCAATGCAGTTATCTCAGATGATGGGACATGATATGCGATTAGGAGAAGGATTATCTCAAAGTGAAACCAATCAGTATCAGGAAGCGCTTTCAACCATGAGTCACATTGCATCTGATGTGGCTAAACGAGAAGGTATTAGCACGGATGACGCCATGACAAAATTAACCAGCGCAAGCTTAAATGGCAAACTAAGTACCCCAGATATGTTAACCAAAACGCTAAAATCTGTGACACGAGGCGCGATAGATATTCAAGGTGATGTGGCAAGCCAAGCAAGTAGAACCTCTACAAATGTAGATAAAGTTCACACGGGTTCAGATGCTTCTTTAACTGCAAAAGAAGCCCATGATTTTAATGAGTCCTTTAGTCACGTCAAACACTTTGTGCAAAACAAACATTTTGATGATACACATTCAGAAGCATCGCACTTATCCCATCAAATGGGTGCAGATTTGCGTGAGGCACAGACCTCAAGTCAACAATATGATGCAGCACTTCAACGTAGCGAACGGGTCAGCGATGCCATGAGTTATATGAAATCGCATGGCGACCAAATTACTAAAAATATGGATCAAGCGTTTTCTGAGTACGTGGCATCGCAGGTTGGCTCGCATCAACGTGATACACTCTTTGCACATCCTGAAAATCAGCAATCGTTGCAGACGCTACAAAATTTAGGAGATGCTTTTTTAAAGCGTGAACGAGAAAGTATTATTGCGCATGTAACGCATCAACCCGTTGAATCCGTTTATGAACGTAATCTTGAAACGCTGAAATCAAAATCACAACCTATTGAAAATAAATATGATGATGAGGCCAGAGGCATTCGGAAAGAAGGTGCTCATCAGGCTATTGGATATTCGGATTCTAAGGTTGAGGCATTTAAAGGGCATTTAGCATCACAGTTGTCAGAAAACCAGGAAAAAATTGCTTCTGGCGAACATAAGATTCATGAGACTGTTGATGCGCTGGCTTCAGAAACCTCTACGCGTATAGAAGTCGGTGAGCGAAATGGTAAGCGGGGTGTGCTTATACATCCTTTTCATCAGAGCCAAGATGAAGAATGATATCTTCAATAAACTCTGCTATGCTCAAATCAAGATCTTGAGGGGGAATACGAGTGAAAAAGTTCAAAGCATTTTGGAGAAAATATTGGGCTGATACCAAAGTGTTGTATCGACAATATATGGCTGAGGAGCAGCAAGAAATGGATGATGAGTGCCGTCATTCTGGTGTAAACCCATCTACAGGTTTGCCAATGATTTCAAGCAGCGTTGATTGCATGGGTAATGCTTTTGGAACGAGCGATTAATCCAGTCGGCGTTAAATAGATGTTTTTTTAAGTATCAAGTATTTAAATATGAATCAAATTTTAACTGTAAAAAATATAAGAGAAAAAATTTACGAAGTGCGCGGATTGCAAGTGATGCTTGATTCAGAACTTGCCGAGGTATATGGGATTGAAACAAGGTCTTTTAATCAAGCTGTAAAAAGAAATGAAGGAAGATTCCCTGAATCGTTTAGGTTTCAGTTAACAATAGAGGAATATGATTCTCTAAGATCACAAATTGTGACCTTAAAGCCTCTATCCAGAGGCCAACATCGGAAATACATGCCTTATGTGTTTACAGAACAAGGCGTTGCGATGCTATCGGCAGTATTAAAGAGTAAAACCGCTATTGAGATAAGTATTCAAATTATGCATTCTTTTGTGGAGATGAGAAAATTCTTTGCTATGCATAGTGATTTAGTTACGAAAATTCAGCATATTGAGCAAAAGCAAATTTTGCATGAAGCTAAGACACAAGAGAAATTTGAAGCCATATTTTCTGCTTTAGAAGACAAGCCTATAGTTGCAAACCAAGGTATATTTTTTGATGGCCAGGTTTTTGATGCATATCTTTTTATCTCTAAATTGGTTAGATCAGCCAAAAAATCAATTATTCTTATTGATAATTATGTTGATGAAACGGTACTTGAATTATTCACAAAAGCTAGCAAAGTCAAAATTTGCATTTTGTCTAAAAATGCAACAAAAAATTTAGAGTTAGATATAAAAAAGTACAATGAGCAACATCAAGAGATTCAGTTGTTTCAATTTGGATTATCTCATGATCGATTTTTAATTATTGATCAAAGCGAAATATACCATATTGGTGCATCTCTTAAAGATTTAGGCAAAAAATGGTTCGCATTTTCTAAGCTTGATCAAGCAAGTTTTGCTCTAATGAATCAAGTAGAAAAGATTGTAAATACAAGTAGTTAGCTTTAAGATCACAAATTGTGATCTTAAAGAAACAGAACCACAGATGGAAGATGTGGTTAGGAAAGTCCATTTTTAAGGAAGAATCATGGCCAAACGGTCCAATCCCAGATATTTTACACGCGGTGGGCAAATTGCCTTTCATAATCTGCGGATGTTTTTTCAAATTAATAAAGCCCTCTTTAGTGTCCACTGTGTTTTTTGGGTGGTGTTTTTTATTGGGGCTGTTTATTGCTTTATTCCATTAGAGTTATTGCAACAAACAGTTGCCTATCATGCCGCACAAATTTTTAAAGCACTGAGAAAAGAGCATGTCTTCATCCTTTCATTTTCGGGTGAATCTTATAAGCAATCAGTCACGATGCTTACGACTTATCCTTATTACACAAATGTTGCATCTGACTGTATTAACAAGTTGATTCAATGCATCTGGTTCTCATTTTCTGGCTCATTGTCACTGGCTATTTTGCTTGCCATTTATTTTATTAAGAAGGGTAGATTTCAATCAAAAAGTCAGTTAATACGCGGCACACAATGTGTTGATGAAAAATTAGTTAAACAACAAATCATCGCTAATAGAAAAGCATCAGATATCAAAATAGATGGTTTTCCCTTGGTTAAGGACAGTGAGTTTCAGCACATGCTGGTGCATGGCACGGTAGGAACGGGTAAAAGCCAATTGATTATGAAAATACTCGACTGCCTTCGTAAACGAGGTGACAGGGTTATTGTATATGATAAAGGTTGTGCGTTTATGCCGCTTTATTATCAAGAGAAGCAAGATAAAGTACTCAACCCTTTTGATATGCGGTGCGCCAATTGGGATTTGTGGCGAGAAGCACCTCGAGATTCTGATTTGGAAAATATGGCTGAAAGTCTGATTCCCATGCAAGGTGAGAATGATCCCTTCTGGGTCAATGCGGCACGAACCGTTTTTGTATGTGCGGCATCAAGGATGCGACAAGATAAAAATCGCTCTTTAGAAAAGCTATTGCGTTTGTTACTGACCAGTGAATTTTCACAACTTGAAGCATATCTTGAAGATACACCTGCAGCAACGTTAGTTAGCCAAAAAATTGAGAAGACTGCCATTTCTATTCGATCTGTAATAACAACATATATCAAATCTTTGCAGTCTTTAGTGCATGAGAATACTGATTCACCATTTTCAGTGCGTGATTATTTGTTAAATGATGAGGAAAAAGGCTGGTTATTTATTTCTTCCAATGGAGAACACCAAAAGGCATTAAAACCATTGATGTCTATGTGGCTTGCGATGGCTTCTCTTACAATGCTGAGCTTGGACGCTTATAAAAAACGGCGGGTTTGGTTTATTTGTGATGAACTTCCAAGTTTACATCGATTGCCATTATTAGGTGAGACGATTGCAGAAGTGCGCAAGTTTGGCGGTTGTTTTTTATTGGGGATGCAGAGTTTTGCCCAGCTTGAAAAAGTGTATGGGAGGAGTGGGGCACAGGAAATTTTTGACTTGCTCAATACACGATTTTTCTTCCGAAGCTCAAGCAGTGACATGGCCCGCATTGTTTCACGTGAGCTTGGAGAAGAAGACTTGGATGAATCACGTGAAAACTATTCATACGGCGCAAATAGTGTGAGAGATGGTATATCGCTTGGTAATCAACGTGTGGTAAGGCCCATTGTTTCTTACCCTGAAATTCTAGACTTACCTAACCTTGCTTGTTTTTTACGTTTACCCAGTGGTTATCCGGTGACCCAATTAAAACTTAAGTATCACAGTAGACCAATGCTCTCAGAGGGATTGATATTAAGGCCATGGCAAGAGGCAGTCATTACTCCGCAAGAAGACAGTAACCTCATGCAGCCAATAGAACCTTATGATGTTGTATTAAACGGCCCATCTCCTAAAGAGCGGGTGCATGAATATTTGGATTAGCAATATGTTGAGTACAAAACCATTAAAATCAGCAAAAGGCGCTCATAGCTATTATGCAAAGACAATTGAATATTACGTATCTGATTCAACTGCTACCCAATGGCTGGGTCATGGAAAATCCTATTTAAAGCTCAATGGGGCAGTCGATTTGAAGTTATTTTTAAGTTTATTGGAAGGACGTTTGCCAAATGGACAAGTATTGCAAAGTCCTGACGGTAAACATCGTCCTGGCTTTGATATGACATTTTCAGCGCCAAAAAGTGTGTCAATATTAGCAGGCCTTGGTGTAGCCGACGAATTGATTCAATTTCATGATAAGGCTGCACAATACGCCGTTTCAAAAATAGAAGCTGAATTCGCGCAAACGCGTGTTTGCATCAATGGTGAAATTAAATATCAAAAGACAGATAATTTGCTCATCGCGGCATTTAGACAGCCAAGTTCAAGAGCGAATGATCCCGCGCTTCATACACATTGTGTGACCCTGAATCTAACCTTTTGGGATGGTAAAGCGCGCTCGCTTGCAAGTGACAAGTCACGCGTTGAAGGTGTACTTGAACAAATTCAAAATCATCAGCGTTACGGGGGGCTCTTATATCGACAGCATCTGGCGAACAGCCTTAAGGAGGCAGGGTTTCAATTACGCCTAACAGGAAATGGCTTATTTGAAATCGATGGTGTACCAGAACATGTTTTGAAAGAATTTTCTAGAAGAAGAGAAGACATTGAGCGTCTTATGGAGGAAAGAGGATGGCAGGGCGCTAAAAGTGCATCGCTTGCAACTGAAATCACACGTAGTGGCAAGGAAGAGCATCATATGCATACGCTTGTGCGTGATTGGGAAGCGCGCGCTAAAGTTCATGGCTTTGATGCAAAACAGTTTATGGTAACGCGTGGGGAGCCTATTGCCTCAGAGCGTTGGTTTGACATTATTAAAGATAAACTGGACAGTTTTACTGAAAAATTGAGACCTAAAGAGGTGATGTCTGAAGCTTTGGCAGCAAGTGCTTGTGTGAATGTGGGCATTGAAACATTAAGCCAGCGTACCTCTGTATTTACAGAGCGTGCATTGTTTACAGAAAGCTTAAAGCACAGTTTAGTACATGAACGTTCTATTTCTCAGGAGGTGATTCTAGCGGCAATTTCGGATGAAAAGACAAAACAAAATCTTTATGCTGCAGCGTGTGTGCTGACCAAAGAAAATTATTTAACAACGCCTTGGTTATTAACCTTAGAAGCCGAAACAATTGCACGTATTGATGGGAATAAAGGTGCAGTCAAAGCAATAGCGACTTCCCAAGAAGTGGAGGAGTTTCAAAAGAAGCGCAAGCCTAAACAAACCTATGCGATGACTGCTTCACAGACAGAATCTATGTTAGCATTTATGACAACAAAAGATAGATATTTGGCGATACAGGGTTATGCAGGTGTTGCTAAAACAACCATGTTAGCAGAGGCGCGTCTTTTGATAGGGGAGAAAGGTTATCGATTAAGAGGTATTGCTGTTGCAAGTTCCGCAGTTAATGAATTACAAACTAAAGCGGGTATTCAATCAGATGTTTTTCCCACGGTTTATGAAGAAATTAAAAGCGCGCCTAAACGTAGTTTAAGTAAAACCATTTTTATTGTGGATGAAGCATCGATGCTGTCTTCACCACAAGGCCATGCATTATTAAAGCATATTGAACGCACAGATGCGAGGATGGTTCTTGTCGGTGATAGGGCGCAATTACCAAGCGTAAATAATGGACGAATCTTTGGATTAATTCAGGACTATGGCATCGAAACCACGGTGATGAACGACATTGTTCGACAAAAAAATGACACCTTGAAAGAGGTAGTGATACATACCACGCGAGGTGAGCTGCAAAAAGCTTTTGAAAAACTTGATGTTGTAGAGTTGTCGACACAGGAAATGCGTAGATCATGGATTTCAGATCAATGGCTTTCTATGAGTCAAGAACGCCGAGAAGCCACCTTACTGTTTGCGCCTACACATCGTGATCGAGAAGCCATTACGCATTTAATTCGTCAAGGACTAAAAGATGAAGGTGCCTTGAAAGGAGGTGTCTCAAAAACTGTACTCAAATCAAAATCGATGGAGCCTATTCAGCAGCGTTTTGTTGCCTATTATCAAAAAGGTGATGTTGTACGGTTTAATCAAGATTTTATACGGCACAGGATAGAGAAAAATCAGTATTATCATGTGGGAAGCATATCAGCTAAACATCGTCGTAATAACGTATTACCGCTTATTGATGACTATGGAAAAACGTACAATTTTTCACTGAAAACTTTACCTCATTATAAAACGCATACAGCGGCGTTTGAACGGCCGATGGAAATTTATCAGTCTGCATCCATAGAGTTGAGTCAAGGCGATCATTTGATGTGGACACGAAATTTTAAAGCGGAAGGGATTCGTAATGGTGAATTAATAAAATTGGAAGCCATACAGAATGACAGGGTGATTGTAAGAACGAAAGATGGTCAGTCAAAGGTGTTTCATAAAGATCATCCTGCGCTTAAGCACTTGGATTACAGCTATGTACTGACCAATTATAAAGTTCAAGGTAAAGACGCGCCATATGGTATAGGGCTTATGGAGTCTTATCATCAATTTGGGGCGACCATGAAAAACTTTTACGTTCAAATTTCTCGTGCAATTCATGGCATGACACTAGTCACAGATCATCGAGATGATTTACGGGCAGCCATTCATCGCAATATAGATGAAAAAAAGGCGGCCTTAGATATGATTTCAAGTCATAAACTAAAAGCCCATGAATTACGCTTCAAAGAAAAAGGTGCGCTTTCTATTCAATCCGTTATTGATAAACAAAAAACATTTGAAGAGGCGAAGCGTGGTAATCGCCATCAGCCTGAAGCAAAGCAATTAGAGTTTCAAAAAGCGCATGAAGCGCGAGTTCTGTTTAAAGAGTTAGAGCATTAAGGAGGGGTAGGTATGCCAAGATTATCTGTTACATTATCTGATTCGATGTACAGTTGTTTATCATCATTAGCCATTCAAAATGAAGAGTCAATGTCTAATGTCATCAATCAATTGATACATTTAGGTATGCAAAATATAGAAGATAAGCGTAGAGCGGTAAATCGCCCAGTTGAAAAACATTGTCATCAATTGATTATTCAAATGAATGCGTTGGTTAAAAACTTATCCGCTGAAATATTAAAGTTTGATCAAAATGATTTTGAAAAATTGCGGGAAGCCACAGTAATCAAATATAATGAACTAGAAACACATACAGAGAGCGAGCCATTAACACGTTGAAAGTTACTGATTATCCTATTGAGTTTAGACTGCTGGATTTTTCTGATGTACCACTGATGCACCGATGGTCTCAGCACATTGGTAGGTAACAGGATCACATTACTGCGACCCCGTCCCATAAGAACGGAGCGTGCGGTAGAGTAGGCTGCCAGCGAGTTACATCGGTAACGATGTACTTTTCCATCAGCCCCTCTCCGAACTGCTCGTGACTCTTTCGATGTCAAGCAGCTCTCCAGTAATTGTTACGCCGGAAGCTTAGGCCCATCATATCTACCGTATTGGATGTTTTCATGGCAGCTGCGACAAACAACAAGGGTTTTTCGATTTCTTGCTGCCATTCGTTTTTTCCATTCCGGTTGTGTAGTACCTCCTTTTTGCTTTAAGTCTGCGAGTTTTCGGATGTGATGCACCTCTATTTTTTCTTGTGCACCACATAATTCACATTCTTGTGCTAGCAGGCGTTGTACTAACTCACTGCGCTTACTCCAGATTGGTTCTGTAAGATTGTCATTGATGTTAACCCATTTGTTCCATTTCAGGGATACACCACCGAAGTGGGTAACAAGCGGTTTCTTTGGCAGATCACGATCAACCCTGACGAGGATGACCTTCCGTTCTCCCTCTTCAGTTTCAATCTTGGCGCCGTATCGCTTGTAGATTTTTGTGCACGTTGTTTTGTATTTACTTGCCAACGTCTTCACTAACGATACCTCCATTATGTGTTTTAACTGACTCAATGTATGAAGGTTATAAGCCATTCGATAGTATTGCACGATCCCTCTAAGTTCTGCTTGGTATTGCGAGACGATACTATAAACAGTATCGATTGTTCGTTGAGGTAAATGTATGGGTTTTCCGTTTCGCATGTAGCGAACACACTTTTCCTGCTTTACTCTCATTGGTACACAAAGCCCTATACTGCCATTTATGCAGCGTTGACCACGGTGATCATGTTTGCTGTCTTCATGTAATATATGAACTTCATATCCTAAAAACTTAGCTCTCTGATTGCGAGCATGTGTGATTAGTGTTTTATCACTATTCAATTCAAGCCTTAAATCATTGGTGAGAAATGTTGAGATCATATGCTTTATCTCAACGGCTTCGCTTTTAGACCCAATCAATCCCAAGAGAAAATCATCGGCGTATCTGACATACCACAGACGTCGAAAATTAGGATCATCTGGATCACGAGATGGCATAGATTGAGCTTGTTTACTTAATCTATCCGCGTGTTCCCAGTTTCCCTTTTTCCTAGCCTCCGAAGCTCGCATTGTTATTGCAGCATAAGGTGGATTAGTCTTCCGTTTTAGGCCGCGTGTAGATGCTGGTATAAGTTGATTTTCAACGTACTGATCTAAGCGGTCAAGCACTATATTACTGAGGATCGGACTTACAACACCGCCTTGCGGAACCCCGCTGTGAGTGTTATTAAGTTTCCATTCCTCTAAATATCCCGCTTTGAGAAGCGCAGTAATAAGACGTATAAATCGGTTATCCTGAAAGTTATCGCTCAAAATATTAAGTAAAACCGTATGATCGATTTTATCAAAACATGCGCAAAGATCTCCCTCTATAAACCATTTAGTACCCCGTCCTTTTTTTATTACTTCACTTAGTGCGGTGTGACATCCTCGTTTAGGTCGAAACCCATGAGAGCGAGGACTAAACCTTGGTTCATAATAGGCTTCCAGTAAGCTCCTTATTACCTCTTGAAGCAACTTATCAGACCAGGTGGGTAGTCCTAACGGTCTCTGTTTCCCATTCTTTTTAAGAATGTAAGTACGTCGCACTGGGGTCCATCGATATTGTTCATTGCGTACTGCCTTAATGATGCAATCAATTTTCTCCAGTGACATGCCATCGACTGTTTCATCAGTGATTCCTTTAGTCATCGCGCCGTCATTACGGTAAAGTTTTCCGTAAGCGTGGAGATACAGGTCACGCTGATATAGTAGTCGATACGCGTCTTTTACCGGCAGCTTACGTTGCCCATAGTTGCGTATAATAGTGAGTATCGTCTCGGCGTTTCGCATCGTGCGTACCTAACGAGTTCCTTTGCTATTTAATTACCTGTCATCCTTTGCCTTGTACACGGCTCTCCCGTGCTCCTAGAATGGGGCATTATTCCCATTGACTACTACGATGACTCCGTGACCTTAGGACTCGCGTCCCTTAGGCCATCCCATGTTTCTTCATTGAGAAACGATACCAACCATAGGTTAGTCTAGAACGACTTAGATTGTCCTTTCGTTCTCTTTAATGAGTTCATTACTCATCGTCTTTCGATCAGAACGTAACATAGAAGAAAGTTGATTCTATGTCTACCGAAAGCGTTGGGTTTTAGATGTGATACCAACGAGTGTGCGGACCACCACTGAGAACTAGACTTCAGGCAGTTTAGCTTTAATCATATCGTTCAGGTGTTGCGGGTCTCTATCTTACACATCTTCAGATAATTCCCGCTTTACATCCAGGCTCTTGTCCCCTCACTTTTTCAAGATTAGGTTAGGAGTTCACCTCAAGGTCATTTGTTCTGAACCTTGCTTGGTTAGACCAAGAATTTCTCAATACGCTACCATGGCGCACACTTTCACCGCACTCCGCTCAAGCCTTTTCAGAGCCAACTTTGGTTGACCCAGCTATCTTGTTTCATCTGGTGCATATCTAATCATTTTGACCTCCCAGCACAGACATTAGAATAACGTTTCCTTTTTTCAAAGTACTTCGTAAATCGTGTGTCATAGGGTGTGGCTTCAGCTCTGATTTTGATATGTCTTTTAACAGCGATAGAGCTTGCTTTAAGTAGATCCACAAATTCACTCATGCTGTTTTCTTTTGAGTTTTTCGCAGAGAAGATCCAATCTCTTAATCTATGGTTTCGAAAGTATTTCTTCTTTAACCATGACGCTCCTTTCCTTGGATGCCTGCGATGAGCCCAGCGCCACAATGCCTCGTAGATACAGTGATCGACGTAGCTAAACGTTCTTTTTGCACAGCTGAACCGATGATAGTTAGCCCATCCACGAATTTTTGGATTTAGTAGATGGATTAAGTTTTCCGTTTTTGCTGTGGGGTTTGATTTAATAGTATCCCTAATGTCACTCAAGAAGCGTTTGACGCTGTCTTTTGAAGGCTTAGTAATGCACTTGCCTTTGTATTTGCGTACATTGGTGCTTAAGAAATCGAACCCATCATCAATGTGTGTGATTTTGGTCTTTTCTTGCGAAAATTCCAACCCACGCTCATACAGAAATGACTCCACCAGCGGTTTTACCTTTGTTTCCAATACTTCTTTCGAAGAGCCCGTTATGATAAAATCATCCGCATAGATGCTGAAATGAACTTTATCCTTGCGCTTGGATATGGCACTGTGTACTGCCTTTTCCAATCCGCTGAGCGTTAGAACCAGAAGTGTTGGTGACGCAAGGCCACCCTGTGGGGTGCCAGATCCTGTTTGATGTAAAACACCATTCTCGATGTAGCCAGCTGATAGCCATTTGCTCAAAATTTCTTTATCCATCGGAATATTATCCCGTAGCCAATCATGGGAAATTTTGTCAAAACAGGATTTAATGTCCGCCTCGAGAATCCATTGAGACGAGCCTTTCTTTGCTAATGCAAGGTGGCAGGCTCCAAGAGCATCGGCCGCAGCACGCTTTGGGCGAAACCCATAGCTGTTTTTGTCCGCATAAAATTCCGCTATTGGATCCAGCGCAAGCAAATGTAAAGCTTGCATTGCTCTGCACTTCATAGTTGGAATTGAAAGCGGTCTTTGGCGTCCGTCCTTTCTGGGAATATAAATCCGTCTGAGTGGTTGGGTTTGATAACCCGTCCGTGTTAATGACTGAGCTGCCTTCATCTTTTGTTGTGAGGTTTTCCAAACGATTTTATCAACCCCGGGTGTTTTTCCCCCTTGGTTTTGTACAACTCGTTTCACTGCCAGTAATTTGGCATGAAACGAGTGCGTTAGTAGCCACTGCAATGATTTTACCTTGCCGTGTCGACCTTCGCTGATAGCTTTCGCAATACGTATTTGGAGTCGGCGTACCTCAGCTTTAACGGTATCCCAATTGATGGAATCCCATGTGGCAAAGGGTGAAGACGCACCAGTCAGTAATGTTGCTACTGCTGTCATTTGCTTTTCCTCATGCTGTCGATTCTTCAAACTATCTTGCGCTAAAGACCAACTGGATGTCTGCACACTTTCGTATCTGATTATGTTTCAATCAGTATCCTCACCATTACAGCAAGGCATTCGCTTCTTCCAGTCTCCTACACCCGCACAATCATAGGCGAATCTTGCGATACGCTGTCCCCAGTAGGGGAATCGTACGGGGTTGCCACGTTTCACTTCACAAACAGAGTGGGTTAGGTTCTTTCTTATCCGCCGGCAGTCTTGTTATCCGTGAAAGCTGAAAAACCCAATCAGCTCTCTTGACTGCAGTACCATTTTGGTCAGAGCCTGTCAGCACATTTGGCTCCTTTGTAATCACGACGTTTATATGAAAGTTCATATTACATTAACCATACCACTCATCTCTAGCTCCTCTCCGCTCTTGTGCTAGCAGATTCGATTTGCCTTCACAGGCCCATCTACGGTTTCCCGCGGCTTCATTGTCCCTAGAGCTTCACACCATCGGATTACTCCAATCGCATGCCTAGGTAGAGAACTACTGACGGAACAGTAGGTTGCTTTCAGGTGGCTGCCTGCAGCAACAGTTTGTATAGCGACTTCGTGTCGCACGGGTTTAATTACAGAAACGGGGCAAATGCGAACTGAAGGAAAATTTAGCGCGATCAAACATCTTTATTCATTCAAAATAATCTAAATGGTTGATGTGAAATCATTTTAGTTTGCGCAGATGGCACTCTATTTTGGTTGAAATATGCCTTTATAGTACATATAAAAAAACAATCCAAACGTGTTTTATACTATGATTCGCATTTGCCCCGTTTCTGTAATTTAACCCGAAATTGGGGTAGCCTTGATGCTCAGGCGGGTTACGATGTGGATGTTGGTTATAAAGAAGAGGTCTAACACGATGTGTCAATGGTTAATGGCGAAGATTTATGACAATCTCATGCGAGATGCAGAGGAAAAAGGCCTAAAAGGCGAAAGCAATTATTGCAACATGCCTCAGGAGATGTATTAGAGCTTGGTTGTGGTACTGGGGCCAACTTGGAATTTTACCCTGAGGTTGTAAAAAAATTAGTCCTTGCCGAGCCGAGCATTCATATGCGCAAAAAGCTGAAGATGAAAATATCTAAGAGCAATACGCATGCCAATATTGAAGTTTTGTCTGATAAGGCCGAGCACTTGTCTTTTTCGGATGAGAGTTTTGATGTGGTAGTATGCACGCTGGTGCTTTGTACAGTGAAGCATTTGAATAAAACATTATCAGAAATTTATCGTGTGTTGAAACCAGAAGGTAAACGGCTGTTTATTGAACATGTTGCGGCAGTGAATAATCCTGGCCGATACAAATGGCAAAGTCGAGATACACTCTTGTTTTATATTATGCTTTACTATTATTAATGTTTTCAGTTTTGATTTTTAGCATTCCCGTTAAGTTAAAATAGTACATATTTTCACTCGGGTGGAAGAGCGGTTTTAATTGTGCTCTGCTCCATTAAAAATGGACACTTTGCTAAACGGGAGGAGTGATCAACTTATGCACGGTTGAACGACCAATTTTCATCTGCCTAGATATCTCTGTAGCTCCCATTCCTTCACGATGCAAACGCTTCATGCGACCACAAAATTGTCTTACCCTATTTTTTGGCATTTCTTGATGTTGTAGGAAATTCAAAGGTTGTTTGATTAAGAATTCTTCTAAAAAATAAGGTGATTGACGAAGTCAGATGTGTATGTGTTTCGGTTCTGGCTGAAACAACGGGGTAAATATTTTTCTCTGTGCTGTTGTTTGAG
>JASBUO010000079.1 GCA_030147855.1 Gammaproteobacteria bacterium
AATATTTTATAGTGTGTCATATCAAGATCTAATGGTGTGATGGAGACAGCATTTTGGCTGATGGCATGAAAATCAGTTCCTGGGCCCGCATCGGCTTTTTCACCAGGTGCACCAATCCAGTAAATAGGACGACCGCGAGGGTCGGTGGTCTCAACGGTTCTTTCTGCAGCGTGACGTGTGCCAAGCCGTGTGACTTCAATACCCTGAAGCTCATTGATAGGTACATTGGGAACGTTGATGTTTAAAATGGTGTGTGAGCGCAAAGGGGCTGATTTAAGTTTAGAAGCCAAGTGCTTTACAACAGCTGCAGCAGTTTCATAATGCTCAACAGGCCGCCCGGCAAGAGAAACAGCAATGGCTGGAAAACCGAGATTTCGTCCTTCCATTGCAGCGGCAACGGTACCAGAATACAATACATCATCGCCTAAATTTGCACCGTCATTAATACCTGAGACAACCATATCAAAGCTAAACTTAAAAAAGCCGGTTAAGGCTAAGTGCACACAATCGGTTGGCGTACCCTCAATACTGTAGTAGCCATTATCGAGCTCTCTCACACGTAAGGGGCTTGAAAGGGTTAAAGAATTGCTGGCCCCACTACGATTTCTATCGGGAGCCATGACATAAATGTCTGCGATATCTGTGAGAGTTTCGGCAAGTATGCGAATACCTGGTGCTTGTACGCCATCATCGTTACTGACTAATATTCGCATTTAGTGGCGCTCCGGTGAGGCAAGCCAGCGCACAACTGCTAAGTGTTCTTGCAAATGGCGCTCATTTTTTTTAAGGCTTTTTTGCAGCGTTGCTTCATTGGGTTTTTTTTGTAGCGTGCTACGTTGCAGTGTAATCGTTTCTTGCAGGGCCAAAATATCCTTGCCATATGCTTGTTGATCAACTCGTAACTTATAAGCAAGTTGATTAATGCGCGTTGCAATTTCACCGAGCTGTTCGCAGCTTACATGTTTAGGAGACTTTTCAGGACAGTGCTTCATGGCTTCTTGTAGCGCTTTAGGATTACCAGAATAGCCCTTTTCGTTTTGGGGTGAACAGGCACCGAGTAATAAAGTAAGGCCTAATCCAGCCCATTTTAAAAAAGTCGTTTTATTTGTCATTAGCTGCACTCTGTATCGTAAGAAGGGATTTATTGATGGTAAAATGACTGCTGAAACAAAACAAGGGGTTCAGAAGCATTACTTTTTTCTGCTGTTTTTTCTTGCCCTAATACAATGCCGTTAGCAGTACTTCAAGTACTGACTATGTGAATCGCCAATTTTTCATCGCTTGTATTAAAACTACATCGCAGGGTTTTGCCATTAATGGCAATAACATCACCGTCTGTTGCTTTTGTTACGGCTTGTATCCAACGTGTAAAGAAAGTTGTGAATTGTTTGGTATTCAGTTTTCTCATCACGCGAGCTATTATGTCATCGATAAGAATACCATTTTCATAGGGAGAAAACTGTTTCAACCAGTCTATTTTAAGCACACCGAAATCTCTGATTGATTTCTAGCCCTCACACCCAGAAATGCTAGCACTAGGAACTTTTGACCTTTCCCTGTGCACTCACCCGTATGTTTAAACGTTTGATTCTTTATAGTGTAAGATATCTATGGTCTTTCTCTTCACTTAATTTCAACTATATTAGAAGGTAAGCGTAACATAACAAATAGGTAGCTTTGCATATGCTTGATTTTAAAATTTGTCAGGATAAAAAAACGGGTGAGTACTTTCTTGAAACATCCATCGTTGGAAAACAGATTTTAACAACCCCTCAGCTTAATAAAGGCACGGCTTTTACGCATAATGAGCGACTTGAGCTAGGCCTTTTAGGAAAACTTCCCTACCGTGTTGAAACGCTAGATGAGCAAGTAAAGCGCGCATATTTACAATATAGTGATTATGAAACGCCTTTACAGAAAAATATTTATTTAAACAATCTTAATAATAAAAATCAGGTGCTGTTTTATAAGTTAGTGAGCCGACACCTACTTGAAATGATTCCTGTTATTTATACTCCGATTGTTGGTTCTGCGGTCAAAGAATTTAGTCGCGAATATCGTCAAGCACGTGGCTTGTATATCTCACAAATGGACGAGCCGCATATTGAAGCAATTTTAGAGAATCGCTCAAACCCTGAAATTGACTTGATTGTTGTAACAGATGGTGAAGGTATACTCGGTATTGGAGATCAAGGCATTGGAGGTATGGATATTCCTGTGGCTAAACTCATGGTGTATACCTTATGTGGGGGAATTGATCCAACCCGTACGCTCCCTATCTTCCTAGATGTAGGCACGAATAATCAAGCGTTACTAGATAACCCATTTTATTTAGGCTGCCCTCAGCCAAGAGTACATGGTGAAGTATATGATAAATTTATTCATCGCTTTGTGACGGCAATTCACAAGAAATTTCCTAAAGCCTTTTTGCACTGGGAAGATTTTGGTCGTCGAAATGCGAGTCAAATTTTGGCGTCTTTTAAAGATAAAATGTGTACTTTCAATGATGATATTCAGGGTACAGGGGCTGTTACTTTGTCTGCTTTACTTGCAGCATGCCATGTGACAGAAACGTCATTAGAAAAACAGCGTATTGTTGTGTGTGGGGCAGGCTCTGCTGGAACAGGCATTAGCAATCAAATTGTGGATGCAATGGTTCGGCAAGGCTTAAGCCCTGAAGAGGCTTATAAACGCTTCTGGTTGATTGACCGTCAGGGTTTACTGATGAATGATGATGCAACACTTACAAGTGAGCAAAAGCCTTATGCTCGCGCCAAGTCAGAGCGCGCGAAGTGGAAGTATCCAGGGGATGGGTATCCATCGCTTACGGACACAGTGCGCCATATTAAACCGACGGTTTTAATCGGATGCTCTGCACAAACAGGGGCATTTTCACAAGATATTATTCAAAGTATGGCAAACACATGTAAGCGCCCTATTGTTTTCCCTTTATCAAATCCAGATGATAAATGTGAAGCGACACCTGCAGATATTTTAAAGTGGACGGAAGGCCGTGCGCTTATTGCAACAGGGACTGCTTTTCCAGCAGTTGAGTATCAGAATCGCCTGGTTGATATTGCTCAATGCAATAATGCACTGGTCTTTCCTGGTATTGGCCTTGGGGTGCTTGCGGTTGGCGCAAAAAAACTTTCTAAAAACATGATTTGGGCCGCATCTCAGGCTTTAAGTGAATTTTCACCTAGCAAAAAAGACAGTTTTCGTCCGCTTCTACCATCTCTTGAAGAAGCACAAACGGTTGCCAAAGAAATCGCACGCGCGGTTGCTCATGCTGCTATCAGCGAAGATTTGGCGACACATAAAAATAAAACAGAGGTTGATAAGAACATTGAGGCGCGCTTTTGGGAGCCGAGATACCTCCCTTATAAAAAAAAGACCAGGGCGCGTTGATAATTGGCTGAAAGGCTCAAAAACTACTTTTTCATCTCTGCGTACTGCGCTTTATGCGTGGTATCCAAAGGCCACTGGATGCTGCGGTAAAATGGGGGGTAAGATGTCGGCACCAGTCGAGTAAATTTCTTGTGATATTGATGATTTTGCAGCATTGCTTAAACAACAAGTAATACCCCAAATCTGTCATCCAGAGCTTGCTAGGGGCTCTTTTCTAGTCCGGGATACTACTTTCTGATTCAGTTTCTAGTTCATTGTTGTTTTTTTCAGGAGCTTTCTCAGAGGTTTTTTCTTTCTGCTGCAACCCATTCATTTCATGTAGTACTTGTGGCATAAAGCTAAATATCCATTCCGAAATGGGTTTAAAGCGTCCATATAGTTGTGACTGCCTAAACTCAGATTCTTTTGCAAGGGATGTGAGGCTTACCACCCCAATCAGTAAAGCCACAATAAAAACACCACGAACTAACCCAAATCCCATGCCAAGTAGCCTGTCGGTGCCTTTGAGTGGTGAGCGATTTAAAATAAAACTTAAGGCACTGCTCAGTAACCCACCCACAAGTAATGTGACTAACAAGAGGAGTATAAAGCTAATG
>JASBUO010000064.1 GCA_030147855.1 Gammaproteobacteria bacterium
TTCAGTTGGTTCTTTAAGGGCTGTTTCTTGTAAGTCTACCTGCTGTAAGGCCGAAAAATTTCGGCAGTTTAAATATTTTGAGTGACGTACCCATTGCTCTCCAGGATAGTAAACCACCAATAGCGCATTTTCTTTAATCGCATTAATGAGAGGTTTTTTCATTTCTCTTGAAATGGCAGGACAGCCCCAACTGCGGCCAGGTCGACCATATTTATTAATAAAATCTTCATTTACATACCAGGCCGAATGCATGACGATAGCGCGTCCTGATGCATGATCGTTAAAACCTTGCTCAAGGCCGGTTAAGCGGAGTGAGAGTCCGTGTCGACCATAGTAGGATTGGTCGGTTCGATACACACCAAGGCTACTTGCTTTGCTATTATATTTATTTGAAAACTGCTTGGTGAGTAAGGTGCCGGATGTAATACCATGTGATACATAAGTATGAAAAAGCATACGGTTTTCTCTTAAATCAAAAACCCATAATCGCTTCTCGCTAGATGGTTTTGAGTAGTCGATAACCGTTAAAATGTGATTATGGGGTGTCTGGGTTGCTTGAGCGCATCTTAAGGTGGTCATTACTTTACTGATAACCACAGGGCTCATACCGACATCAGACTGATTTAACATTTTTTTGATAGCATGTAAGGAGCGATAAGGTTTGCGTTCGCACTGTGGCGCTTTAAGCATTGATAGAAATTTTTCGGTGCGGGATGGTACTTTTTTTTCTTGTTTTTCTTCAATACGCGGCTGTCCTTCGCATGCGACCACAAAAAAGCTTAAAATAAGGGCTAGGATGCAGGCGAGCTTTACTTTCATGCTTTCTCCTTTAAGATGCTGAACTTATCGAGCACGTTATGCTTAATGATAGGACAAACAAAAACAATTTGCCTAATATTAAATCAAAAAGAGCGCTTTTATGAGTACACGATTTAAACCTGTGGTGCCTGCTGTACTCACTTGGCATGGAGGCATACCGTATGCCACACAGTTTGATGATATTTACTTTTCAGTTGAGCATGGGCTTGAAGAGTCGCTTCATGTCTTTATTAATGGCAATGACTTAATTGCGCGTTATAAGGCACTGGCCGAAACAGATACGTTTGTGATTGGTGAGCTTGGGTTTGGAACTGGAGTAAATTGTTTGCTTGCGTGGCAGCTATTTATCAAGCATGCACCCAAAGGCGCAAAGCTTGTGCTGTTTTCTGCTGAAAAACACCCCCTTTGTTTGGATGATTTATCACGTAGCTTAAGCCTTTGGCCTACGCTATCTAGAGAAGCGCAACTATTACTTGCAGATTATCCTATTTTAACGCCTGGTATGCATACACTAACGTTTGAGGCGTCGCGCGTGACATTACACTTAATGCTTGGCGATGCATTAGATATGTTTCGTTCACTGCTTGTTTGCGGCAAGCATGCCGCTGAAGCAACATTACGCCCTTGGCATATAAGCGCTTGGTTTTTAGATGGTTTTGCGCCCTCCAAAAATGCAGCACTTTGGTCTGAAGACTTATTACATGTTTTAGGGCTCTTATCGCATGAAGCAACAACAGTCGCGACCTTTTCTGTGGCAGGTGAGGTGCGTCGGCATCTAGAAGCTGCAGGCTTTGTTTTGTCTAAAAGAGCTGGTTTTGGACAAAAAAAACACTGTCTTTGGGGAGAGTTTAAAGGGGCCACCAAATCGCTCAAAAAATCGCGCACACCATGGGTTGTCGCATCACACCCGAAACCCTCAAAAAAACAGGTGATTATTGTAGGTGCAGGTCTTGCCGGTTGTTTTACAGCGCACTTGCTTGCAAGGCGTGGCTTTCAAGTGACCGTTCTTGACACTGCGTCAGAGGTTGCAGGAGGTGCTTCAGGGGTTCAAAAAGCTGTGTTATACCCACAACTTTCAGGATATGCCTCACCTTTAAGTGAATGGATGCTACAGGCTTTTTTGTTTGCGCATCGCACGTATGCCAAATGGATTCATGCTGGACTTTTTCCAGGAGAATTAAAGGGGCTCTTACAATTCAATGCAAAGCATGCCTCCTTAGATACATGGCTCGCCGCATATAAAGCCTTGGCACGTTTTGTAGATGCAGATACGGCGTCTCGTTTGGCTGGAGTATCTATCGATTCAGAAGCGTTGTTTGTGCCCCGAGGTGGTTGGGTTGATACCCCTGCTTTATGTCGTTTTTTAATCGATACACCAGGCATTGATTGGCGACCAAACACACAGGTTGATGTCTTGCAGTATGAAGCGGGCTTGTGGCATTTAGCCAAGATGCATGCGCCTGTTGTCGTGCTTGCGAATGGTGCACATGCAGCTAATTTTCTAGAAACAAAACATCTGCCTCTTGAATTATTTCGAGGACAAATGACAGCAATTCAAAGTAATGATGCATCTTGCATGCTGAAATTACCCTTGTGTGGCTCAGGGCATGTGCTGCCGGCAGATGAGGGAATGCATTGGCTTGGGGCAAGTTTTCATCCCGAAATCCCAAACGCGGTCGCCCCTACCAATGATAATCAGGAAAATCTAGAGAAACTAGCAGCCCTTCCAACACCTGTTATTTGGTCTTCTAATATGTGCGCTAGCTGGTCCGAAGTGCGTGCAAAAACGCCTGATTATTTACCGCTGGTTGGACCTTTGCCTGATGTGTTGGCGTTTCAAACACAATTTTTAGCATTATCAAAAGATGGCGGACAAACGATTGAAAAGCCAGGAGCATATTATCCGGATTTATATCTGTGTGCAGGATTTGGATCGAGAGGGCTTACGAGTATACCGCTTGCAGCATCGCATTTAGTCGCGACTATTTGTCATGAGCCAGCACCACTCTCACAATCTTTAGTAGAGAATATTGCGCCGGCTCGTTTCTTATTAAAGCAAATTAAGCAAGGTGTTTTGTTACAAGCATGAGGGTTGCACATTCTCAAGCTGTCTTGCTTGTATACGTTCTTCATGGAGTTGGCTTTTTGCTGCGTCTGCCAAGCGTTCTGTGAGCATCTTAGTGGTGATTAAAAACTGAGTTATTGCTGGACTTTTAGGCAATGTCGTATGCAAAAGGGTCTCTGACATTTGGGTGATTGATTGGCAGGTTGTAACATACTCTGGATTGATGGTTTCACTATTCAGCAGCTGATGAAAGAGGCGGCCATATCCCTGTAGAAATTGAATGGTTGCTTTTCTTTTTTCTGCTGCTTCAGATGGAAAGAAGGGCATGGTTTTTATCTTATTTTGTGTGTCTTCGATTGCGAATAAAATTTGTAGATCAGGGCTTATTTGCTGCTTTAAGATATCGTCTATGGGTAATTGGGCTGCTTTGACAGAGGGGGAAAATAACACTTGTCGTGACAGTTGTGCGATGGGAAGGGGAATGCTCATAAGTTGCTCAAAAAACGCATAAATATCTTTACGTACGGTTGCCACTTTAGCGGGGCTTGCAATGTCTTGCATAATGCTTTCATGAATGCGACCCAGCTCATCAGAGCCTGGCATAGTGCGTTGATGATTTAAAGCAAGGTATTTGAGGAGTGCTGCGATGTAATCGTGTTCTAAAAGTTCACTAACGTTTACGGTAAGAATTTGGTGCAGTTCAAAATCTTTATAAGGTGAGTCACTGTTTGGATAGAGATCGCTTTCAGGGAGGACATAGTCATCAGCGACAGCCTGGCAGGTATATGTGTGATATGCCATGATCGAGTTAGATTTAGGGTAGTGGGTGCCGTATATAGTGAGGTGTAGATTCATGAAGTGCATCCTAATTCGTGTTTTTTGTATTAATGGGGCTGGAATTATACGTTTTTTTGCTAAATTGTTAAGAGAATTAGCCTAAAAGCTGCATGCGAGGGGAGAAATGAAGGTTTATTTGGTGGGAGGTGCGGTTCGTGACGCCTTATTAAAACAGCCTGTTCATGAGCGAGATTGGGTGGTCGTTGGAAGTACGCCAGAGGCTTTATTAGCGCTTGGTTATCAGCAGGTAGGACGGGATTTTCCAGTATTTTTACACCCTGAGACCAAAGAAGAGTACGCACTTGCGCGCACTGAGCGTAAAGTAGGGGCTGGATATCGCGGCTTTGTGTGTGATGCAAGCCCACGTGTTACACTTGAAGAAGACTTAGCGCGGCGTGATTTAACCATGAATGCAATCGCCGAAGACGATGCGGGCATTTTAGTTGATCCTTATAATGGCACACGCGATATCAGTGCTAAAATACTACGGCATGTTTCTCCTGCATTTGTTGAAGACCCTGTGCGGGTGCTTCGGTTAGCCCGATTTGCAGCACGCTTTTATCATTTGGGATTTCGTGTGGCCGATGAAACCCGTGCACTTGTGTCTCGCATGGTGGAACAAGGTGAGCTGAGATACTTAGTGCCTGAGCGTGTTTGGCAAGAATGGCATAAAAGCTTACAGACACAAAACCCTGAAGTTTTCATGCAAGTGCTGCATGACTTGGGTGCATTAGATGAGATATTTCCAAGCTTTAAGAAAGAGGTTCTAACACGCATGCAAAGCGCGCTTTCAAGTGTGAGCCAGTGTGCAGAGAGCCCTTTGGTGCGCTTTGCAGCGTTTTTGTATCTTTTAGGAGATATTGAGCAAATAGAGGCAATTTGTCGTGTATTTCGAGTGCCGAATACATATCGTACACTTGCCGTACTTGCCGCATCTGTTTGTGAGGTGCTTTCCTTGAGAGCTGAGGTGGATGCAGAGGCAATGGTCTGCGTGCTTGAAAAGGTAGATGCTTTTCGTAAACCTGAACGATTTTTAGACTTGTTATACGTCTGTGAAGCGCGTACGATCGGGCAAAATATATGGCAGTCAGCACTGAAAGCGTGTGAAGAGGTTGATATGCGCACGCTTGTAGCTGAAGGGCATCAGGGTGCTGATATGAAAAAGGCGTTACATGCACGTCGTGTAGCAGCTGTGCAAGCGCGCTTGAGTTGAGGTAATCCGTGAAAAATAGACAGCATTTAATTTGGATAGACTTAGAAATGACCGGGCTCTCACCTGAGCTTGATAGAATCATTGAAATTGCGACGATTGTGACAGATAAGCATTTGAATATTTTGGAGGAAGGGCCTGTTTTTGCAATTTATCAGCCCGATGCACGACTACATGCAATGGATGAATGGAATACAAGACAACATACCCAGTCGGGGCTCGTTGACAGAGTTCGTATCAGTCAGGTGACAGAACGAGAAGCAGAAGAAAAAACACTGGCTTTTTTGAAAAAATATTTAGACAAAGGGGTGTCTCCCATGTGTGGGAATACCATTTGCCAAGATAGACGATTTTTATGTAACTATATGCCGGAGCTGGCTAATTTTTTCCATTATCGGCACATTGATGTGAGCACTCTAAAAGAGTTGGCGGGCAGATGGGCACCTGCACTGCCTAAGGGCTTTGAAAAACAATCTAAACACTTGGCCTTAGAGGACATTAAAGACTCAATCGAAGAGCTAAAATATTATCGTGAGCACTTTATATGCTTGCCTGAGGAGGAATAAATGATGCTTGAAAGACCCGTTTTAGAATTACCAAATGGCGCTAAAAAATTATTACTGCATTCGTGCTGTGCGCCTTGTTCAGGTGAGGTGATGGAGGCCTTATTGGCATCTAACATCGATTTTTCCATCTTTTTTTACAACCCCAATATTCATCCTGAGCAAGAATATAAAATTCGTAAAGAAGAGAATATTAAATTCTCTGAGAAACATGGAATAGAGCATATTGATGCAGATTATGATAAAGATAACTGGTTTGAACGGGTAAAAGGGCTTGAATGGGAGCCTGAGCGCGGTAAACGTTGCACTGCTTGTTTTGATATGCGTTTTGAACGCACGGCACTTTATGCGCATGAAAATGGATTTCCTGTTATAAGCAGCTCGCTTGGTATTTCACGTTGGAAAGATATGAATCAAATTAATGAGGCAGGAGTGCGTGCTGCAAGTCATTATCAGAATGTTACTTACTGGACTTACAATTGGCGCAAGAATGGTGGGGCTGCTCGTATGTATGAGATTGCAAAACGCGAAGCGTTTTACAAGCAAGAATATTGTGGATGCGTGTATTCACTTCGAGATACTAATGCATGGCGTAGAAAAAATGACCGTGATCGCATTAAAATCGGTGTAAATTATTATGAGAACTGCGTAGAAAGTTGTGCTGCTAAAAAAGACACATAAGTAAGCCTGAACGATTACTCAAGCTTGAAAATGTAAAATATGAGCATCTGGCAAGCCTAACGTATTCATTTGGTTTATGATGCGACAGCGAACGAGTCAATCAACTAAATGATTATCAAAGACCGACGCGCCCCTATGTGAATTATTATTTGACAGTATGCGCTTAAAAAATATAAAATTGTATTTTGATCCGTAGGGGATTTTCATTTGGTTCAATCAAAAGCTGTAGGCCTGCCGGAAGGCGTGCCGCCAGAGGGTTACGTCATCCGTCAGCTGTCAAAACTTGAGCGCGTTAAAGACTCTCCTAAGGCGCTTTGTGATATTTTTAAGCAAGATATCAGCAAAAACATAGAATTCGCATGTAATGTGGTAAGATACTTAGGCGCTACACTCGCAGAGAGAATGCTGTTGCTTTTGGAGCAGTTGCCATCGGAGTATTTGAGCTTTGTATTATCTGCAAGCGATGCCTCCCAAAATACCATGGGGCATCATATTGTGATGTCTGAGGGTTATTTGCAGTTAGAGCCGGTATTTTTACGCTGTTTTGAGAAACTATCTGCAGAAGCACAACAAAGATTGTCGGGGCAGCAGAATTGTTCAGGGCAAACAATGAGTGATTTACGTTCCTTGCGCACAGAAAAAGGTCTTGAAAATCAGCAGGGTGTGACAGTGCTGCCTAGACTCGCCGTGCCTGTCTTTTCGGAAACATCCGAATCACCGCCACAATACAAGTTACGTGATAGGACTCATATGCGAAGCGCTGTTAAAAGCCAGCAGCAACAACTGTTGGGTAACAGTATGTTTTCAGGGCCGAGTGAAAATACTGAGGATATGGTTTCTCGCCGGCGTAATGTAATGTTGACAAAGCTGCTGCCTTTAGCCACACATAAAACACTCGAAAGAACGGATACTGATGAGGATGTTGTACTCAGACTCGGAAACATCTAACTTCTGAACTATACTCAAGGTAGTGCGTGACCATTGAGTGTAGGATGATGAAGCTTTTAAGATATGGTGTGCAAGGTGAGGAAAAACCCGGTGTGCTAGATGAAAATCGTATCATCCGTGACTTATCACATTATTTTTCAGACCTTTCTCCTGAGGAGTTGAACGCTCCCCAGTTTTTAGCGCAGTTGCGTGGTATAGACATTAAAAAGCTACCAAAAGTAGATGCGTCAGTTCGCTTGGGGGCATCTATTGGGCCCCCTGGAAAAATTGTCTGTGTTGGTTTTAATTCAGCCTTACATGCTGAGCAATTGGGAGTGCGCCCGTTTCCTGAAAAAGAGATGTTGTTATTCATGAAGCCCAGTTCATGTGTGTGTGGCCCGAACGATCCTATTTTATATACACCGCTCATGCAAAAACTAGACTGTGAAGCGGAGCTTGCAATTGTAATAGGACAGCAAGGTAAATATATTCCAAAAGATAAGGCGCGCGACTTTATCTTAGGATACACCTGCATGAACGATCTCTCCGAGCGCTTCCTGCAGTTTGAAGTAGGAGACTCACAATTTACGAAGGGAAAATGTTTTGACAATGCAGCGCCTCTTGGACCCTATTTAGTAACAAAAGATGAAGTGAAAGATGCGAATCAATTGGAAGTCAACTTGTGGGTAAATCAAGAGTTAAGGCAAGCTTTCAATACGCAACACTATATTCATGATGATATTTCAGTTGTGAGTTATGTGAGCCAATATTTTACACTATATCCTGGAGACGTTATTTCAATGGGATCAGCTCCCTGTAATCCAAAGTACCTAGGGGGAGAGCACTTTTTAAAACCGGGAGACGAAGTTGTATTAAGCATTGCAGCACTTGGCACGCAAACGCAAACGGTTATTGCTGAGTCGTAAGTGCTTGTTCTAATCCTTTTTTGTAAGCGTCTAATGCACCTTTTGAATCTTTAAGAAGACTTAGCAGGTGTCCGAGTGCTTGGTAGTTTTCTGGGGATGGTTTTATCTGAATGCTTTGCTTTAAATGTGTTTCTGCTTTTCCAAAGAGCTGTTGGCTTGTGTAAAGCTCACCAAGACAGCGATGTAATATGGGCGAATGTGGGTGCTGCTTTAAGAGCGCTTCGATGATTGATAAACGAACGGAGCTTGGTGGTAGTTGAGTATAAACGTCAAGTAGTTCGGGGATGAAGTGTTTTTGTAAGGCGCGGCGCAATACTATTTCGGCGCGAATGGGTTCATTTTGCGCGATGAGTGCTTGTGCATAATGGGTAACAATAACAGCATCTTGCTTGAGTGCTTTAGGCAGATGTTCAACTTGCGTATCGAGCGCTTCCCATGCTTCATGTGTAATGAGGCGTTTCACTTCACCGACATAGGCAAGGTGGGTTAGACGTTTTAACTCTTTACTCGATAAAGCATGGTAGCGTGTAATGCTTGGTAGTAGTGTAATGAGTTGGTCCCAATCTTCAATAGCTTCGTAGAGGTTTGCGAGCAGCTTTAACACATATGGATGTTTCGGTGCTAAATCGTGTAGGTGTCTTAGTGTTGCAAGTGCTTGCTCCCATTGTTGGTGTGCAAGTTGTAACTGTGCTTGTGTGAGTTCAACAGCAATTTTTGCATCAGGCATTGAGTGTTGTGCTTCACGCAAATAATTATCTCGAAGCTTGGTGTCTCCTAATTCCTGTGCTGCACGAGCTGCAATAAGATAATTAATGAGCGGATTCTCAGTATGAGGAAGCGCTTGTATTAAATGTGTTTTTGCTGATTTCCAGTAGCCCTCACTGAATTCAATGAGGCCTTTTGTTGTTTTATCGCGTGCACGTTCAGCCCGATGTTTAAGTCGCCAGTGATGCCAAGAAATAGGAATATGAGCGGTTTTTCGATAAGACGCTAGGAGTAGGTGAAGCAGCGAAAAAAGCACAAACATTGCCAACAGTGCAACCCAAAGCGTGCTCTCGATGCTCCAATTTCGAATAACTACCAATACATAACCCGGGTCACCATGAAATTGAACGCCCAACCAGACAGATGCAATTAAAAGCAGCAATATAACACCCGTTTTTATCATGATGCATCTCCTGGTAAGGTGTGGTGCTCGGTATTAGCGATGACGGTATTTAAGGCTGTTAATGCGCTATCTGGAATCGTTTGTGTGTCACTGAGCGTAGTTTGTTTGAGTTGATTGAGCAATTCAACCAGTGCTTTTGTTTGTGTCTTATCAGAGATAAAGCTTTTTTCGAGGGTATGAATCGCTTGCTCAAGCGCGATTTGGTAGACAGCATTGTTTTGTTCTAAAACAGCCCACTCGGCCTCTTGAAGATTAAGGCGAACGGTAGCACGAAGTATGCCTTCAAAAGCAAGGGTTGACTCAGGCATTAAGGTATCTGTGTGGTGTCGTATAGTGACTAAACGATTTAAGAAGTTCAAAGCGGCTTCTTTATGACTTTGAGGAGGAGTGGACGTGGCTGTTTTTTCTTCTAGTAGTGGGGCTACGGGTAGATTCCAGGTATGTTTAATAGCAGTATTTAATTGTGTGAGTAGCCCCGTTATATCGGTTGTCGGGGTGCTTTTTACTTGATGAATATCATGTGAGAGCGCTTTTCTAACAGGGATTAAGGCTGGGTTATGTAGCGGGGAAAGGATGGTATCTGCTTCGCTAAGCATTGCAGCAGTTGTTTCTTTATCATGGCTCCAATGGGCACTGAGTTCTGCAAGTTCGAGCAGGTGGCGCGCTTTAAGGAGGCGCCAGTCGTCGGACGTATTTTTGTATTGCTGCAGACTTTCCTTTAAGTTTTTCTCGAACTCAAGGCGTGCTTGTTCACTACGTGCTTCGCGAGACATTGTGACGGCACGATATGCTTTTAGACGTGCTTCGGTATTGGTTTGTTGCTGTGTGAGTATATCAAGTGTTGCATGCAGCGACGTGTATTGTTTTTCTAAGCCGTGTGCAAGTTGTTGGTTCATATAAAGCGCTGTGATGGCTGCAAAAACTGCGAATAAGGTGAGTAACCACAAGGACAGTACGCGTGGACGTTTGGTGTGTACTGATGTTTTCTCAGGTGTTTCAGGTGTTTCGGTGTTGATGTCGGTCATGACAAATACGGTCCTTTTTTATTAATGAATTCAAATACCAGTTTGACTGGTAATAATTGTTTTAAAGCCTTTTAGATGTGCGGCTTTAGCTAAACGGTCACTAATGACAAGGCATGGCTTGTTTTGGAGCCAGGATGTTGCCTTTTCACCAAATAAAACAAACAAATGCTGAAGCGCCGTCTGACTGGTTATGAGTATAATATCGACCGCGTCTTCATGCCATAGCGAGTTGATAGTACTGGGATCGTGCGTTGGCAATAGGCGTTGATATACCTCAATTGGAATCAGGTGTGCGCCGCGCGCCATGAGCGTTTTTTTAATGAGTGTACGCCCACCAATGCCTTTAACCAGCAACACGTTTTGGTGCTTTACTTGTATTAAGCTTTCTAGCAATAGCAGATGTTCGCTATCGGCTTTTTGTGGCTGTATTGTATTTAAAACATGATAAGCCTGAAGCGCGTGTGCGGTACCGGGCCCAATGGCGTAGGTGTTAATAGTAGTGCTTGGCCAGCCCCGATTTTCATAGTGTTTAAAAAAGTAAGTAACGGCATTAGGGCTTGTAAAAATGGCATGCTGAATGCTTTGTAGTGGGGGGAGGCTTTCTTTCCAGTTAGGGGGTGTTGCCGCAATGGTCATCAGAGGGAGCATTATCGGTGTGCCGCCAGCCTCAATAATATGCCGTGAGGTTTTTTCTGCGAGTGGTATGGGGCGCGTGTTTAAAACACGTAACCCTTTAAAATTAAATACGTTATTCATTAGATCCCAGGAGTTTTAGTGCCCCTTTTGCGTTAAGCCCTTCTACTGCGGCTTCTGCAATTTTTTGAGCATCGGCTGTAGGTCCTGTTTGTGTGTCTTGAATCATCCTTTTACCGTCGGGTGATGCAATACGTGCATCGAGCCTAAGTAGGCCATTCGCAGTGGGCCTGCAATAAATGGCAATGGGAGTGTGGCAGCTACCGCCTAGTGCATGGTTCACATGGCGCTCTGCCTGGATAATGCGCGCGGTACTTTCATCGTGCAGTGGTGCGAGTAATTGTTTTAATGCAGTATCATTTTCTCTGCATTCAATACCTAATGCGCCTTGGCCTGGTGCAGGCAGCATAATGTGTTCGGGTAAGGTTTCTTGGATGCGTGCTTCAAGCCCTAAGCGCTCAAGGCCCGCTGCAGCAAGAATTGTGGCAT
>JASBUO010000080.1 GCA_030147855.1 Gammaproteobacteria bacterium
CACCTTGCTTTATCAACTCGCTTTAGCTGCTTAAAAGCCAAGGCCAATGTAACACAATTAGTTTGCTACTGCTTTACTGACATGGGCCCCGCGGTCTGCGCCGCGGGGATTCGGGAAGGGTGTTTTTTCACAAAGTCCAGATTAGGTTAGGTTAAACCAGGTACGCTAAAGCGTTTTTTATCATGTAAGCGAAGCGCTGTGAGCGGTCCACCCCAAACGCATCCCGTATCAATGGCATGGATGTGTGGTATCGGGCACTGCCCTTTAAGGGCTGCCCAGTGGCCAAACACTAAATCTGCATCAATCGGTTTGCGTATAGGGAGTGCATACCATGGCGTGATAGTGCTTGGTGCTTGGTTGGGAGTTGTTTTAATGTTGAGCTCTAAGTGGCCTCTCTCGTTGCAAAAGCGCATGCGAGTGAAAGCATTACAAATGGCGCGTAGGTGCTCAATAGGTGTTTTAGCGCATGATAAATGATTGGGCGTGTTTCCATACATGTGGGTTAAAAAGTTACAGTACTCTGGGCCTTTCAGCATTGTTTCAAGTGTTTTGGCATGTTCCTTTGCGACTGAAAGTGTCCAGGTAGGGGCAATGCCCGCGTGTGTCATGACTATATTGAGCGACGTATCGTGATATAAAAGAGGTTGTTTTCTGAGCCAGTGGCCAAGCGCTGTTTTATCTCGAGCACTTAAAATGTCATCTAGCGTATCATCTGGAGATTTTGCTTGTTTTGGCAGGAAGAGTTGGCAGAGTAAATGTAAGTCGTGATTTCCGAGAGTGATAATGGGGGGGATAGCAAGTGCTTTTATAAAGCGGAGCACTTTAAGGGAATCGGGCCCTCGGTTAACCAAGTCACCCACAAACCAAAGTCTGTCAGTTTGTGGGTTGAACTGAATATGCTGAAGTAGCCGCATGAGTGGTTCATAACAGCCTTGTATATCTCCAATAGCATACTCAGTCATAAGGGGTGTGCTTTAGTGTTTGCTGTGTGGTGTGTTGTCTTTCCGCAGCAAGCCACTTACCGTTTGCCTCTAGCTGCTTTAATGCACCTGGATTACGTGCCTCAATCGCATTGGTTTCAGTAAGTCCTGATTTGGATTGATGCTGAAATTTGGCGGGCAGACCAATTGACCCTTTGAGAATAAGGCTGTTATCGTCAGTAACACCCGGTGTTGTATCGTGTAGCCCAAGCGACATGACGCCTTGTTTGACAGCCATCCAGTTTTTAAACATTGGGCTTTCTCGTACGAACAGTTTAAATGTGTCAGGCCCAATGAGTGTGCCGCCTGCAACATTCATCAGCGGGTGTTGGTTGAATGTGAGCTTACCTGACTCGAGGCTTTCCGTGAGCCATTTAATAAATTCAACTCCTGCCATTTGTTCACGGTTGCTAAGCGCATTATCTGAGCTGTCGATGAATGAGGTCGCACGAGCACCTTTAGGTGCATGTATACCTTGCGGGATAGTCATTAAATCTTCTTGAACGGCAATGGCATCTGCGCGGTCGAGAATCAAACCAAGAGAGCCTGATGAGGCGCTGTCTTCATGTAAAAGTGCAAGCCAGACTTCGAGTACCTCAAGGTTTGTTGTGAGCCAAGCAAAGCCCTCCTTCGGCATCAGTTCCTCTGCAAGGACAATGTTTAGGCGTTGCCGAAAACTCTCTTCACAGTTAATATTGACGGTATCAAATTTATAGGAATATCCGGTGTTTGCTAAAGGCTCAAGCAATGGCTCCCATGTTTTAATAAGGTGGCCATGTGCGTTGTAGAGCCCAACGCTGTAATCAAGGGGCAATTTGCCGATACCTCTTAAAAGGCCTGCAGAAAATAGCGCATACCACCAGAGCTGTTGGGGTTTTGTGAGCTTTGAGTTGGGTGTTTGCAAAAGAAAGCTTCGGAAAAGATCGCTGGCAGCTTTGGTTCGGCTAAGTGCGTGATCGAATGCACCTCCTGGGCTCGAAAAATAACTGTTGATGGTGTCTGGTAGCTGTTGCATATAATTGAGCAGCTGAAGCAAAAGCTCCTCACACAATTGCTTAAATTGGCGTGATTCAAATTGGCAGGTGTCAGCAAGGTTTGCAACTTGCTCAGGTCGTTTGTTTTTTAAGATAAGCTGGCTTGCAGGTATAATCGTTGTGAGTCCATGCAAGTGGGCATTGTGACTAGTTTTTTTCCGTGGTCTTTCGAACACAAAACCTCCAACATTTCAAAAATTTATTTTATTTTACACTAATTGGTAATATATTTCGCTATTTCTATATATTTCTTAACCGATAATGTTTCAGGTCTTGCTTTAGAGTCTATTTCAAGCATTGTGAATGCCTCAGGGTTTAGCAAGGGCTTTAGTGTATTGCTAAGTGTTTTGCGTCGCATTGAAAAGGCCTGAATGAGCAAACGCTCAAGCGAGGCTAAGTATACTTGAGAGAGTTGCTTTGCATGCGGAGTGAGACGAACCACAGCAGATTCTACCTTGGGCGCAGGGTTAAATGCTTCGGGTGGCACGAAAAATAGTGACTCAACATTGCAAATGGCCTGTGTCATAATGCTTAAGCGGCCATAGGCTTTGGTATTTGGTGCGGCACTTAATCGTTCAACCACTTCTTTTTGTAACATAAAGTGCATGTCTTGAATATGAGATGCTTCCTTAAATAAGTGGAAAAGTAAAGGGGTTGATATATTATAGGGTAAGTTACCCACAACGCGTAGTGTATTCCCGAATTCACCAAAATTGACTTTAAGCGCATCGTTACATACTAAGTTGAGTGTACCTTTTGCACCTGGCAAGGCGCGTAAGTGAGCATGAAGATCGGTGTCAATTTCAATCGCTGTAAGTGTATTTAGTTGTTTGAGTAAAGGGCGCGTGAGAGCGCCAAGCCCTGGCCCAATTTCAATGAGGTTATCGGCGGGCTTTGGAGCAATAGCCTCTATAATGTGTTGAATAACGTGGAAGTCTTCAAGAAAGTTTTGGCCAAATCGTTTACGTGCTCGATGTTGCATGCGTGAAACTAGCCTCCAACAATGGGTAGAGATTGTAGGCCAATGAGAGCAAGTAAGGTTAAAGCACTCCCAACAAGCACGCCTATAAGGGTTTGACGTGTTGTATTCGACTGTGGTGGCGAGAAGTGGTTTTGCTTATCTCGCAGCGCAAGCTGTTGCTCTTTAGTGAGTACTATCAAATCATTCAAGCGCTTTGGCATGTGTGGTAATTCTTCGACTAAAAAGGGGATATTCTCTTTGATGTGCTTGAGGAGAGCGTGTGGCCCTATTTGTTTACGCACCCACCTTTCAAGAAAAGGCTTTGCGGTACGCCACAAATCAAGCTCAGGATCGAGCTGCCGCCCTAGTCCTTCGATGGAAAGTAAGGTTTTTTGGAGTAAGACGAGCTGAGGCTGTACTTCCATATGAAAGCGTCGTGCGACTTGAAATAAATGTAAGACGAGTAGTGCGAAAGAAATATCTTTAAGAGGCTTTTCAAAAACAGGCTCACAAACAGTCCGAATAGCACTCTCAAATGCGTCAATACGTGTATCTCGTCTGACCCAGCCGGACTCAATATGCAGCTGGGCAACACGCCGGTAATCACGGTTAAAAAAGGCGAGTAAGTTTTCAGCCAAGTAGCGTTTATCTTTTTCGTTGAGTGTGCCCATAATGCCAAAATCAACACAAATATACAGAGGAACTTTAAAGTTTTAAGGAGATACAAAAATAATGCATGGATGAATGTCAGCATGAAAAAAGCAGTCGCGAAAGACTTGAGTAAAAAAGATTTCAACACCGCGCTTAGCAAGCGCTTTGGTGCATACACCATATTCACGTAACGTTTGTGTATCAGTTACAGGAATCCCATGGATGCGCTCAATTACCAGCACGTTATCGCGCACATAGTCCCAATGGACTTGTGGCACATATAGCAGGGGTGAGTTAGAAAAATTACGTCTGAGCTGGCTTGCATTGGCGGCTTCTCGATGTAGGTCGAGTTCATCTAGCAGGTTTTGCTCAAACTCTCTGACCACGTCTTTTGGTTTAAAGCGCCTGCTTTCAGGCCAATACCGGTGAGCAAGCGAAGCAATGCTTTTGAGTAGACTGATATCGTGCTTAATCAGTTTTTGAACATTTGGGCGTAAAATTTTAACGACGACGTCTTCACCACTTTTAAGCGTTGCAGCATGGACTTGAGCAATGGATGCAGAGGCGAGAGCATTTTCGTCAAACTTTGCGAAAACTTCAAACGCAGACTGACCAAAGGCTTTATCCAGAATAGTGAGTGCCTCACTTGCTTTAAAAGGAGGAACATTGTCTTGTAGCCTCTCAAGCTCTAGCATCATTTCTTCCGACAGAATATCGGGGCGGGTTGAAAGTGCTTGGCCAAACTTAATGAAGATAGGACCCAGTTCTTCGAGGGTTTTTCTAAGGGCAACAGCAGGGGGTTGTTTATTTTTTCTAAACCAATTCCATGGATTCAAATAAATGATAAAGCGAAAAGGTGCAAAAAGACGCAGACTAACAACCAACTCATCGAGGCCATTTTTAGCCAAAATATAATTGATGTGAAGGAGCCTGAAGAGTTGATTAAGACGTTTCATGTGTTGCCGTGTGTTGGTTAATGTGGGCTGTTAATCGTTCAACGCGAAGTACTAAGGCATCGACATCGTTCATGAAGTCTTCAAGTGCTTCACGCGGGGGGGTGATATGTGCCTCTTCTTGTATATACTCACTAATATTGTGCTTGAGAGATGTTTTAAGTGACTGCTTAAAGCGTTTACCACGTCTCACAAAACGGCCGATTTGATGTGCGACAACGTCTCCTGTGAAATGGGCTAAATGGCCTTCCCAGTCGATATCGATACCATCGAACAACTGTTTAACTGCTTGTCCAAATTCGGTATCGCCTGTGATTTTAATTTGGTCGTTAAAGAGTGAGCGCACTTTAGATGCGGGCAGGAGGCTTAAGCGAATGAGTCCAAGTGGACTTGAGTGAATGACGGTATCAGGCTTCGCTGCATAGTTTGCTAAAAGTTCGATAGTATCGTTGTTAAAGCGCATAAAAAAATACACATTAAGCGGGCTGATGATAACTTCAAGCACTTTGCCATGGAGTGGCTTCATTTTTTGAGGAAAACGTGTATCAAGGGCAAGCGCGTGGTTGATGGCTTTTTGTAAGGTGATGAGAGAGTAATGTTTAATCATAGTGAATTCTCAGTATTTATAGGCAATGTGCAGGGCAACAATGCCACCACTTAAATTGTGATAGGTGCAGTCCTCAAAGCCTGCGGCTTCAATCATGTCTTTAAGTGCATTTTGGGATGGGTGCATGCGAATAGACTCAACCAAGTAGCGATAACTTTCAGCATCTTGCGAAATCCATTCTCCAAGCTTTGGTAAAACATGAAATGAATAGGCATCATAAATTGGTTTTAAACCTGGGAGCGTGGGGTGTGAAAACTCAAGTACCATGAGCTTTCCACCAGGTTTACAGACACGATACATAGAGGCTAGAGCACGAGCTTTGTCGGTGACGTTACGTAACCCAAACCCTATAGTGATGCAGTCAAACTGATCGTTTACAAAAGGCAGCGCTTCAGCATTGGCTTGAACACAACGTACTGTATTGAGTAGGCCCTGGTCGATGAGTCGGTCGCGACCTACCTTAAGCATTGCCGCATTAATATCAGCAAGTATGACACGCCCTCGATCACCTACTTTTTTTGCCAGTAATTGTGCGATGTCACCACTGCCACCGGCTAAATCAAGCACTTGATGACCGGGTCTGACAAGGCTTTTCGCAAGTGCAAGGCGTTTCCAGAGTCGGTGTATACCGAGCGACATTAAGTCGTTCATAAGATCATAACGCTTAGCGACGGAGTCGAATACTTCGCCAACTTTAGCGGCTTTGTCATCCCAAGCAACGGATTTAAAACCAAAATGGGTTTTTTTTTCTGGACGCGTCATGTAAGTTGATTCAGTTTTTTTCAGGTCAACCCTTATATTAACCGAATCTCTACTTAAATCCTATTATTCACGGGGGACAACGATACGATTGCCTGCTTCTGGGTCGGGCAGCAGGCCGGTTGGGGTTCTATCTGCATCATTTCTATCTTGTACAGTACCATCCCAGTCGGTTTGTTGTTGAGGGCTTGCGGGTTGCGCGGTACTCCGTTGAAGCTTTTGGTCTTCTTGGATAGTCATGGGAGGATTTAAACCAGTACTAGGGGGGACTGATGGTTTCCAATACACAGCCAAAACCATAATAGCGGCAGATGCAAGCATCATTTCTCCTCATATGTATTCGGTTTATATGTATGGATATAGGGGAGAAAAAAGGTTTCGTCAAATGAAAGAGAGGCAAGCATTTAAATAGGCTGTTTCATTGGGGAGCGCGTTATTTTGTTGCGCCTCCCAAAGACAGTTTGCAAGACAGTGCATAAAGTGATGTTCAGCTTCTAATGCGGAGTTTAGTTTGGTTTTGAGCGTGCTAAATGCATGTTGAATGCCATACGGCCTATTTGTGCTGACTTGTTCACGGACAGCGAGGTGTAAGCCCATATGTAAGAAAGGATTAGTTTCACCGAGTTCAGCAAAGTATGTGCGATCAGATACATGCTCGGGGTTGCTTAAAATAGCGTGATATTCGGGATGTGCCAGAATAACATCTAAGAGCTGCGCCTCAAGTGGTGTAAGTGGCTGAGATTGCTTGTGTTTTTCCCAAGTATTAAAGAAAAAGGGGCGTGTATCTTGGATGTTTTTTGCCTGAAACATAAGGAACCAGTGACTTAAAATATTTTGTGCATTTTGTCTATAATTAATAATGATAAATGGTTTTTATCCTTGTTGCAATAAAAGAAGACGAGAGTGCTATGGCCAATGAAGAAAGACAACAAGCGACTATAGGGCTTGCAAACTGGGTACCTCTAGATACGCTTTCGCCAACTATCAATATTGTCGCGTCGCCTAAGGATAGTTTGGCTTATGGTGGGCCGGAGTCACTTAGACAAGAAAAGCTACAGCAGCAGAAAGAAGAGGTTGAGAAAGCAGATCCTGACCTTACGCCTTCGCCTGAAGAGCGCGCTGCAGCAAAACGAAGAAAGGACGAAGCAAAAAGAGAAAGAATCGAAGGCAAGCGAGAGGCAGAGGCAGTAGAAAAGGATCAGGCTAAAATCGCAGAAGCAAAGAAAGAAGAAGCCGCCCAAGAAAAAGCAGGAAATCTTTTACAAATCACGAATGGTCCTGCAGGTCCCCCTCCTTTAATGATTACCAATGGACCTGAGCCGGCAAGCCCCTTACAAATTACCAATGAACTTGAGACTTCGCCTCAGTTGATGATTGCAAATGAGCCCGCGCCTTCAAATGTCTTGAGTGGTTCAGCTGATAGTGCTCAATCAAGTGCTGATGTAACCACAGAAGATAGTGATACCTTACAGCAAGAAGTTGAGCCAACCCAGGTATATCTTTCGGACGCAATGAAAAGTATGCGGCTTGAGGCATTGCCCGAAGAGAGTTCAGCATTGAATAAAGCATATAAAAATGAGTCGCGGACACGTCACCCAGATAAAGGTGGCGATACAGCAGACTTTCAAGCGCTGAAAGACTCAAAAGATTTTCTAAAAACATTATATGACGAAGATGGCAAACTGGATCAAAACAAAGTGAAAGAAGCCAGGGCAGTTGAGCAGCAAGCAAATCAGCAAGTACAAGAGGCGAGTTGGGCGCCCAAGAATCAAACACCGCAACAGATAACGGTTGGGGCACCAAAGCCAGAAAAAGCATCAGAGCGCTTTGAGAGAGAAGCAAAAGAGAATGCTGTAAAAAGGAAAGAAGACAGGCAAGCGAGGAAGCAGGCAAACAGTCCAGACGGGACGAGTGGAAAAATTTCTAAGGATGAAAATGTATTTGAATATGCAGTGAGAGTTAGTAAGCAGCTGAATAAAAAGCTTAAGAGAGGACTTAGCAACTTGGCCTCAGGTGCTTATGAGCGCTATCAACAATCAATGGAAGGCAAACCGGCACTTGGTAAGCCTGCTAATG
>JASBUO010000006.1 GCA_030147855.1 Gammaproteobacteria bacterium
CAAAAGTGGCATGAATGCATCTCCCGAAGGTGTTGCGAGCTACTTGGCTGAGCACAGCGACGAACTATAATTTTTTTCGTTGAATGAACTGAAGGAGGGCTAGGGCTGTTAGGGCTTTATTTTAACGTTTTTCAATGCCTATCGGACGCTTCGAGATAAAGCACTTGTGCACGTAGGCCCACGAAAAATGTTAAAATAAAGCCCTAATAGTCTCAATCAGATCCCGGCATTCGCCAGGTGTTTAGCATTTTACAAAACAAATCGGCAGTCTTTTCTGCATCATAAATTGCTGAGTGCGCTTCATTGGCATCGAATGGGATATCTGCTGCATGCATTGCCTTTGCAAGTACGGTCTGTCCGTAGTGCACACCTGCTAGTGTTGCCGTATCAAAACAGGTAAAGCGATGAAAAGGAGATTTAATACCCGCGCGACTTGCAGCCTCATTCACAAACGATAAATCAAACCATGCATTATGCCCAACAAGTACAGCACGCTGGCACTTATTATCCCGCAGCGCCTGCCAAATAGGGTCAAATAGGCGTGTCAATGCATCACGCTCACTTAAAGCAAGCCGCAAGGGTTGAAAAGGATCTATTCCATTAAAGGCTAATGATTTTTCATCTAAAAGTGCACCTTCAAATGGCATGATATGTTCAAACAATGAAGCACCGCTTACCCACTTCCCTTTTTTATTCAACTCTAAAAGCACAATACACATCTCAAGAAGAGCATGCTGCTTTGCATCAAGTCCCGCTGTTTCAACATCAACCACCACAGGCATAAAACCACGAAACCTTTTATTCATCGAACTTTCCAAGAAAATCTCCCACCAGCATGTACGGGTACCACATCAGCCACTCCAAAATTAAACTGCTCCGGTACCACTATTGGCTCACGCACCAGCTCAATATGCTCTGAAGACACAGAAAGCCCATAAAAATTCGCACCAAAGTGCCCTAAAAATGCATCAATCTTATCTAATGCACTCATTGCCTCAAAAGCTTCGGCATACATTGAAAGTGCAAATGGCGCAGAGTAAATACCAGCGCATCCTGATGCGCATTCTTTTTGTTCTTTGCCATGTGGTGCACTATCTGTGCCTGCAAAAAACTTAGGGTTACCACTGGTTGCAGCCATTTGTAATGCCTGTTGGTCACGTTCACGCTTTAAAATTGGCAAACAATAATAATGAGGTCGTATACCACCTGTTAATAACTGATTCCGATTATATAATAAGTGATGTGGCGTAATCGTTGCAGCAAGCCTTTCAGATGCCGATAAAACGCACTCAACAGCTGCTCTCGTTGAAATATGTTCAAGTACAATGCGAAGCTTCGGGAAGTCATGCATGATGTGTTTTAAGTGTGTTTCAATGAATAGTTTTTCGCGATCAAAGATATCTCCTGCAATCTCTTCTCCATGAATTTGCAAAACAAATTGTTGCTCTTGCATCACATCAAAAATTGGATAAAGTGCACGAATTGAGCGTGCTCCTTCTGCTGAATTTGTTGTAACCCCTGCAGGATAAAGCTTACCCCCTAAAATATGTGCTTGCTCTTTTGCTAAAACAAATACCTCCGGTGATACTGATTCATTCAAATAAAACGTAAAATAAGGCTTAAAACTCGGGTATGCCTGTACAGCATTGATTACACGCTCTCGATATGCCTGCAATAACGCAGGTGATGTTAAGGGCGGCTTCAAGTTTGGCATTACCAACGCACGTCCAAAATACTGCGCTGTTGCAGGCGCAGTATGTTCTAGCATCACACCATCTCTAAAGTGAACATGCCAATCATCAGGTTTTGTAATAGAAAAGCTTTGCATGACATCCTCTAAACATCAACTAACCACTTAAAAAATCACGTGAACTCATTTGGTAACGATTCATTAAATCATCATGAAGTACTACCGCCTTATTATCCACGGTCTTTAATACCATTTTTTGTTTCAAAATACCCGTTTTAAAGTGCCATCCTTTTGGCAGGCGTAGTTTTGAGCCAAGCTTTGATAAACTACGTTCGGTTTGTTTGGCCTTATCCACACTATAAGACTGCATGACATAAATACGACCTTTAGGATCTACCAACTCATATACAGGTTTTCCTGCTTCATACGTAAAGGTGTTTTTTAATTTTATCTCATGACGACGATAAGGTTTTGAACCATTAAATATATCCGATATTCCAATATGCACATAAGCAACTTTTTTAGTTTTAAGACGCTTAAACTTTTTTTCCTCCACTTGAATCAGTGGTGTCGTTTGTATCTTATCCATCGTCCAATAACGTGGCCCCTGTAAAATAGCCTTCGAAGCCCCTGTTGCAGATTTCGCATCTTTGGTCGTTAAATGATTCCAAAAAGCTTTAGGGCAATTATTTACACCTTCGGTTGTATATACAGCACATCTAAGCCACCCATCAGAAACAATAATCTCACAGTAGCGCGTCCCTCGTACATTATCTCGCATACTGGCATACAATACTGCCGGTAATAAACAAAGCAAACACCCTATCAACTGTCTTCCTATATGCATTACTATCCGCCCGAGTTTAATTTGTTCTCTTTAGAGATAAACAATTTTCTAGCTTAACGCAATAAATATTAAAACTCGACTTTGATAAAAAACACCAACCTACTTATGGGTCCCGTGGCCAAACCCTGTCTCTTCATCGTTCATATGAGTATCTTCAAAATGAAAACCATGCCCGCAGAATAAACGTGCTCGACTTCAGCAAATATGCGTACTAAATTGTGAATGATTGCCCGTCTACACGGACAGGGTTTTTGTCATGTACAGAGATTAAATTGAATAAATTCTTTTCAAGTCTATACTTATCACGTAAGATAAAAAGAATATGATTCAATCGGTCGAGGTAGGTATGATTAAATCCAGGCTTATCGCAAACCTTGCCGCAGACATGACGCACTTGCCAGAAAAACGCATCATGGAAGGCGTAAATTTAATCTTAAAGAAAATGAGTGACACCCTCATAGAGGGAGAGCGTATCGAAATTAGAGGGTTTGGAAGCTTTTCCCTCAGGTACAGATCACCGCGCAACGCCCACAATCCCAAAACAGGTGAAAAAGTTGTGACTGAAGGAAAGTACACGCCACACTTCAAACCAGGTAAAGAGTTGCGTGCACGAGTTATCGCCTCATGTCAGACCCACCCTATTCAAGAAGACGAGTAAGTCTAATTTAGTTAAGTGCGCGGTAATGTAACACCCGTTTGTTTCTGATATTTACCAGCCCTATCTTTATAAGAAACGGCGCATACATCATCTGCCTCTAAAAACACCATTTGCGCAACCCCCTCATTCGCATAAATTTTTGCAGGAAGTGGTGTTGTATTTGAAAACTCTAAGGTCACATGTCCTTCCCATTCGGGCTCAAGTGGCGTCACATTTACAATAATACCACAACGTGCATAGGTTGACTTACCTAGGCAAATGGTCAAAATTTCTCGTGGAATACGAAAATACTCAACTGTTCGTGCCAACGCAAATGAGTTAGGTGGAATAATGCAAACATCCGATGTTACATCAACAAAACTGCTTTCATCAAACGCTTTGGGATCAACAATTGCTGAGTTAATATTTGTAAACACCTTAAACTCATTAGCACACCGAACATCATAGCCATAGCTAGATACACCGTATGAAATCATGCGGCCCTGTTCATTTTCACGCACTTGCCCTCGCTCAAACGGTGAGATCATACCGTGCTCAAGCGCCATTTTTTCAATCCACCGATCAGATTTAATCGCCATTACCGACACCTCAAGTCAAACGGGTCTCATATTACCACAGTCAACGCAGAATAAAACATCACCATAGAGGAGATACATCTGTGGGGGTATCAAAGTAACGCGCTACTTCCTCTTTTGATACTGCTTCCCAAGATAGGGGTTTCCACTTAGGGGATTTATCTTTATCAACGAGTCGCGCTCGAACGCCTTCATAAAAATCATGTCCCTTCAAAAAATGATAGGCAAGCTTGTAATCCATCTCTAAGCAACCTGCTAAGCTTAACCCTCTTGCACGCCTTAATTGCTCAAGCGTTACATGAAGACTTAAAGGAGAAAGCCCGAGCAACTCACTTTCTACCTCTCTCGCCCACTGACTGGTATTTACTCTCAGTGCACTAAATATTTCACCTAGCGTTTGTTTGTCGGCAAAAATTCTTGCAACAGCCTCGCATTCTGCAGCCAAACTTCCTTCTGGCATAGCCTCTTGATACTGATTAACGCAAGCAGATACTTTCAAATCAGCATTTGTTGATAAGTCAGCTGCATATAAATCTTCAAGGATAGCGGAGAAAGCATGGCTTGGCACCGTATACTTCACAAAACCCAATGCTTTTGAATCAGCTGCATTCACGCGTCTTCCAGTTAAGCCTAAATAAATACCAAGCCCGCCAGAACATGCTGAAAGCAGGTGACTTGCACCAATATCAGGAAAAAAACCAATACTTGTTTCAGGCATGGTGAATTGGAAATGTTCACTTGCAACTGTGTGTGAGCCATGCAAAGTTATACCAACCCCCCCTCCAATCGTTAAACCATCCATTAAAGCAATATAGGGTTTACCCAAGGTAGCTGTTAAGTAATTTAAACGGTACTCGTGCTGAAATAACATTTGTGCCACAGATGGATTTTCTTGTCCTTCATCATAAATCCAACGTACATCACCCCCAGCACAAAATACGCGTCCGGGTACTGCTTGAATCACAACTGCATGAACTGAATCATCTTGTTTCCATGTTTCAAGCTGCGCAAGTAATGCCTTGAACATTGAAAAATTTAAAGCATTCAATGCACAAGGCCGATTTAATACAATCATCCCAATATGGTTTTCAACAGAAAATAAAACCTCATCTGTCATTATCACTCTCCTTTAAAAACAGCCGTACGTTTTTCAAGAAAAGCTGAAACACCTTCGTCTTTATCATGGGTTGCACACACCTTAGCAAACTGTAATGCTTCAAATTCAAAGGCCTCTGATAATGCTAAGTCATACCCCGTATTAATCGCTTCCATGATTCCTTTAATAGCCAAAGGCGCTAACGCTAAAATCTCCTTTAACATCGCATGTGCTCTATCGAGTAAACCTTCTTCAGAAACGACCTCACTCACAAGCCCAAACGCTTCAGCTGTAGCTGCATCTATAGTACGTCCCGTTATACATAAATCTAAAGCTCGTCCTTTCCCAATTAGCCGCGCAAGCCGCTGTGTACCACCGTAACCAGGTAATACGCCTAACTTTACCTCAGGTAAACCAAACTGAGCACATACCGATGCAATACGCAATGTGGCAGCCATGGCTAATTCGCACCCTCCTCCAAACGTATAACCATTAATCACCGCTAAGGAAGGTTTTCCCATCGTCTCAAGTGCACGAAAAATCGTTTGTCCCTTTTTTGCAAATGCATGGCCTGTTTCTACACTACATTCTGCCAGCCGCCTAATGTCAGCACCCGCACAAAAAGCTTTACCTGCTCCTGTAATCAGTAAAGCCTTTACATCAGGGTTTGTTTTTGCATCTACAAATAAATGGTATAACTGCTCTAATACCTCGTCATTCAATGCATTTAATTTTTCTGGACGATTCAACGTGATAATTAACACACCTGCATCTATTTGATGAACGACTACATCTGACATACAGCAATCTCCTTATTCAATTATAAATGCTTCATCTAATGCCGACTTTGAAATAATTTCTCGCATAATTTCATTTGTGCCTTCAACCACTTGGTGAAGCCGTAAATCTCTAAAAAGACGTTCCACTGAGTAGTCTTTTAAACACCCGTACCCACCATGCAATTGTAATGCTTGATTGCTAATCTTAAACGCTGCATCACTTGCAAAATGCTTTGCCATTGCGGCATACATCGGAGCATTTGGTAAATCCAAATCAAGCGCATGTGCCGCACGATAAACCATTAATCGTGCGGCATTGAATAAGGTTAACATATCCGAAAATTGGAAGCGTAACGCTTGAAATGCCGTTAAGCTTTTATCAAATTGGCGACGCTCAAGCATATATGTTTTTGTTTGTTGGATACATGCCAAAGCCCCTCCTAAAGAACACGCTCCAATATTTGCGCGTCCTCCATTTAAAGCATTCAATGCTATTTTAAAACCTTGTCCCTCTTCCCCCACAAGATGACTCACAGGAACACGACAGTCTTCAAAAAAAAGCATCGCCGTTGGTTGGCTATGCCAACCTAGTTTTTTCTCTTGACTCCCAAACGTTAATCCTGGGGTATCTTTTTCTATTAAAATACAACTAATACCATGATGAGTGTTATCTCCTGTTCTTACCATACAAAAGTAAACATCACTCACACCACCACCAGAAATAAACGCCTTAGAGCCGTTGATAATATATTCAGCTCCCTCTTTTCGAGCACGCGTTTTTAATGCAGCAGCATCACTACCCGACTCAGGCTCAGTCAAACAGTAACTACCTAGTACCTCCATTTGCGTCAACCGCCTACCCCAGTTTTCTCGAAGTGTCGGAGATGCATACTTATCTAAAATAGATGTCACCATATTGTGAATTGATAAATAAGCGCTTGTACTTACACAGCCCGCGGCCAACTGTTCAAGAACAAGAACTGCATCTAGACGTTTAAGTCCAGAACCTCCAATATCCTCACGAGCAACCATACCTGCCATACCAAGCCTTGCAGCTTCTCGCAAAATATCTGTCGGAAAATGTTCCGTTTCATCCCAGTGCGCAGCATTTGGTGCAAGTGTCTTTTGTGCAAACTCTTTTGCCATGCCCTGTAACAACAATTGTTCTTGATTGAGTTGAAAATCCATTATTCTTCTCTAATTTTGAAACAAAAAAAAGGCCGTCGTTATCGACGGCCTTTTCTATATAGGTCGGTAGTTTTGCTATCAAGCAACGTTACCTAACCATTTCAGGCCAAAGTAAAGACCTTGAACACCGAAGTCACCTTCTTGTGCAGCTGTAACTGGTCCAACACCAAGTACAGATTGTGTAACGTTCCAGTAGTTAACCCACATCCAACCTACATCAAGGGTTAAATCACCTTGCGCTACAGCATAGTCATATTTAAGACCAAGCTTCGCTTCAAGTTCAGGCGAAATAGTTGCTTTAGAAGCACTTTGCGTCAACTGTGAACCTTGGTTATCGGTATAAGAGTTGCTTACTTTGCTGCTTCCTGCAAGCAGAGCCATCGCTCCATTTGCATACACACCTAAACCATTACCCCACTCATAATCCATATCCGCGCCAATGCGAGGACCAAAACCATTATAGGTTGGTTTTCTTTGGAAAGAAGCGGTGTATGTTCCGCTAAGAGGTGCTGGAAGGATACTGCTTGTCAAAGAACCTACAATGGTTGCATCAAGCGTAGTTGTGTTTGCGATTCGAGCATACTGAACACCGCCATGGAATCGAATATTTTTCTTCTCACCAAAGTCAACGTGTTGCCCAAACTCTAAGTTAACAGCGTCCCATTTAGGATCTGTGTTAACAGTACCATTTGTTGCAGCTGAAACTGCAACCAGCGCTCCAAGACCACCAGCATTTGTTACACTGTAACTTTTGTTTGCTGATCTGCTGAAGTGATACCAGTTAAGGTTTGCATCGCTACCGGTTTCGAAGTGGTAAGAGCCTTCAATCATGAAGCCCCATCCCCAATTTTTGTTGTAATCAACATAACGATTGTTATCGTTAACTGCTGCGTAGCTGTACCCACCGCCAGAATAAACTGGTTGCAAATACAGAGCTCGGCCACCTACATCCCAGGCGGTACTTTCGCAAGGCACTGTTACATTTACAGCACTACAAACAGGCCCCATTGTTCCAGCGAATACAGCACTGCTGCTAAGAGCAAGAACTGCTGCTGCTGTTTTTTTCAATTTTAACATGCGCTTCTCCACTTTTTTATTATAAGCTTCCGTTTATTAAGCCACAACGTTGTATCAACTTCGGTACGCGATCATCGCTCATTCGAAAACGTACACTAGAACGATTATCAATCCTCTTTTACCTCTTGTCAACAACAGCGCCAAAAATCCATCATCGCATGCTGAACATAACATTAAAGTCATGTTCAACAATCCGTCTTAAAGGAGCTAAACACCTAGCAAAACAGATTACCAGAGGATTATTAAGATCAAAAAACACTTTGTCAAGTACTTCTTTTCTTTATTGTTTTTCCTCTATACTGTACTGAAATCATACTTTTAGGAATAACACATGGGTCACCGTTTTTTTGAAGGAACATCACCCGCACTACAGATGGAAAAACCAGCCACAATTACGTTTGTTAACCGCCCTGACATAGCACTTGTTGTATGCGTGACAGATTGGCAAAAATCAGGCAATGCTGCAAAAATAGAAGCCCTTGAAAACGCGTCTTTCTCACATCCACCAGTAAACCTCGCTTCACCTCAAGCAATGACAAGTTGGATTTCTTTTCAGACGAATGCATTTAAAGAAAGATTTCTTGAACTGCCTGTAGATGGACGCCTTTTCCCTTCAAGCACATGGTTTATCGAAGCTTTATCTGAATCTTGCAATCTGGGTATTAATATTGCTAGAAAAGAGGGAAATCTATTAGTTCCTAGTAAAATCAATTCATCAGAAACACACGACATCATGGTACATGAACGTCCCTTCCAAACAACTTATGCTGTACGTGTTAAAATGGGCCCACTTTTTGAGTTTTTAAATCAACGCTACTCTCATCAGACAGATCCAAGACTGGATAAATTGTGTGACGATCAGCTTCAAAGACAGCATACACGTGCGTACGAAGAGGCCCCGCAAATGCTTAGAAAACTTGAAACAATGAGGGCACAACTGCTAAGCGAATTATCCCCAGAAGAAATAAACACACTCTACCGAGAAAACTTAGAAAAGCCTGTTCCCTACGGCTTTCCATCGCTGCCTTACAACACGCTCCATGAAGGGCAAGCAACACAGCTTGCATTACAATCTATGTATGAAGAGTTACGGCCAAAGCAAGATATATCAACGACCCTTAGTTGTAACGCTTAAGCATCGAGCAGGCCATGTGCCTGCATCCATACATCATCCGCATGTTTTGTCATATAGTTTCGAATTGAATCCGGTAAAATAACCAGACAACGTTGTCCAACCTTAAGGTTTTTTGCTGCATTTAGTGCTGCCCACATTGCTCCACCACTAGATCCACCAACAAGCAACCCCTCTTCTTCAACCAAACGTCGAGCCATCTTAAACGCATCACTATCTCGAAGCTTAAAGTATTCATCGATTAACGTGTTGTCTAATACCTCAGGAAAAAAATCATATCCAATCCCCTCAACCAAATAAGGTTTTACTTCATCTCCTCCGCCTAAAATAGAACCAACAGGGTCAACTCCTACCACTTTTATATTGGGGTACTGTGCTTTCAAGCGCTTAGCAATACCCGTGACTGTACCTCCAGTACCAACCCCTGCAACAACCATATCTAGGTTATCCCCAAAGTCATCAATAATTTCTTCCGCTGTACCACGGTAATGCGCACCAGGGTTATCTGAGTTTGCATATTGATCTAAAATATGTGCATTAGGAAGTTCTTTTTGAAGTTTTCTCGCAAGTGAAATATGACTTTCAGGAGAGTCAAACGCAACGTCTGTTGGCGTTCGATGGATGGTTGCCCCCAAACGTTCAAGCACAATTTGTTTTTCTTGACTCATTTTTTCCGGCATGGTGATGACAACATGGTAACCCAGTACAGCGCCAGCAAGTGCTAAACCAATACCCGTATTACCAGAAGTTGGTTCAATAAGAGTATCTCCAGGCTTGATTTCACCTCTTTTTTCAGCCTCTTTCACCATTTCAAAACCAATGCGGTCTTTCACTGAGCCGCCAGGATTTAAAAATTCACACTTCACATAAACATCACACGCTAAATCACGTGCTATATGATTGATTTTAACGACAGGTGTCTTACCAATTACTTCCAAAATATTTGAATACATCATGACTTATCCTTGTCTTTATTTTTATTTTCCAATGCAAAATGTCGAAAATATTTTTCCTAATAAATCGTCTGATGTTACACGTCCTACAATCTCACCTAAAGCATCATGCGCTTGTCTTAAATCTTCTGCAAGTAGCTCACCTGCAGCGTACTCAAATAATTGAGCTTTACCCGAATCTAGACAAGCTTGTGCCTTATTTAATGCTTCTATGTGACGTCTACGTGCTAAAAAGAGCCCTTCTGTTGGTTGATGTCCAAGTGCCTCTTTTAGCACTGCTTTTAGCAAATCAATTCCCTGTTTCTCTTTTGCCGACAAATATACATCGAGTCCATCTCGAAATGCCTTATGCTTTAATTTATCTATTTTATTGAAGATACGTATCACAGGCGTTTGTGAGGGTAATAAAACTTGAATAGTATCATCGTAAAATTGTTTAACATTGTTCTCTGTTATATCACACATCATAAGGACCGCATCAGCACGTTGAACGGCTTCTTTTGCACGCCGAATACCTTCTTGTTCAACCTTATTATCACTTTGACGAAGACCTGCCGTATCAATGATTTGAAGCGGAATATCATCTAGCAATATGTGCTCACGCATCACATCTCGCGTTGTTCCTGCTTCATCGTGAACAATTGCAGCTTCATATCCTGCCAATGTATTCAATAAAGTTGATTTACCTGCATTAGGTGGTCCCGAAATAACTACCACGCCTCCTTCGCGTAATAAAGCGCCTTGTGCAGCCCCTTGCCTTAGTTGTTTTAAATCATTAAAAACCGTATCAAATAAAGCTGCAACCTTACCATCACTTAAAAAATCAATGGCTTCATCTGAAAAATCGATAGCTGCTTCAACATACAAGCGCAAATGTAATAATTTATTGCAAATTATATTTATTTTTTCTGAAAAATCGCCTTGTAAAGAGCAAACAGCTAAGCGTGCTGCCGCTTCTGAGTTTGCATGAATTAAGTCAGCTATTGCTTCTGCTTGTGCTAAATCTAACTTATTATTCAAAAATGCGCGCTCTGAGAATTCACCAGGTCGCGCTAAACGCGCACCACATGCCACACATTCAGAGATTAAGCGGTCAAGTACTAATGGAGCACCGTGTCCTTGAAACTCAACAACATCTTCGCCTGTGAATGAATGAGGTGCTTTAAAATAAAGTAATAAACCTGTGTCAATTAAGGTTTCGTCTGATGCTTTTGATGTATAAAACTTTACATGATACGCAACACGCGGTTTAAGCGAGCTAGTACGCCGACTGAGTCGCTGCGCAATCGACTGCGCCTGTACTCCTGACAAACGAACAATACCAACCCCTCCGCGACCCGGTGGCGTTGCTAACGCCACAATCGTGTCACTGTCCACAGATTACTTAGCTCCCTTCTTTTTGGCATTAAAGCGACGTGTAATAATCCATTGTTGCATAATCGTTAACGTATTATTTACCGTCCAATACAATGCTAAACCGGCTGGAAAGTTCCAAAAAAGCACTGTCATCATAACAGGGAAAAACATTAATAATTTTGCTTGCATTGGGTCTGGTGGCGCAGGATTCATTTTTTGCTGAATGAACATTGTTGCCCCCATTAAAAGTGGCAAAACATGGTACGGATCAGCTGAAGATAAATCTTTCACCCAAAAAATAAATGGTGCTTGCCGCAATTCAACGCTCTCAATTAATACCCAATAAAGCGCCATAAAAATAGGAATTTGGAGCAACATAGGCAAACAACCAGATAAAGGATTGACTTTTTCTTCTCGATATAAAGCCATTGTTGCCTGACTTATTTTAGCCTTATCATCGCCATATTGGTCTTTTAGCGCTTGTAACTTAGGCTGTAATTGCCGCATACCAGCCATTGAGTGATAACTTTTTGCAGATAAACGATAAAAAACTAATTTAACAAGCACTGTGACCAGCACAATTGACCATCCCCAGTTACCAACGACCGAATAAATCATTTTCATGACAGAGAAAAGCAGCGCAGAAATAAACCAAAGCCATCCATAATCAATCGTTAAATCAAGCCCTGGTGCTATTGGCTTTAATAAGTCTGAAATCTCAGGCCCTAAGTATAATTGAGAGGCAACCGTTTGAGTTGCACCAGGAGATAGCTGAATTGCCTGACTCACAGCACCTATCGCATAACTCCCATTAACAACTCGAGAGTAAAACCTGCCTTGTGACTCAGTCGTAGGAATCCATGCCGTTAAGAAATAACGTTGCTGCATAGCAATCCATCCTCCATCAACATCAATATCTAAAGGATTTTTAGCCATTTCTTTAAAGGTTAGTTTTTGATAGCGATGATGCCCAGGTTGAGAATAAGAAGCGCCTATATAGGAACCAATATGAGATAAAGTCGATTTATCTTCTTTGGGTAAATCACGCAATAATTGTGTGTTTAAATATCCTTTCCATAGACTATCACTTTGATTTTGTAATGTATAACGGACATCTATTAAGTAACTTCCTCGTTTAAAAATGAACTCTTTCTTAACCGACACACCTGCTTCAGTTTCACCTATTAAAGCAACTGTCAGTGCTTCTTGTTGAGGTGATAGCTCATATATGTTTTTTTCTGACTTAAAGCCTGGCTTTGTATGTCGAACCCCACCGTCATTCATAACCAATAGACCACTATTAGCTACATATCGTGTACCTTTTTGATCACTTAACAGAGAAAAAGACTTGTCAGGTGTAGTTTCATTTTGCGAATAACTTAACAAATGAGCAGAAACAACATCTCCTTGAGCTAAATCAATATGAAGATCTAGCACATCTGTTTTAATTTTAATCGTGTTAGTATTATTTTCATAAGCTATTTGCTTATCCATATTCGTTAACTTCTCATTAACGGCATCTGGCCTTGAAAATGTAGGCAAAAGCGCTTCTTTTGCACTAGCCTTATTTTCCTCTACATACTGAGCTTTTTGTGTATAAGTAAGTTTAGGGTAATCTACTTGCCATGCCGTCCACAAACTATAAGCAAGCATTGCAAGTGCAACTCCCAAAATAATACGTTTAATATCCATTCTATTATTCTCTTTTAAATTTAATCTGTTAGGTTAATGTTCGAATTAGGACATACAGGATCATAACCACCCAATGCCCAAGGATGGCAGCGTATAATTCGTTTTATTGCAAACCAAGTGCCTTTAAATACGCCATAGTGTTTTACAGCTTGGAGTGCATAGTTGGAACAACAAGGATAAAATCGGCAACAAGGTCCAAGATAAGGACTGAGTAAATATTGATAGATCTTAATAGTCCAAACTACTAAGGCCCGTGCTGCGTAGATAATCTGTTCCATAATTTATCTAAATTAGCCCGCATTTGGTAAGGCAAAGCCTTTTTAGCATAAGGCTTTGCTAAAATAACAACATCAACAGCTGGTAACTTACTATTCAACCGAAAAGACTCTCTTAAAATTCGCTTTATTCGGTTTCTATCATGCGCTTTATTGACTATTTTTTTTGAAATAATCAATCCAAGTCTCGCGCACCCCAATGAGTTATCACAAAAAAGGACGGTAAACTCAGTATTAGCTAATTTTTTCGCATGGCTAAAAACAACATCAAACTCGTTTTTATGAAGCAGTCGACGTGTTTTGTCAAATCCAAACATTTACGCAGATAAACGACTACGACCTTTAGCACGTCGACGTTTAATTACCATACGACCAGAACGTGTAGCCATACGAGCGCGAAAACCATGATCACGTTTACGCTTTATATTACTAGGTTGAAATGTACGTTTCATTTAAAAACCCTTTAAGCTTTAAAGCTGCGCATGATAAAAAACTTTAGACGTGCTGTCAAATAGCTGATCGATTGAAGTATGCAACTTATTAATAATTAGTATTTAAGTATTTAAATAAATATTTATTATTAGGTTTTAATAAAACATGGATTTGTTTTATTTTATATTATTTATCAATAAGTTATACGTTAGTGAAATATGTGTAAAAACATTGTATTAAACAAGCTAATAGATCTGGATAACTAAAAAAGTAATTAAATATCTTATTTTTCCCTATTATCTTTTCTATTTCTTTCAAGAGTTTTCCACGAAGTTATACCTTTTTTGTAGGTAACAAATAAATAGTCCTGCTCTGTAGCACGTGAATTGTCTGGTTTTTATAAAGCGTGTTTAAAATTGTATAAAAGGCCCAGAAACCACCTTTCGTCTCGACGTTCTGCGGAGGGGGAAGATGTCAATAGGTCCTAATATTTTATTAAAATCCAAGGCGTATTTATGAAAAGAACACACGGTTATAAAGAAAATACTAATGCACCGATTTGAAAAGACCTATGAGGTATGAGGTTCAAACCGCTTCATTCAGGAAGAGGCGGCAGAAAAGAGGTGTTCAATAAGAAATTACTGTGGAAGCAGCATGTAAAAAGTCAGTTTTTACGCCTTGGCAAAGTCCATACCATTAGGTTAAAGATAAAGTGCCGTTTCCATTACATGAGAGGGAGGGTTGATGTTCATATCAGTGGCAATTTCGACAAAAGAACCAAATGAAGTTATATATTAATTATAAAAAAGAAAATAATTTACTTTTTATTTATTATTAGCTTTCATTTTTTTATGTATACTCCTTAAAAATTAATTAAAAACAATATGTTATGCTAATTTAAAAAGTGTGCAAAAACGCTGCTTTTAAGGGATCGCTTATTATGGATAACTGAAAAAAAGAGAAGAAGGGGATTTTTTATCCCCACTTATCCTATTCTTTTTTCAGACTTTTTCCCCTTAAAACAAAATATTCTCTACAGGGATAGGCTTCTCATGATTTTTACGTGTATAAATTTTTTCACTTGCTGATAGAAGTTTCGAGTGGCACTATTTAACACTTCAGTAAAAAAGATGTGTTCGTTTGATTTCTTTGTATATATATCTATCTAATTGATTGAGATTGTGATGACCTTTGGGGTGAGGAGTGTTTTGTGGCTGTGAAAGTTTGGGAAAAGTGTTTGGGTGTGCTCGAGTCTGAGTTTACGCCTCAGCAATTCCATACATGGTTAAAGCCATTACAATTAAGCCCCGATCAAGCTGATGAAACGTTAACATTGTTGGCACCTAATCGTTTTGTTGTGGAATGGGTGAAGAAAAACTTTTGTTCGCGTATTGAAGAACTCGCAAGCCAGTTTAGTGAAAGCACAATTCAGGTTGTTAGTATTGAAATCGGCTCGAGTGTGTCTAAATCGGATGCCCTTAAAAAGCCAGCTGTAAAAATATCCTCTGAGCATCAGGTTGTATCATCTGCACCTCATATAAAAAAAACCAATGATCGTTTTAAAAATACTTACTTAAATGAGAAGTTTGTTTTTTCAAGCTTTGTTGAAGGAAATTCAAACCAATTAGCGCGTGCTGCATCACTTCAAGTCGCTGAAAGGCCAGGGGATGCATATAACCCACTATTTATCTATGGCGGTGTTGGTTTAGGAAAGACGCATTTAATGCATGCAATAGGTAATGATATTTTGATGAAAAATCCTGATGCACGTGTCTTATATTTGCATTCGGAACGTTTTGTTGCTGATATGGTTAAGGCCCTGCAAACCAATGCTATTAATGAATTTAAGCGATTTTATCGCTCATTAAATGCCTTACTAATTGATGATATTCAGTTTTTTGCAGGAAAAGATCGCTCGCAAGAAGAGTTTTTCCACACATTTAACGCATTACTTGAAGGCCAGCAACAAATTATATTAACCAGTGATCGCTATCCTAAAGAAATTGATGGTGTTGAAGAGCGGTTAAAATCCCGGTTTGGATGGGGATTAACGGTTGCAGTTGAGCCACCTGAGTTGGAAACACGAGTTGCTATTTTAATGAGCAAGGCTGAGAGCTCAAATATTGAACTTCCTTATGAGGTTGCTTTTTTTATTGCCAAACGTATTCGTTCCAATGTGCGAGAATTAGAAGGTGCCTTACGTCGCGTGATTGCAAATGCACACTTTACCGGCAAGGCAATAACAATAGAGTTTGTTAGTGAAGCATTACGCGACTTGCTCGCACTTCAGGACAAGTTAGTAACGCTTGAGAATATTACCAAAACCACTGCTGAGTACTACAAGGTCAAGGTGGCTGATTTATTATCAAAAAGACGCAGTCGGTCAATTGCAAGACCTCGTCAAATGGCGATGACACTCGCAAAAGAGTTAACAAACCATAGTTTGCCTGAAATTGGTGACCACTTTGGAGGGCGTGATCACACAACAGTGATTCATGCTTGCCGAAAAATTAAAGAGCTAATTCAAGAGGGTGGTGATTTTTCAGAAGACTATAAACATTTAATGCGTATTCTATCATCTTAGTGGTGCTCTATTATGTTTGAATTAACAATTGCAAAAAGTGATTTACTAAATCCGCTTCTGATGGTGTCTGGTGCGCTTGATAGGAAGCAACCGTTACCTATTTTATCGCATCTTTTACTTTCTTTGAGTAAGGATCACTTAACAATTACAGCCACTGATCTTGAAATTGAAGTAACTGCACGTATTCCATGTCAAACAAATGTTGAAGAGGGTGCTATTACGGTCTCAGCTAAGAAGTTTTTAGATATTATTCGTTCTTTAGATGATAAAGCAGCGCCACGAATAGTTTACCAAGATGACGTGGTATCTATTCAAGAGGGGCGTAGTTCTTTTAAGTTAGCAACGCTTCCAGCTGCTGACTACCCCTATATGCAGGATGAACTCAGTAAGCTAGAGCTGGTTTTACCTACAACACTTTTAGCAAAAATGCTCCAACGCACACATTTTGCAATGTCTCAACAAGATGTACGTGTTTTTCTGAATGGGTTATTTTTAGCCTTTGATGATCAAGCTTTGACTGCTGTTGCAACAGATGGGCACCGAATGGCAATCGATCGCTTTTCGGCTGCAATGGAGAATGCGCGTCATCGTTTGTTGATTCCTCGCAAAGCTGTCCAAGATATGTTGCGCTTACTTCAAACTGTAGTTGATGAAGCCGTCGTTTTTTCTGCCGGAGAAAGACATGTAAAATTAGTTACGAAACAATATACATTTTCTTCTAAACTATTAGAGGCACGTTTTCCTCCTTATACCAAGGCGATTCCACAGGGACAAAATAAATCTGTGTGTCTCAATAGGGATGTATTAAAGCGTGCTTTGTCTCGTATCGTTATTTTGGCGCACGAAAAATCAAAGGCGATACTTTTACACCTTCAGCCTAATTTATTAACGTTGATTGCTAATAACCAAGAAAAAGAAGAAGCAATAGAGTCATTAGAGGCAAAAACAGAAGGAGATACGCTTAAGATAGGTGTAAATGCTGGCTATGTACTAGATGTATTGAATGTTTTACCAGAAGGGGATGTGCAGCTGTCTTTTTCAACAACGGATAGTAGTATTTTGGTTGAGTCCCCAGCGGATGAAAACTACCAATATATTATTATGCCAATGAAAATATGAGCTTAGCTCGGTTAGATATTCACCAAGTTCGAAATATTGTGGCTGCACGCTTGGATTTAAATCAACGTTTTAATGTGTTTTTTGGTCCTAACGGTAGTGGAAAGACATCTTTATTAGAATCGATTTACTTATTAGGTTCGGGACACTCTTTTCGTTCGCGAGAATTACTTACTTTAGTATCATATGATGCTTCAAATTTGACGGTTTTTGGTGAAATGGATACGGGTGACTCTATTAGTATCCAGAAGAATAAGCAGGGAACAATTGTCCGTTTAAATAAAACAACCTGCCAGCGCAGCAGTGATTTAGCAAGATATTTGCCTTGCCAGGTATTTTATCAGGATATTTTTGAGGTAATGGATGCAGGACCTGCAGTTAGGCGTAGTTTGCTTGACTGGGGGCTATTTCACATGGAACCTGATTATCACACAGTTTGGAAAGATTATAAGAGAGTTTTAAAACAACGTAATGCATTGCTTCGTGAGCGAGCAACTAGGCGGCAGTGTGCACCATGGGATGAGCAGTTAGCTAGTTTATCTGAAATGTTAGATGAGTTTAGGGCTGCTTACTTCGCTGCTTGGGCTGAAGTATTTGAAACGATATTGTCGAAGCTTACATCGCTGTCGTGCCGTATTATTTATGAGCGAGGCTGGGATAAAAAAAATACAGGGATATCGCTTTATCAAATATTAGATGAGCAATTCGAATTGGATATGCAGCGACAGTATACGCACTCGGGCGCGCATCAGGCTGATATTTTATTTGAAACAATAGGGCAAAAAGCAAAAAAAACGTTATCAAGGGGGCAACAAAAGATAGTTCTAATGGCCCTAAAGCTTGCTCAAGCTAAATTATTGCCAGGGGTTTGCACTTACTTATTTGATGACATTACAGCTGAACTTGATAGGGCACATGCTTCCCGATTTTTTGATGTGCTTGAAGAAATTGATGGACAGTTTTTTTTCACAGCGATTGAGCCTACGCTGTTTGTAGAACAGTTTAAAGTGGGAAGTGTTGCATTTTTTCAGTTGGATGCAGGAAGTGTTTCACGTGAAACATTACACGCTACAACATTACATTCTGTTTGATTACTTTTGCTCTATACATGATAAGCTGTGCGGGTATGACAGGTTTTTTTGTCATGAACAGAGTTGTTTTTGTGTAATACCCCGGATCCTTTATCCCGATGAGTTATATCTCCACGAAAGTTTATGTGTGATTTATTGTCAAACCATATAAATTATAACCTTTTGTATAAAAAAAACTCTTTTTCGATATTTGCCCCGAAGGGGCTGGGGCGCTCAGAATGACGGACCCTGGGTGTTACTATTTTTTTTCTTTTTTGTGGATTGGGTGCTAGACGATAAGCTTTTATCTCATATAATTTGCTGTCGGTTCGTGTTACACTACGTGCTTACGTTAAACTTCTTTTTGGTATGGCGAGGATCTTCATGAGTGTAGGCCCCAGCGATTATGATTCCAGTAACATTAAGGTCTTAAAAGGGCTTGACGCAGTTAGAAAGCGTCCCGGAATGTATATTGGTGATACGGATGATGGGTCTGGATTACATCATATGGTTTTTGAAGTAGTGGATAATGCCATTGATGAGGCCTTGGCCGGATATTGTAGAGAGATAAATGTCATTATCCATGCCGATGAGTCGGTTACGGTTAATGATGATGGGCGTGGTATTCCGGTTGACGTACATGAAGATGAAGGACGCTCTGCTGCTGAAGTCATCATGACGGTTTTGCATGCAGGCGGAAAGTTTGATGATAACTCCTACAAGGTATCTGGTGGTTTGCATGGTGTGGGCGTGTCAGTGGTTAACGCGCTCTCAGAAGCGCTCAAACTATCGATTCAGCGACATGGAAAAATTCATGAGCAGTATTATCGAAATGGTGTGCCGGACGCGCCGATTAAAGTAGTTGGTGAGACCGATAAAACAGGCACAGAGGTTTGGTTTAAACCAAGTCCTGATACGTTCTCAAATATCGAATTTAGTTATGATCATCTGGCAAGGCGTTTACGAGAGCTTGCTTTTTTAAATTCTGGAGTTTGTATCCACTTAACGGATGAACGAGATGGTGCGAAGGAAACCTTCTTTTATGAAGGGGGGATACAAGCGTTTGTAACGTACCTTAGCCAAAATAAAACTCCAATTATGCCAGATGCTTTTTCAATGCAAGGAGAAAAGGATGGTATTAGTGTTGAGTTGGCTATGCAATGGAATGACTCATACCAAGAGAATCTGTTCTGTTTTACAAATAATATTCCACAAAAAGATGGTGGTACGCACCTAGCTGGATTTCGTTCAGCACTGACACGCACACTCAACCAATATATTGAGCAAGCAGGTCTTGCTAAAAAAGCAAAGGTAGCGACATCGGGGGATGATGCGCGTGAAGGATTAACCGCGGTCTTGTCTGTGAAAGTGCCTGATCCTAAGTTTTCCTCACAAACAAAAGATAAGTTAGTTTCTTCTGAAGTGAAGTCGGTGGTTGAGTCGTTAGTTGCAGAAAAGTTGGGTGACTTTTTACTAGAAACACCAGCCGTTGCAAAAGCCATCGTCATGAAAATTATTGAGGCAGCCCGTGCACGCGAAGCTGCACGTCGTGCGCGTGACATGACACGCCGCAAAGGGGCGTTGGATATTGCAGGGCTACCTGGGAAGCTGGCAGACTGCCAAGAAAAAGATCCGTCTCTTTCTGAAATCTATTTAGTGGAAGGGGACTCTGCGGGGGGCTCTGCTAAACAGGGGCGTGATAGACGTTTCCAAGCGATTTTGCCATTGAAAGGTAAAATTTTAAATGTAGAGAAAGCACGATTTGATAAAATGCTAGCTTCTCAAGAAGTTGCAACCCTGATTACAGCGCTTGGATGTGGTATTGGTCGTGAAGAATACGATCCTGATAAAACCCGTTATCATCGCATTATTATTATGACCGATGCGGATGTGGATGGCGCCCATATTCGAACGCTTTTGTTAACCTTTTTTTACCGCCAAATGCCAGACTTAATTGAGCGAGGCTACGTTTATATTGCGCAGCCACCACTATATAAGTTGAAGCAAGGTAAACAAGAGCGCTATCTAAAAGATGATGATGCACTCTATGAGCATTTAACCCAAGCAGCCCTTGATAAAGCTGTATTTTTTCCATCTAAAGATGCACCGCCTATTTCTGCTGGTGCACTTGAAGGGCTTGTACAGCAGTACCGTGGTGTTGAAAAAATTATTGCGCGCCATGCACGTCGTTATAAGGAAGATGTTTTAATGGCGCTTGTGTTTATTCCTGTGCTTGCACATGCCGACTTACAAGATGAAGCTCGAGTCAATGATTGGTCGCGTACATTATTAGAACGCTTAAAGCTATCAGAGACGACAACGCAGCGTTTTAGTGTTGATGTGGTTGTTTTTGAAGAGGATGACAAACGGATGTATCTTCCTTGCGTGAAGAGCACTCAACATGGGGTTGAAACGACAATTTTGTTTCCTGTTGAGTGGTTTTTATCGAAAGATTACAAAGAGTTACTAGCGCTTGGTCTTCAACTAGGTGACTTTGTTGGAGACGGTGCAGTCATACAGCGTGGTGAAAAGACAAAGTCTGTAAATTCGTTTGCAGACGCAGTGGCTTGGTTAATGACAGAAGCAAAGCGTGGGCAGACCATTCAACGTTATAAAGGGCTTGGAGAAATGAATCCGGATCAACTTTGGGAAACAACAATGGATCCAGCCGTTCGGTGTATGATGCAAGTTTCTATTGACGATGCTGTATCAGCTGATCAGATTTTCACAACGCTTATGGGTGATAATGTAGAGCCAAGACGCGACTTCATTGAAGAAAACGCGCTTAATGTAGAAAATATTGACGTATAAAGGGTGTTAAGGTGACATCCTGTCAGACAATCCTTGTCATCCCTTAGAAAACAAGTATACCGTTTTCTTTTAAACTGTCACGACGTGAAATTCGGGTTAGCGTGTAAGCCATGGCTTACACGCTAACTTGGTAAAGATTCACGCTAGCAATGCTGATGAATAAAGTGAATAACAATATCGACAAATTGTGCTGTCCATAAGCTGCTGTGTCCCTTGCCTTTAAGTTCTATCCATTGCTTTGGCATATTAGCAGCTAAAAATAGTGCTTTGCCTTCTTCGTAAGGAACGACCTTATCTTCGGTACCATGTAATGCCAAAAATGGCATATGAATGCTTTTAATGCGCTCTAGAGAGTTAAATTTATCCCAAGGCTCAATGGGAAGCCACGGATAATGATATTTTCTTAAGGCATTGAGGGTTGTGTATGGCGATTGTAAAATAAGGGCGCAAGACGCTGGGTATTCAGTAGCCATCTTCGTTGCGACACCGGTGCCAAGCGATTCGCCATATAAAGCGATTTGTTGATTTGGTATACCTTGTTGGCTTAAAAAATCTATGCCAGCACGTGCATCTTGATAAAGGCCTTGTTCTGTTGGGGTGCCTGGATTACCGCCATACCCACGGTATTCGAGTAGTAGTACCCCAACGCCTTGTGCAATAAGTTGACGTGCAAGCGGCATTCGTCTTCCGATATGCCCCGCATTACCATGAAAGATAATGAGCGTTGGTTGTTGTGTGCTTGCGGGCTTATACCATGCATTAAGGGAGAGGTTGTCTTTTGTGAATAGGTGTATACGCTGCATATCCTCTGCTTGGAATGTTTTACGCGAAGGCATTGCTTTTGAAGGAGCGTAGATGAGCGTTCTTTGCAGGAGGTAAAGCAATAATAGCCCGAGCGTTATAAACGCAAATATGGCGTAAACCCAGGGGAGTTGCTTCATTAACGAATGATGCCGCACGCAATGCGGGGGCCGCCACCACCGGAAGGTGGTGCATCTGTATAGTTATCTCCGCCTGCGTGAATAACTACGCTGCGTCCTTCAATCTTTTCAATATTTAAGTGTGGGGCAATTAAAGAAGAGCGTGCGTCCCCATCGGCATTTACATAGAGGACAGGTAAGTCGCCTAAGTGTCCCTCTCCATAGGGGCCAAGATGCATGTTTGTTTGCTTTGGATCTAGGTGTCCGCCAGCAGCCATACCGCCATTTTGACAGCTTGGATTTTGATGAATATGAAATCCGTGGGGGCCTGGAGGAAGACCATGCAGGTTTGGTTTAACCAAAAGCCCGCCAGGGCCATTTTTAAATATGATGGTTCCACGAGGCTCATGCTTATCGTCTGTATCGTATACTTTTACAGTAATGGGGGCTGCAGAGGCTCCCATAGTCGACAATAATAATATGGTGCTGAATATATATCGATGCATGATGCCCCCAGCTATTTATTTAATGCTACTCATTAAACACGCACAGAAAGGGTGGCTGCATTTGCATAGATAGGCCCTGTTCTAAAGCGTGTTAATACAAAAGGATTATTTGGTGAGAAAGAACCATTTCCAAGGTAGAAAAAGCGGTAACCCAACTCAAGGGTTGCATTGTTTAGGTATTTATCCGATTTAAGCCCGACTCCAAATAATGTTGCAAATTGTGTTCTTGACTGGCTTGAATAAAAACTACTAGGAATGGTTGCGTTGGTTAGGGCTATTTCTCGGTAGCTGTTGAGCCTCATAAAGTCTGGGCCAATTCCAAAATCAAGCGTTAACTTAGTTTTTTCAAACTCTGTATTAATATTAAATTTTAAGTTTGCATATAGGGGCAAGAAACTAACCGAATATTTATAATCAAGATTTGGGAGTACATTTTCTATTGCAATGTTTCCTCCTGCTGTGACACTGGGTAAATAGTAAATTTGTATGCCGTATTCAACATCAAAGGTTTCGTAGGTGCCCATAGGTCTTAAAAATCCAGCACCAACGATAACATTACCACCATTTTTTTTGCTTGGACTATACTGGTTTCCCACAAGACCCGTGATATTAATGTGTTGGTTGATACCTTGCGATGAAACAAAGCCACCAATATGAAGCTGCCATGCCGTATTTTTTTGAAGTCGCTTTAAACTAAGGCTTTCAAAATCAAATGCCGCGCCCAATTTCTCACCTGCGGTACCTGCGTAGGAGGTCATGCTAAGTCCAAAAAGTGCAGCGCCGAGTAAAGATTTTTTATTTGGTGACATGTCTGATTCCTATGTGGTTAAAGTATATTTAGGCTAGATATTCCCGCTGTTAATGCTGCGGCTGTTGCAATACCACATTCGCTAGTTGCGAGGTTGCACAAGAGTAAAAAAGTGCTTTGATAAGCGGGTGCGCTTAGAAAGGCGCCTCTTGCTGGTATGGTAAGCACGGCTTGCTCATAGGGGAAAGCATTAAAAAAAACTGTAGACAGGGAGGCGTGTGCCAATAGAGGAATAGCTAAAAGAGTGAGTAAAAAAAGACGCACGACTGTCATTTAAAATCACTTATCCCTGTGATAATTAGAGTCAGCATAAAGGAAATAAGAAAGCTATTCAATCATTTGTGTTTGTTTTGAAACAGAAAAGAGTCGGTGAAAAAACTGCAATAAAGTTAAAGCTCTTTTTGAATATGCCGACATAACTAAATATAGAAGGGGTGAATACATGCCAAAAGAATAATAAGGAGAAGGCAATGTCTGATGCACATGCACTAGAGATGGCGTTTTTACAGCGCTTGCACGATAACAAGGTGCCAGTTTCTATTTTTTTAGTTAGTGGCATTAAATTGCATGGCAGTATTGAGCATGTGGATGATCGCGTGATTACTCTAAAAAATGGAGTCACACAGATGGTGTATAAACACGCCATTTCAACGGTTGTTCCAGCACGACAGGATTGAGGTGTGTTGATATGATTAGGGCCTATCGACTTATTAGATTGGATGTTAAACCAACGTATAGTGTACCATAGGGCTTAAAATGAACGCATTGGGCTTCCTTGTGGTTACGAGAGTTGGACTCAGCGCCATGCTAGCACCTAAATGACATAAGCTATGTTGATGCGCTTTGGCCATAGCTCGTTATTGAGCATAAGTCTTGGCATTGCAAACTCATTCTATATTTGGGGTCAGAACCAATATCTTATGAGTTTGCTTCCACCAAGCAATACTTTTTAAAGGTTTTTTAATATTTGTGGATGGCCCGAACACGTCGGGCCAAGTCGGCGGAGGGAAAGGTCAACAGGACCTAAAGGTAGGCACTTAAACTTTTGACGGTTTGCTCACCATATTTAATATCAAATAATTTGCCGCTCGGATTAAATATAAAAGTGACGGGAACACCTTTAATGTCTCCGATCTTTAAGGCATCTGCGGGGTCAAGTCCGAGGCTTGGATAGGCAAGTTGGTACTTTTCAATGAGGGAGCGCTGCTCATCTAAAGAAAGGCCATCATAGTTAACGCCAAATACTGCGATATTTTTATGTTTGTTTTGCTCATAAAAACGATTAATTTCAGGAATTTCATGTAAACATGGTGCACACCAACTTGCCCAATAGTTGATATAGACCCATTTTCCTTTGAGTGATTTAAGGGTAAACTCATGGCCATCGATGCTTTGGAGTGTGGGGGTGTGTGCATAGAGAGAGGGGGTAGAGAATATAAAGCACAGTATTAATAATAAACGCATGATTCAAAGTTATTTGTTAGAAAGAGTGTATATATTACCGAAAATTAAGCGGTACGCCCAGACTCTAGTGCTTCCCAACGTGCATATGCCGCTTCGAGTTCATTTTCGAGAGTATGCAGTTTTTCATTGAATGTTAAGACATGTGCATTGTCCTGCTGATAAAAGTCGGGTGCGGCCATTGTTTCATGCAGTGTTTCAATGTCTTTTTCTAAGCGCTCTATTTTTTTGGGAAGCTGTTTTAGTTCTCGTTGCTCGGGGGTGTTTAACTTTTGTTTTGATAGAGCTTTATTGGGGGGCATTGTACTTGTTGGTTTAGATGTAAGTGCTTTATAGGCAGCGTAGTCATCGTAGCCACCAACGTGCTCATGGATATGCCCATCCTCTTCATAGACTAAAATACCACTGACTACCTGGTTTAGGAAAGTTCTATCGTGGCTGATTAAGAGTAATGTGCCCGTGTAGTCACTTAACATGCTTTCGAGTAACTCAAGCGTTTCAATGTCTAAATCATTGGTGGGCTCATCCATTACCAGCAAATTAACAGGTTTTGCGAAAAGCTTGGCAAGTAAGAGGCGATTGCGTTCGCCGCCTGATAAGGCAAACACGGGTTGATTGAAGCGCTCAGGTGAGAACAAAAAGTCACGTAGGTAAGATGCAACATGTTTGCTTTGTCCGTTAATGGTGACAAAGTCTGAGCCATCTGCCACATTTTGCATGACGGTTTGTTGTTCGTCTAATTCTGCACGTAGTTGGTCGAAGTAGGCAATGCTGAGGTGCGTGCCATGCCGAATTTGTCCCGCTGTAGGTGCAATCTCGCCTAATAATATGCGAACAAGAGTCGTCTTTCCACAGCCATTTGGGCCAACAACACCAATTTTATCGCCGCGCATGAAAGTGCAGGAAAAATCTCGGATGAGTTGGCGGTCGCCTACTTGGTGGTATAGGTTTTTTGCCTCGAGCACTAACTTTCCGGACGTTTTCACATCGAGCTGTAGTGACTTTACTTGTCCCGGCGCATTTCGTCTTGCGCGATAAGCTTCTCGCATCGCTTTGAGTTTATGCACTCGCCCTTCATTGCGCGTGCGTCTTGCTTTAATGCCTTTGCGCAGCCATACTTCTTCTTCTTTAAGGCGTTTATCAAACAATTGGTTTTGCGTATTTTCCGCTTCAAGCACGGCTTCTTTACGGTTGAGATAGGTGTCATAATCACAGGCATAGCGATGTAGTTTGCCTCTGTCAACTTCGATAATAGTATTTGATATGCGGCTTAAAAAGGCGCGGTCGTGGGTGACAACGACCAGCGTGCTTGGGTATTGCTTTAGGTAGGTTTCAAGCCATTCGATGGTATGGATGTCTAGGTGGTTAGTTGGTTCATCGAGCAAAAGTAAATCAGCGTTTGCGAGCAGGGCCGCCCCAAGCAGTGCGCGTCGCTTCATACCGCCGGAGAGATTTTTGATAGGGGAATCAAGCGATAAACTTAAATGGCTTGCCATGGCCTCAATTTGAGGTAGTATACCCCACGCATTTTCGGCATCAATTTGTGTTTGGAGCGTGGCCATTTGGGTTGTGTCATGCGCGCGTGACGCCTCATGATATTGGGCAAGTGTTTTGCCAAGGGCGCCAAGCTGCTTGACTAAAAAATGATAAACAGTTTCATGCTCGCTCTCAGGGACATCTTGCATGAGGCTTGCAATGCGCAGATTTGTTTGGAGCTGGCGGGTGCCACTGTCCGGTGTGATATACCCTTGCAAGAGCTTGAGGAGCGTTGATTTCCCTGCGCCATTTCGTCCAACGAGAGCAATGTGTTCCTTAGGGTGAATTTGCCAGTTGACTTGGTCGAGTAAGTGATTATTTGCAATTGTGAGTGATACGTTATTGAGTGATAGTAAGTGCATACAGGTCGAGTTAGTTTGGAAACCAAGCATTTTGTAATGGTGTATTGGAATAGTGCATTAAATGCTCCCCAAAATGTGTCCTTGCTTGGCTTTTTTTATTGCATTTTAAGAGTGCTACGCAGTATATCATATGAAAGAGCTCGATTTCTGCATCGCTGCCACCAATACATCCTATTTGCGGTAGAATCGGTGTAAATGCTGCAACGCAGGCGCGGTAGTTGGCTTTAGAAAAAGCATACATGCCATCTAGTGCGGGAAGACCAATCTCAAACCATGCTGCATGCGCGGGCCCTCTCAGCTTGGTTGCGTATAGCCTTGCGTTTTGGATAATTTGACGCGCCATACTATCGTGCTGATTTTTTCCACACGCGTAAAGGTAGTGCATACTATTAAATACCATATAGGGGCTCGTGCAAGTGGGTGTTATTTGGGCCATTACTTTCGGCCATAAATTGTTTTGTGGCATTTCTGCAAGTTCCATGCGGCATAAAAAAGAGAGGGTATCTTGTTGTACCAGCACAGTATTTTTTGCGTCATTACCAGTCCAAATATGCTGGTGGTATAAGTTCACGGCGCTTGATTCGTGTTGCTTAGCAATATGTAGTAGTGATAAGTGCCAATACATATGTGATTTTAGGGTTGGCACGAGCGAACTCCAGTCACCTTGGGTTGTTTCAAGGGCTTCGATGCTTGCCTGAAAATCCCCTTGCATGAGTTGTACGTGTGCAAAAGCGTGCTGTGCCCAGGCAAGCGTTGGGTTTAAGAGTAGTGCATGATTAGCGACTTTTAAAGCCTCATATTGTTTACCGGCGAGCTCAAGTGCAAAGGCGTAAATTGATAAGAAGTATGCGTTTTGTTGGTGGTGGGGTTTTAACTGCTCACAGATCTTTAGAAAATGATTGGCATGAAAGGCTTGCCCTAAAACGTAAAAAAGCCATTCGGCGTATTTAAGTGTGAGCAAGTCGTTGGGCGCTTGTTGCAGTATTGCCTCAAATTTTGCGAGTGCATGGTGGTAACCTTTCAAGCTCCAAGCTTGCATCGCTTCAAATATGAGCATTTCTGATGGAGATAATTTTTGTGTGTGATGTGTTGCACGATCTAACAATGCGATTGCCTTTTGTGTGGCTTCATCGGTTTGTGCATATAGGTGAAGGCTTGCCGCATGGCACTGTAGCAATGGCTCATCGGGTTCATTGTCAGCTTCCGCAAGCAGTGCTATGGCGCTTTGGCTATTTTGGAGCATGGCTTCAGTAAAGGCTGCTATTTTAGGGTTCATACGGGTGCTTCAAATTTAAAGAGCTGTTTAATTAACTGTATAGACGTTGTGTCTAAGTTTACAAGTGGCAGTGTGGCAAGACCTGCTGTCTGGTAGAGTGTTTTAATGGTTTTTGAGTCGATAGAATCGAGGTGTTTTTGGATGGTGCTGATGTCTCCTCGCATGAGCGGTCCTGTGAGGGCATTTTCTGCAGTATCTGCTTGTTTCAAATTATTAAGGCTTGTTTGCATGAGGCGTGTGCATAGTGCATGTGCTTCAGCGCTTGGAATACCTGTCTGCTCAAAAAGCTTGGTTGCAACCGATGAGAGCGTTACTAAATAGTTAGAAGCCATAATAGCTGCCGTATGATAAGTTGCTTTCTTCTCTGGATTGAGTGTGAACACAGTAGCATCGAGTGTGTGTGCAATGTGCGAGAGTTTTTCAAGTGCCAAAGGACCACCTTCAATGGCACAGTCAACGCCTTTAAATGCATTTTCTTTGGGCGGGTTTTTTTGGCAAAAAGCTTTTAGAGGGTGAAGGCTACCAATAGATGCGCCTTGTTTTTCGAGTGGCGCTAAAATATCCATGCTTAGTATGCCACTCATATGAATGATGAGATGATCGGGCTTAAAATGCTGCGCGCGTGCAAGTGCCAGGGCCGTTGGTTCAATATGCTTGTCTTTGGTTGCAATAAAAGTGATATCTGCCTCGGGAAGGTCGCTTAAGCGACCAAGTGCATCACCTTGTCCGAGCTTTTGGGTTGCTTCTTTAGCGCTTGCAAGTTGCGGGTGGTATACGCTAAGCAGTGTGTCGTTGGCTGTATTGATAAGTGCATGTGCTAGAGCACATCCAACGCGACCTGGGCCTATGAGGTTAAACCGCATGCTCGAATGTCTCTTTTTTGGTGTAGTGCATAATAGACAAGCCCTGCTTTTTTGGTCTTAAGAGTTTCCCAGTAGATTTCATTGAGCGTCACAGGATGTGCTGATTCGACGTAAAGTAAGCCATGTGGTTTGAGTATTTCCCTTTCTTCAATAGCGTAAATACAATGCTCTAGTAAATTTAGGCCATTAAAAGGCGGATCGAGAAAGATAATGTCGAATGCCTTAGGGGAGCGCTGTAAATAACTGAGTGTGTCTGTTTTTATGGGATGTATGGCGCCGGTTTTGAAGACGTTTATTTGCTGTTTTAGATTCGAGAAGATAGATTGTGTTTTTTCAAGCAGGGTTACCTCATGTGCTCCGCGAGAGTGTGCTTCAAAGCCAAGAGCACCACTGCCTGCAAATGCGTCTAGGCAGTCGGCACCTTGAATGTAATGCATTAGCCAGTTAAAAAGCGTTTCTCGGACACGGTTTGGTGTAGGTCTTAAGCCATTTGTATCGGGGAAGGTGACTTTTTTTCCTCGGTGTTTGCCACCGATAATACGAACGGTTTGTTTCATATTTTTCCAACCATTACTTGAAGCAGTTGATTTGGGCGAATATTTTTTTGAAACGCTGACCGAATTTGCGTAGTGCTAACAGCGTTGATGTTATCCGTGTAGGTATCTAGATAGTTATCTGGAAGCCCATAGAATGCCATTTTTAAAAGGATGCTCGCCATATTTTGATTGCTTGCAATTGAAAGTGGAAAGCTTCCTGTTAAGTATTGTTTGGCCGCCTTAAGCTCTTCTTCATTTGGGCCTGTTGTTACGAATGCTTGCAGGGTGTCTCGGGTAAGCGTTTCAGCTGCTTCGGCTTGTACGGCTTTAGTTGAAAAGCCAATAACAAAAGGTCCAAGCTCTGGCATCGGCACAAATTGACTATGGACACCGTAGGTTAGGCCGCGTTTTTCGCGTAGCTCATTTGCGAGCCGTGAAACGAGTGCACCACCCCCTAGCGTATAATTACCAACTAACAGTGGAAAATAATGAGGGTTTTGGTGATTAATGCCTAGCTGACCGAGGCGAAGCACGGTTTGAGATGAGGGAAAAGGAATGTTTACATCTACCGCGTCAGCGAGTGGTTTTGCGTCAGGAATAGAGGGTGCTTTTTTTCCTGTGGGAATGTTGTGTGTGATTTGATTCGCTAGCGCCTCAGCGTCGCGACGGCTAATGGCCCCAACTAGTACAAGGGTCGCATTCTTGCTGACAAACAAAGTTTGATGAAAGTGTCGTACGTCTTTGAGTGTGATAGCATCCACAGTTTTTAAGTCGCCGTTAACAGGATGAGCATAAGGGTGTGCTTGATATAGTGCTCGGAAAAAGGTTTGACTCGCTACTTCGTCAGGCGACTCTAAGGTATGTTTTATCGCCATTTTTTGTTGGTTTTTTTCCCGGTTAAAGGCTTTTTCAGGGAAGTCAGGTCGTTTGATGATGCGCGTAAATAAGGCAGTTGCACTGTTAAGTGCCTCTTTTTCTGTGAGTGTTTTAAGATGTAGTACAACCATGTCACGATTATTTTCGCTTGAAAACTGTGCGCCGGTTTCGGCGAGTTGGTTTGCAAGTGTATCTGCATCGAGCCCATCATTACCTTGGTTTAAGAGGCGTGTTGTGAGAGTGCTTAAGCCAAACTGTTGACCGTCGTATGCTGCGCCTGCACGAAATGCAAGGCTGATATTCAGCATCGGAATATCAGGCGCCTCATAAAATATGACAGGAACGCCCTGTTTGGTTTGCCAGCGTGCAATGGGGCCTACTTTTGCCGCATTGACCGCACTTAGGCCTGTGAACCAAAGACTTAAACAAATCAGCAGATATTTCATTGGGTTGCTCCTGTCTTAGGTAAAAGGTGAGCTTCTGTCATACGTTCTTCTTTGAAGTAACGTCTTGTGACCGCTTGAATGTCTTCGGCGGTGACGGCGCGAATACGTGCTTCATATTGCTCTGCTGCTTGCCAACCGAGTCCAATTGTTTCAAGCATACCGAGTTCCATGGCCTGACCAAATACAGAGTCGCGCTCAAAGATTTTCTGTGCAATCAGTTGTGTTTTAACGCGTTTTAATTCATCAGGTGGAACGGGCGTTGTTTTGAGTATATCAAGTTCAGCAGCGAGTTGCTGGGAAAGTCCCTCTAAAGTGTTGGATGCACTGGGGGCGCCATAAATAACAAACTGTGTTTGGTAGCGTGTATATAAATTGTATTCAACACCAATGCTGCTTGCCTGTTCTTTTCCTCGAATTAAATGTTGGCTAAAGCGCCCGCTTTCACCGGCATCTAGGAGGGCTGCGATAACTTCGAGTACGTAGGGAGCGTCTGTGTGTTGTAGGGACGCGGTCTTAACGCTTGGAACGGTGTATCCTTGAAGTAAAATGGGAATATTTGCAGGTGCGTGTACGTTGAGGACTTTTTTTCCGAGCGTTGGTGGCTCTTTTTGCTGTTTGCGTTCAACTGGCTCTTTTTGTTTGATGGCGCCAAATTCTTTTTTAACCAGCTCAAAAACAGCATTTGGTTCGACATCACCGACAACTACAACAGTTGCATTATCGGGGGTATAAAAGGTTTCATACCAGTGTCGTACATCTGGCACGGTTAAGTGCCTGATGTCGCTCATCCAGCCAATCACTGGGTGGTGGTAGGGAGCACTTAAGTGTGCCGCAGCAAGGAAACGCTCAAAGGTTAGGGCCTGTGGGTTATCGTCGGTACGTAAGCGGCGCTCTTCTCGAATAACCTTCATTTCTTTTTTAAATTCTGCCTCGTCAAGTAGCAGGTGTTGCATACGATCGGCCTCTAAGGCTAAGCTTGTGGGTAGATGTTCGGCAGCTATTTTTTCAAAATATGCGGTATAGTCGGTGCTCGTAAAAGCATTTTCTTGTCCGCCTAGGCTTGCAATTGTTTTTGAGAAAATACCCAGCGGATATTTAGGAGTGCCTTTGAACATGAGGTGTTCGAGTGCATGTGAGATGCCGGTTAATCCACCTGGTTCATCGGCAGATCCTACTTTATACCAAACCATAGCAACAGCAACGGGTGCACGGTGGTCTTCTTTAACAAGTAAGCTTAGGCCATTGTCGAGTTTGAATGATTGGACGCTACCAAAAGCGACATGTACTACGAGTGAGAGAAGCAAAAGAAAAGCTGTGCGCATGGTTCACTCCAGGGAAAAAATGATAGAATTTCATATTTAACAGGATTTGTATAGCAAATGAAGTGGTTTAAAAAAAATCAATCAGAAGAAACAGCCTTGGTTACAGAGAAAAAAGGCGTGTGGTCGCGCTTGCAAGAAGGGCTTGGGCAAAAGCTTGGACGTTTGCTGCTTGGAAAAAAAGAAGTCGACGCAGCACTTTTTGAATCGCTCGAGACACTCTTAGTGAGTGCCGACTTAGGCATTAAAACAACACAAAAAATATTAGCACAGTTGACAGAACGCTTAGCGCGAAAAGAGCTTGCGGACGGGGAAGCCGTTTTTCGGGCGCTTCAAGAGCTAATGACGAACCTTTTAGTAACGAACTCCTCAATACTTGCGCTTGAAGCGCCTGATAAAGTGCCTTTTGTGATTTTAATGGTGGGTATTAATGGTGCAGGTAAAACAACCAGTATGGGGAAGCTTGCAAAATTGTACCAAGGCATGGGAAAGCGCGTGATGTTGGCGGCGGGAGATACATTCCGAGCAGCAGCTGTTGAGCAGCTGCAAGCATGGGGGGCGCGTAGCGACATTCCGGTTATCGCACAGCATACCGGTGCTGATAGTGCCTCTGTTGTGTTTGATGCGTTTCAAGCCGCAAAAGCACGAGGTGTTGATATACTCATTGCTGATACAGCAGGGCGGTTACATACGCAAGGCAACTTGATGGACGAGCTTAAGAAAGTAAAGCGCGTATTACAAAAAATAGATGCGAATGCGCCACACGAAGTGATGCTTGTATTGGATGCGAGTAATGGACAAAATGCACTAAATCAGGCGCGGCAATTTAATGAGGCCGTTGGCGTGACAGGTGTTACCATTACTAAGTTAGACGGAACGGCTAAAGGGGGTATTTTATTCGCAATAGCCGATGAATTGGGCCTTCCTTTTCGTTACATTGGGGTTGGAGAAGGAATGGAGGACTTGCGACCATTTGACGCGCAACAATTTGTTCAGGCCATTTTTGACAATGATTCAGTTCAAGCAAGTCAGTAAACGATATCCCGGAGGGCATGAAGCGTTAAGTTACGTGGATTTTTCTTTGGAAAAGGGCGAGATGGCCTTTTTAACAGGCCGTTCGGGTGCAGGAAAGAGCACGCTTTTAAAGTTAGCTGCGCTTCTTGAGCGCCCATCATCGGGCGACATTTTGATGCATGGGAAGTCGCTGCGAGCATTAAAAAAAAATAACCTTGCAGCATATCGTGCACGTTTTGGAATAACGCTACAATCACCTCATTTGTTATACGATAGAACAGTGTTTGATAATGTCGCCCTACCTTTGCATATTGAAGGCTTACCTCGTGCACAAATGATAAAGCGTGTTCAGGGTGCACTAGATAAAGTGGGTTTGCTTTCAAAAGAAAAAATATTGCCCATGCATTTGTCTGGTGGAGAGCAGCAGCGTGTTGGGATTGCGCGTGCCATTGTACATAAGCCAGACTGGTTGCTTGCGGATGAGCCAACGGGCAATTTGGACCCTGCATTATCGATTGACATCATGGCCTTGTTTGAGCAGTTTAATCAAGCAGGCGTTGGTGTTTTAATTGCAACGCATGAATTATCGCTTATTGCGCACATGAAGCACCGAATTTTATGGCTTAAAGAGGGAAAACTGTGCTAAGAAAAAGTCGCCAAGCGACGTCGCGACATCTGCAAGCAATTGGGCAGAGTGTAGCAGCTTTTAAGCGTGCGCCGTGGACAATGGTCATGACGGTGGTGGTGATTGCCGTTACTTTGTTTTTGCCACTGCTTTTTTGGGTGCTCATGGAGCAGCTAAAGCCTGTTGTGAATGAATGGCGGCAGGGAAAAGAAATTACATTGTATCTTGATGCGTCGTTTGAGTCGGCTGATGCGGCTGATTTAATACAGCGTATTACTGAAACGGATGGGGTTGTTAAGGCTCTTTTCGTGAGTGCGGATGACAGCTTAGCTGAGCTTGAAAAACAAGAAGGCATGGAAGATATTAGAAAATTTTTACCAGAAAACCCCTTGCCTGCAGTGATTGAAGTCATGCCTGCGGCTACGGTAAACACACCCGAACAGGTGGAAGCACTGTTTCAGGTGTTGCAACAGTATCCACATGTTGAGCAAGCAAAATTGAATCGAGATTGGGTGGGCCGACTTCACGGGCTGCTTGACTTTATGATGCACCTAACTTGGGTTTTGGGTACGCTTTTTGGCCTAATGGTTGTTTTTATCATTCGTAATTTGTTGAGACTTGCAGCCGAAGAGCACCATGATGAAATTCAGTTGCTGAAACTGATTGGTGCAACGGATGCTTTTATTTTAAGACCTTTTTTGTACACGGGCGCGTGCCTTGGCATGTTGGGGGTGCTGGGTGCTTTTTTGGGAGTACATGTCATTTTGTTATGCCTTGGACACGCGCTGCGTTCATGGCTTTCTCCAGGATTTGGCGTGCCTTTTTCAGTGCATCAAGGTGTCCTTTGTATGTTGCTTGGACTTTTGCTTGGGTGGGTTGGTGCTTATCTTCCGCTAAAACGCCAGCTGTCACATATTGAGCCTTGCCATTGAGGTATGCTACAATCCGTCACAAAATACGGCATGCCTTTGTTTTCTTTTAGGAGGGATTGTCCATTATGAATCTACCTATGCAGCTAGAATACACCCATCTTCCTATTGGAGGGGTGGATGCTTATATTCATCAAGCTAATCAAATGCCATTGCTAACACCCGAAGAAGAGCATGAGTATGCGCGGCGTTTTCATGAAGAGGGTGATATTGATAGTGCGCGTCAATTGGTACTTGCGCATTTGCGCTATGTGGTTAGAGTTGCACGTGGGTATCTTGGGTATGGCCTTCCATTAAATGATTTAATTCAAGAAGGTAATGTTGGGCTTATGAAGGCTGTAAAGCGTTTCGATCCAAGCCTTGGTGTACGACTCGTATCGTTTGCGGTGCATTGGATTAAAGCCGAAATTCATGAGTTTGTTATTAGAAACTGGCGTATTGTAAAAATCGCAACGACTAAAGCGCAGCGCAAATTATTTTTTAATTTACGCCAAATGAAAAAACGGCTGGGTTGGTGTAGTCAAGAAGAAATCCACGCGGTTGCAGCAGACTTAGGGGTAACACCTAAGGATGTGCAAGTCATGGAGATGCGTCTTAATGCGATGGATGCCGCCTGGGATGGTGATGATTCAGACGATGAGCTTTCTGCTGGCTATCAATTTACGCCTGCGCGTTATTTAGGGGATGCAAATGCTGATCCCGCCCGTATTATTGAACAAGAAGCGGGTGAGCTGCAAGATGGCGAGAAATTACATGTTGCAATGACTCAGCTTGATACGCGTAGCCAAGATATTTTGAAGCAACGCTGGCTCCAAGATGAAAAAGGAATGACCCTACACGCGTTAGCTGAAAAATATGATATTTCGGCAGAGAGGGTGCGTCAGCTTGAAAAAAATGCAATGAAAAAACTGCGCGATTTCTTAGAGAGTGAATAAAGGCTCGTTATTGCAAAGCAAGCCGTAACTCTAGTTTTAAATGAGAGTTGTGAGTCTTAAATGCGCGCGCCCTCTTTATCGGGCTTACTACCTCTATCTTCTAGTTTGGGCACATATTTCTCCATGATGTCTGAGAGCAGTTTTTTAGGAATGACCTCTTTTTCACCTGTTATGCTTCTGAAAGGGGCAAGCAAGCGGCAGCATAAGCGAATGAATCCTTCCATGAGCCAACTCAAGCTGTTTTGTGATTTCTTGGAGGGCGGGTCGCTAAGCGTTGCTTCTGCTGTTTTTACTTGTTCGGTTAGGTCCTGGAATTGCTCTATCAGTGCTTTGCTAGGGTTTGCCATTAATTTTTGAGTGAGACTGATAACTTGCGTTTTTAAAGTCGGCTCTATTGTGTTGCTGCTGTTGCATGTTGCGATAATGTCTTGGGCAAGTTCGGTTCGTTCTTTTTCCTCTGCAGCCTTAACCTGGCCTTTAAATGATTCAAAAAAGCTAACATTTACACTTAGCAGTACACTTTTGAGGTTAGCTTCATTTGTGGGGCTTTGGAACTCATAGAGTATACCTCCCTCTTCAAAATGTGTTTTGGCAGAGGCCTTGTTATGTGCGAATTCATAGCTTAGGAAAATTTTATCTAGTGTTGAGTTTCGCATCAGTGTGTCTCTATGATTAAAATCCACATTTTCAAGCGCTTCAACGGCAGGTGTTATGAGCTGTATGGTGAGCTGATGAAATATGGCGAGTGGAATCTGAGGGCCGATGGTTGCAACAAAATCTCGAAGTGAGTCGAGTACCGAGTGATTACTATCGGTTACAGGGTCAAAGGCGTTATAGGTGCTGCTTCTACTAAAGCGCTCATCCTGCATTAACGCACTGAGCCTTTTGTCGCTAATCGTGCCATTGATGAGCTCGTTGCCATACTCTTTAATCAGTTCGTTTGTTGATGTTAGTGGCGCCATGTCTTTCTCTCAATGAAAACGTTATGTTTTAATTTTAGACTATTTTTTAGTTTTTAGAGGCTAGGTGCACAGTGTTTGGATGTTCGAATGGTTAGTCAATGTAGCTCGTGAGTATGAGCTATAAGTTTAGAAAGTCAGAAATGGTGTTAAGTGTTTGGGTGATTTTTTTCATTTCTTTGGGAATGATTAAAATGGTGTCATCACCTGCGATAGTGCCGAGCACATTGAGCGTCTGTCTGTTTTGGTCAATACTTCTTGCCACAAGCATTGCCGCAGCAGGTGTGGTGTGAATAACAATAGCGGTTTCATTTGCCACAATGCTGAGTACCCACTGCCGAATAACCGTTTTTTCTTGGGGAGAGGTGAGCTCATGAATGAGCCCTGTTTCGTGTGGTAGTCGGTATTGTGTTTTTCCCTGCTCGTCAATGATCTTAACCGCACCTATTTGATGGAGCAGGCGAGAAATCTTGGGCTGGCTGCTTGAAATACCTTGTTGTTCTAGCGCATGTTGGATGTCTGATTGTGTGCGTGCATTGCCCTCTAATAGTATTTTTCGGAGTAGATCGGTGACAGATGTCATTGGGGGGCTCGTATGTTATTGAAGTAGCATTCTAAGATAGCGTTATCATAATTGCAAAGATAGAATAAATATTCTATAATAATGAATAATTATTTGGTTGGGTGGTGCGTTATGGGTAATACAGTTCCAAAAGTAAAAGAAACAGTACAAAACAATGAAGGGCATGCAGAACAAGGCTATTCATACTTGTTATCGGCATTGGGTGCCGCAGGGGTTGCGCTGCAAAACTATCAAGCGGTTGAGCTATTTGTGAAAGGCACTATACCTCTCAGTCAGTGGTCTTATACCCTTACACAAGCAATTGCATTGAGTGCAGGTGGGCTTTGCAGTGGCATGGTTAATTTTTGGATGAACATAGACTTACTGGAAGGTTTCTTCAAGCGAATGAAATCTGATAAGCCTTATCGATATAAGCAGCTAAAACCTTGGGAAAAAGTGCAGTACTTTGGCGGTATATTCATATTCTCGGTGACGGGGGTCTTGTTTGGGTTAACTGCATTTACATTCGCAATGACAGGCCCACTTGCAATGCTTTCAGTGGCTGCAGGTATATTTGTTGCAGCAATTATGACAATTCAAGAAATAGAGACTTGGTTGAGTAGTTATGATCAAACCGAGCAACAGAAAAAAGAAACATTAACCGCGCTTCAACAAATTGGGAAGTGGTGTGGGCATCTCATTGCGGTAGGGAATGTAGTCGCACTGAGTCTATTGTTTACTCTCAGCTTGGCAGAAGGGCTCATGCTGTTTCAAGTAGCAGCTTTGCCGGCACTAGTGACGGGGTTTTTGGTTGCTTTTAGTTTTGGGGCATTTACAGAGTATTATTTTTATAATGTTTATTTATCTGAGTTTTGTAAAAATTTCGGAGAGAAATGGCTGGAAATGATGGCCATGCCTAACGCTTTAGTCGGGCTTTTATGTGTGCTTACCAATGCGTTTGTGAATGCCGCGCTGACTTACTCAGCGCATGGACTTTTTACTGCTTTGTTGGTTGCGACTAATGTGATGCTGCCTCCAGTTGCAGCGATAACAGCACTTTTTGCAGTATCAGCTTTTTTTGCTGGAAGTGCTTCTCTGGTATTGGGGATGGACTTTTGGATTAAGAAGGGTGCGAATACTACAGCAGAATCTAAAGAAGCATGTAAACCATCGGTCACTAGCAGTCGGTATGGTTTATTTAGTGCAAATACGCGCGTGGAGAATGATACAGCTTCTGGTATTTCAGTCAATTCAGACGAGATAGATGAAAGCATAGGTTGGAAGGTGCCTCATCGTGCTTAAGCAGGCTTTTAAACTATATTAATCTGGGTTCTGGATAAGAAAACCTTAAAATAATACAGCTTACTTAGGCTCCGTGGATAAACTGAAGCTTATGAATCAGGGTCTGTGATGGGGACTCTCGCAGCGGCTGCAGGTGTACTTTCAAGAGGACACCGCAAGCTTTTAAGCGGTTCACCATCAACAGATACTGTTTTCAAAATTACCGGAAATTTCCAGAGCGTGTATAAGTGCTTAAGTACTTCTTCTGCATCTTTCGCAAGTGGCACACGATTGTGCTGTGTATAGTGCAAGGTCAGCGAGCGATCGCCTTCTAAATCGACTGAGAAAACTTGAATGTCTGGGTCAATGCTGCCTAAGTTATATTGCTTAGATAAAGACTCTCGTACACGGTCATACCCTGTTTCATTATGAATTGCGTTAATGAACATTTCTGGTTCTTGATCGTTGTCTGTGAGCATGAAGAGTCTTAAGTCGCGTATTAACTTGGGAGATAAAAATTGTGAGACGAAGCTTTCGTCTTTATAGTTTCGCATGGCATTATCTAAAGTGCTGATCCAGTCTGTATTTGCAATGAGAGGGAAGCTTTTCTTCTCGTCTTCACTTGGGTTTTCGCAAATACGCCGGATATCCTGATACATATTGTAGCCCAAGCAGTAAGGGTTAATACCGCTAAAATAAGGGCTATCGTAGGAAGGCTGTGTGACGACATTGGTATGATTTTGTAAAACTTCAATCATAAACTCATCCGTCACAAGGCCTTCATCATAGAGTGCGTGCATAAGGGTGTAATGCCAAAAGCTTGCCCAGCCCTCGTTCATAACTTTTGTTTGGCCTTGGGGGTAAAAGTACTGTGCTATTTTTCGCACAATACGAATTAATTCTCGTTGCCATGGCTTGAGCAGCGGCGCATTTTTTTCGAGAAAATAGAGAATATTCTCTTGTGGGTCTTCAGGAAAACGTTTTTTTGTTGCTTGTTCCTCTTTATTTTTTTCAGGGGGCAATGTGCGCCACAGTTCGTTAACTTGAGATTGCAGATACGCCTCGCGATTTTGTTGACGAATTTTTTCTTCTTGTAGTGAAATTGGAGGTGGGTGTTTATACCTATCAACACCATAGTTCATGAGCGCATGGCATGCATCAAGGATGGCTTCTACTTCGTCAATCCCGTATTTTTCCTCACATTGGCTCACATAATTTTGAGCAAAAACGAGGTAGTCGATGATGCCTTCAGAATCGGTCCACATTTTAAAGAGGTAATTGTTTTTGAAAAATGAATTATGGCCGTAGCAGGCATGCGCAATAACGAGCGCTTGCATTGCCATTGTATTTTCTTCCATGAGATAGGAAATACAAGGGTTTGAGTTAATGACAAGTTCGTACGCAAGTCCCATTTCACCACGCTTATAACGTTTTTCAACATTGACAAAATGTTTTCCAAAAGACCAGTGATGATAGCCAATGGGCATACCAACCGATGCATAGCAATCCATCATTTGCTCAGCTGTAATGATTTCAATTTGGTTGGGGTAGGTGTCTAGTTTGAAATCACGCGCAATACGTCCAATTTCGCGGTCGTACGCTTGTAAGAGTTCCGGAGTCCATTCGGCGGTGGTTGAAATAGGTTTTTTTCTTTTCATGCGGTCGTCTTCCTTTTGAAGAGTTCGCGAAATACAGGATAAATATCGCTGACTTTATCGATGCTCTCCATACAAAAGTTGGGATGTGCATGTGCGAGTGTTTCATACACTTCCCATAAGCTTTGATGGTGGCGTGGCATGATTTCAACATAAGCAAAGTATTGCAAAAGAGGGATAATACGGTCGCGTAGTAATTCCTGGCACCTCGGAGAGTCAGCGTTCCAGTTGTCTCCATCTGACGCCTGGGCGACATAAATATTCCACGCATTAGGAGGAAAACGGCTTGTGATGATTTCATCAAGTAACTCGAGCGCACTGGAGACCACCGTACCACCTGTTTCTCTTGAGTAGAAGAACTCTTCTTCAGAGACTTCTTTTGCGGAGGTATGGTGCCTAATAAAGACAAGCTCTATTTTTTGATAGTTTTTAGTGAGGAAAAGATACAATAAAATGAAAAAACGCTTAGCAATATCTTTTTTAGCCTCGTCCATAGAGCCTGATACATCCATAATACAAAACATAACGGCCTGTGTAGTAGGGGCTGGAATTTTAATGCGGTTGTTATAGCGTAGGTCGAGTGTATCTAAAAAAGGAATGCTCTTAATTTTTCGTTTGAGATATTCCATACGCTCTTTGAGTGCTGCCCGTTTTTCTTCACTGGGGACAGCTTCTTTTTTTAAGGCTTTGAGTGTTTGTTTTATTTCACGCAGTTCTCGTTTATAGGGGGCTGCAAGCGCAAGGCGGCGCCCAGTTGCTTGCCGCATTGAACGCACGATGTTTAAGTTGGTTGGAATCCCGCTGGTTGTGAGGCCTGCCCGCACCGTTTTTGGGGTCTCCATTTTAGCGAGTTCTTTTTTAATTAAATCAGGTAGTGCTAAATCTTCAAAATAGAGTTCAAGAAACTCATCCCGTGACAGTTCAAAGACAAAATCGTCATTTCCTTCGCCTTCATTACTGGCTTGTCCACCACCACCGCCTCCTTGGCCATCTTTGGGCGGGCGTTTAATTTTATCACCTTCAAGAAAGCGATCGTTGCCAGGCAAAATGCGTTCGACATGTCCGCCTGGACCTTGTGTAAAGCGCGGTTCGGCAATGTCTTTAGCTGGGATTGTAATTTGTTCTTCGCAGTCGATGCCTGTAATACTTCGTTTGCCAATGGCTTTTGAGACAGCCTCTTTGATTTGGCGCTTGTAACGCCGTAAAAAGCGCTGTCGATTGACAGTGCTTTTCTTTCCGGCATTTAATCGTCGATCAATCAATTGACTCATAACTAAAAGTCACCTTTCACTGAGATTTTCGAACACGAAGATACCACTCGCACAAGAGACGTACTTGTTTTGCGGTGTACCCTTTCTCTTCCATACGTGCAATAAATTCTGCGTGTTTGGTTTTTTCTTCTTCTGTTGCTTTTGCATTAAAGGATATAACGGGTAGCAAATCTTCCGTATTGGTGAACATCTTCTTCTCGATGACAGTTTTTAGTTTTTCATAGCTATTCCAGCGTGGGTTTTTGCCTTGATTATTTGCACGTGCGCGTAATACAAAGTTAACGACTTCATTTCGAAAGTCTTTTGGATTTGAAATGCCTGCTGGTTTTTCAATTTTCTCCAGGTCTGTATTGAGCGCTGCTCGATCGAGAATTTCACCGGTATCAGGATCGCGGTAATCTTGGTCCTGAATCCAAAAGTCGGCGTACGTGATGTAGCGGTCGAAAATATTTTGTCCATATTCAGAGTAAGATTCGAGGTAGGCCGTCTGAATTTCTTTTCCAATAAACTCGACATACTTGGGAGATAGGAACTCTTTAATAAAGCTTAAATAGCGCTCACTGACTTCTTCTGGGAATTGTTCTTGTTCGATTTGTCGTTCTAAGACATAGAGTAAGTGAACGGGGTTTGCTGCAACTTCAGTGTGATCAAAGTTAAAGACTTTAGAGAGAATTTTAAAGGCAAAACGCGTTGAAATACCTGTCATACCTTCATCAACTCCGGCAAAATCGCGGTATTCTTGGTATGATTTTGCTTTTGGATCGGTGTCTTTTAAGCTTTCGCCATTGTAGACACGTAATTTAGAATAAATACTTGAATTTTCAGGTTCTTTCAAGCGTGTTAATACAGAAAATTTTGCAAGCATATCGAGTGTGCCGGGAGCGCAAGGCGCATTTTTCAAAGAGCTATTTTCGATAAGCTTTTGATAAATATGTATTTCTTCTGAAACGCGCAGGCAGTAGGGCACTTTGACGATATTAATCCTGTCAATGAACGCTTCATTATTTTTATTATTACGAAAGGTTTTCCACTCTGATTCATTTGAGTGGGCAAGAATGATGCCTTCAAATGGGAGTGAGGAGAGCCCTTCAGTCGCGTTATAGTTACCTTCTTGTGTTGCCGTGAGTAACGGGTGTAACACTTTAATGGGGGCTTTAAACATTTCAACAAATTCAAGTAGCCCTCTATTGGCATGACATAAACCGCCAGAATAGCTATAAGCATCAGCATCATCTTGTGAAAATTCTTCGAGTTTTCGAATGTCAATTTTTCCAACCAGAGAAGAAATGTCTTGGTTGTTTTCATCGCCTGGCTCTGTTTTAGCAATAGCAATTTGTTTTAAACGAGATGGGTGAATTTTAATAACCTTGAACTGGTTGATATCACCATTAAATTCATGAAGTCGTTTAACAGCCCAGGGCGACATAACATAACGCAATGCTCGGCTTGGAATATTGTATTGTTCGCGTAGTAATGGGCCGTCTTCTTCTTTGTCAAAGAGTGAAAGAGGGGAGTCAAAGACAGGGGATCCCTTGATAGCGTAAAAAGGTATTTTCTGCATGAGGTCTTTGAGTTTCTCAGCAATAGATGATTTTCCGCCTCCTACAGGCCCAAGTAGATAGAGTACCTGTTTGGTTTCTTCAAGGCCCTGTGCTGCATGTTTTAAAAAGCCAACAATGCGCTCAATAGGCTCTTCTAAACCGTAAAATTCATCAAAAACAGAATAAAGAGGAATCACTTTATTTGAGAAAAGTCTTGATAGTACTGGGTCGTGCCGTGTATCACTGAGCTCAGGCTCGCCTATGGCCATAAGTAGACGTTCGGCAGGATTTGCATAAGCGGCGGGGTCTTCTTTACAGAGGGCTAAGTAATCGCCCAAACTCATTTCTTCTTCTTTTTCTGCCGTGTAGCGACTAGCATAATTTTTCAGTAGTTCTTCAGTGCTCATCCTTTAGCTCCTAAAATTCAAACTCTCATCATGTAAGAACAATACTCCATCCTTGGAGAAATCGCGAGCTTCTTTTTAAGCCGGCGCGAACAGAGGTGTTTTTTCTTCTTTCGGTTGGCTCATTTCGCAAGCTGCATAGCCTGCTACGAATAGAACAGTCGCAGGCCAACAAATAGCAAGCGCACCCATGAAAAGTGTAGGTATAATGGCATTTTTTGTGAAAGAGCTCCATCCTTTATTCCAAGCGTCGAGTTGTGCCTGTTCTGCTTTTTTGATTTCTGTGCTACTTTCTTCATCCGCTTTCAGTTGTTTTAATTTCTCTGTTTTTTTCTCATAGTCACCATAAAGATCTGCTGAAAGGCAGACTGCAAATCCGATGACACACAGAAAAGACCCAATGGGCGCAAGAATGGGAAGTGGGGCAGTGATTAGCAGCGATAAACCGATAAGTATCTCACTCGTCGCAATTAACATTAGCCTCAGTGTTGCAGTGGTTTCGGTATGGTTCAATTTAAGCACTTTCAACTGTTGCTGAATGACTTCATCCTGTTTGTTAAGAGGAAGTAGTAGCTCATACTCGGCTTTCTTCTCCTTGTAGGCATGCTGTGTTTCGCGCTGGCGGTACAGGATCACACTTAGGTCGAAAAGAACGCATACGAGCATCAAGGGACTATTATTAATTGCATTGAGTATCCCCCAAACAATATCGTTTGCAATATTAAAATGATATTTCTTCGCTTCGTGACGGAAGCGGTCCCAGGAGCTAAGTGCTTTGAGCTCTTGCTCGGTCGGTTTAAAGGTGTGTTTTAAAATGCGTGCCACTTCTATGAGAAAACGAAGGCCGAGTAGGGAGAAGCTCAAAAGATAAAAAGTTTGAACGGGAAGATTCAAAAGAGTGATAGATTGATCGAAGTCAAAAATTGGAGCAATCGACCGATTCAACTTATCGAACCATTTTGTATCATTCATCATACGAATAAGTAGTTCATCCGTGATGCGCGAAAATGCGAGCAAGATACGAAACCCGTGGACATAGCCAATGTTATCATGGACATAATTGATCCAATCTTTGGGGGGATTTTCAGGCTCATTTCTTTGTTCGTGGTAAGTTTTTAGCAATTCACAGCAATAGAGGTACCACAACCGATACTGTTCTCGCTTTTCATTGCCTTTAATCGCACTGGCGGTATCTATTTTTAGCGCATCTAATGCTATCTTTAGGGCAGCCCTTTCTTTTTCAATCTTGTCATGGTTCACGCTCAAGAATGCAAGCGATTTTGAATGTGCGTCCGGCTTATTAGGGGCGGATGAGAAAAAGAGTTGCCTATCTTCCATTAAAGAAACAGCCATTGAACACTCCAATATAAAACAGCTACAAAACAGCAAGCTATACAGGGTAACATTTTGGTCAAATTTAGGCAATACCTTCTTTAAATTGGGCTTCTCATCCTCTCGGTAGAAAATTTTTTCATAAATATTTGATTTTCATGAGCACATAGAATAGTCTGTAGTTTGTTTGGTTTCCTTTGCTTCGGTTTTCTTTTCTGTAAACCATGAAAGGCGAGGCATCATAATTTGGAAGTGAGTGAAAAGAAAATGGAGATAATCATGAGGAACAAAATTTTTCCAGCTTGTGCTTTGCTGTTGGGCATGACTTCGTCTTATGCGGGAACAATGGGAGAGGCTGAGCCTTTACCAGTTCTGATTCCGTTTATCTCCGGTGAAGCTTTATATGCTTGGCCAGATATAGATGGCTTCTATGTCAATGTCTTTACAGATGGCGCGCACACTGCCAGTTTTAGATCAAATAAGGATAAGCAAGGCTGGGGCGGCCGTGTTGCTGTAGGTGCGCTGCATCCGTTTTCTGAAACTTGGGCTGGTAGTGCTGAGATGGGTTGGGGTTACTATGGTGCTGTCAATATGAAACCAAGTATACGAGTAGCTCCATCAGTAAATGTTAATGTTAATAGCAACGCTTTTAGAGTGAATATCGACCAGTATGGTTTTGATATGTTGGCAGGTGTTTTTTATATGCAGCCAAAGTATGATTTATTCTTTAAAGCGGGAGCTTTGATGCAGAATCTTAGATCTAAAGTTTCTGCAAATCCGCAAAGGCTTGGTGCATTACCTGATTCAGGTCTAGGTAGACGTTTTCCTGGAATGTATACCCTCTCTACAATGGTGACGAACACATTGCCTGAAGTTAAGTTGGGTGGTCATTACTTTGTTAATAAGAATTGGCTTGCAACAGCTTCTTGGATGCATGCATTTGGCTCAACTATGAATATTAATGTACCATCATTGTCAACCAACCCTGCAGGTGTTGGTAGTGCTAGTGCTACCCTCAAAGCGACAACTCTAGATGTAGTGATGTTTGGTTTAGAGTATCGCTTTGCCTAAGCTTAAGGAGCGCTTGTTTTTTGGGAGCCGCACTTTGTGCGGCTTTTTAGTTTTCAGCGAAAGAAACATATGTTTAAAGGTATTTTGGAATGCAAGCACTAAAACAGAAAGTTGCAGAAGCAGCACTTGAGCATTTGAGCGATGAAGTTGCGGTGCTTGGTGTCGGGACTGGTTCAACCATTGCCTATTTTATTGAGGCGCTTGCGACAATTAAACATCGTATTGAAGGATGTGTTGCGAGTTCAGAAGAAACGGCACGGGCATTGAAAGTGGCCGGTTTGCCCGTAATAGCGTTAGCCGTTGCAGACCACCCCCTTGAGCTATATGTGGACGGTGCAGATGAGGTGACACGCCATAAAAGCATGATTAAGGGCGGTGGTGGTGCTTTAACACGTGAGAAGATTATTGCGAATGCGGCGAAGCAATTTATTTGCTTGGTAGATGAGTCCAAGGTTGTCCGGCGACTCGGGGCCTTTCCGGTTGCAGTTGAGGTGTTGCCCATGGCGCGTAGTATGGTTGCCCGTGAACTGGTTAAGCTTGGCGGAGATCCGGTGTATCGGGAAGGATTCATAACAGATAATGGAAACTGTATTTTGGATGTTTTTCATTTAAACCTAGATGAACCTATGGCAACAGAAAATGCTATTAAATTGTTACCTGGTGTCGTTGAGAGTGGTGTTTTCGCAAAGCGCCCGGCAGATAAGGTATTGGTGGGAAAAAAATTAGGCGTTGATGTATTTTAAATAGGGCCTTATATGGTCGAGTCCATATAAGGTCCTAGGCTTCTGAGCAGTGAATGTTTAATCATATATTTTGGAGGCTTTTTTTCGGTAACGTAAAAGGGTTTTAAAAAAGTAAATACGGGCAAATGAGGGCGCGCCTAATGTGCTGCGTCCCAGTTAGGCCCTGTCCCAATCGAAACGCGTAATGGTACAATTAGCTGAGCGGCCCGCTCCATATGTTTTTTTATGGTTTTTTGTGCTTTATCTAGAGCGTTTTGGGGAACCTCAAATACGAGCTCGTCATGCACTTGCATTATCATACGTGCATATTGGCCATCGGGCGTCTGTTGCCAGGCGGCAATATTGATCATCGCTTTTTTGATGATATCGGCGGCAGTGCCCTGCATGGGGGCATTGATAGCCGTACGTTCAGCAGCTTTCTGGCGTATTTTATTTGCAGCATTAATTTCAGGTAAATAAAGGCGTCGTCCAAATAAAGTTTCAACATAACCTTTCTGATGTGCTTTTTCACGAGTGGTTTCCATATATTGTAGTACTCCGGGATAGCGTTCGAAGTAACGATTAATATAGGCTTTTGACTCTTCTTTGCTGACGCCTATTTGTTTGCTGAGCCCAAAGGAAGACATACCATAAATGAGGCCGAAATTGATGGCTTTAGCACGCCTTCTTTGTTCGGCTGTCACGCTTTCAAGAGGTATGGAAAAGATTTCGCTGGCGGTCGCTGCATGTATATCCCAGTCATTATCAAAAGCATGTTTTAAGCCTTTGTCACCAGAGAGGTGTGCCATAATACGGAGCTCTATTTGGGAATAGTCCGCCGCAAGTAGTAGATGGTCTTTGGGGGCTATAAACGCTTTTCGAATACGTCGTCCTTCATTCGTTCGTATTGGAATATTTTGTAAGTTTGGCTCGCTGGATGAGAGTCGACCGGTTGCAGTAACAGCCTGATTATAAGAAGTATGTACACGCCCTGTTTTTGCTTGAATACGCTTTGGTAATGCCTCTACATAGGTAGAAAGTAGTTTGGTTAAACTTCGATATTCGAGAATAATGGCTGGAAAAGGGTATTCAAGGGCTAGTTCTTGGAGGACTGACTCAGCTGTTGATGGTTGGCCTTTCGGTGTTTTTGAAAGTATGGGTAACTTTAGTTCATCATAAAGGATGGTTTGAAGCTGCTTGGTTGAGTTTAAGTTAAAGGTTTTATTTGCGAGGGCATAGGCTTCTTTTGTGAGTGATTCAATGCGCGCATGTAGCGCGTGTCCATGTGTGTCCAGCTCTTTTGTGTCAATTAACACGCCGTGGCGCTCGATGTCTGCCAGAATAGGCACCAGAGGCATTTCAATCTCTTCTAGAACGGTTTTTAGTGTGTTGTTCAGTTTCGGGTATAGCGTTTCATGTAATTGCAAGGTAATGAGTGCATCTTCAGCGGCATAGGCTGCTGCTTTTTCTATGGCAACGTGATCAAAAGAGAGTGCTTTTTTACCGCGCCCGACGACATCCTCAAATTGAATTGTATCATGATGGAGGTAGTATTTAGCTAAGGCATCTAAATTATGGCGGCTTGCGATGCTATTTAAAACATAGGATTCAAGCATGGTATCGAAGCTAATAGGGGTTAAATCGATGTCGTACTGTTTTAATACAGCTGCGTCATATTTTAAGTTTTGGCCTATTTTTTTTAAGTCTGGGCTTTCTAAGTACGGTTTTAACGTGCTTAGCACGTGTGTAAGGGGTAGCTGAGGTGATGTTTCTTGATGCGCTAATGGAATATATGCAGCATGCTCTGAATCAAGCGCAAGCGCAATACCAACGAGAGATGCTGATAAAGGGTCGAGGCTTGTAGTCTCTGTATCAATACAGCACTGGGCTGCGTTGTCTAGACGTTTTATCCAGTTATCGAGCTGTGCTTGGTGCTGAATGATTTCAAATGGTAGTACTTTTTTTTCTTTAGTGGGTAGCGCCGGCGCATGGCCATGGCTCTGATTCGCGGCGTCACTACCCCATTCCTTTAGCCAGACGTTGACCTCAAGCTTACGGGCAAGTGATAGTAAACGCTCTTTATCGGGGGGGGTAGGTCTTAATGCATCAAGTGTTATAGGTAACTCTAAATCTGTTTTAATTGTGATAAGTTGTTTGGAGAGGGGAAGTTTAGGAAGCGTTTCTCGTAGACGCTCTCCAATTTTTCCCCCAATTGTATCGGCATGTGCGACCAAATTGTCTAGTGTGCGATGTGCTGAGAGCCATTTAGCTGCTGTCTTTGGACCGCATTGAGGGACGCCTGGAACATTGTCGCTGGTGTCACCAATAAGGGTCAGGTAATCGATAATTTGGCTGGGTTGAACACCAAACTTGGCAAGCACCCCTGCTGGGTCTAAGACTTGTCGGCTCATTGTGTTGATGAGGGTGATATGTTGATTAACAAGTTGTGCCATGTCTTTATCTCCAGTTGAAATGAGAACAGGAAGGCCTGCCTTTTCAGCTTGAGTTGCAAGTGTACCAATGACATCGTCTGCTTCAACACCCTCAACCATCAAGAGTGGAAAACCAAGTGCTTCTAATGTGTTAATGAGAGGCGTAAATTGCCGCTTGAGATCTTCGGGAATAGGAGGACGATTAGCTTTGTATTCAGGGTATAAAGCGTGCCGAAAAGTTTTACCTGGCGTATCGAATACAATTGCAAATTGCTCGGGGGAAGTATCTTTGAGGAGGCGTCGAATCATATTGACGACTCCATAGACCGCACCTGTTGGGTGCCCCTCGCTATTGGTTAGCGGTGGGAGCGCGTGAAAAGCGCGAAAAAAATAGGAAGAACCGTCAACAAGCACAAAAGGAGGTTTGGTCACAGGTACCTCTCACTTAATCGATTGATTCGGTTTGTTTTTCTTTGAGCTGACTCACTTGCTCACTGAGCCGTTTGAGCTGTTTTCGCATGAGCGGAATACGTGTAGTAGACATTTCGTGCTCAATGGCTTTTTCACGCGGCCTTGCGGGAGCACCAAGATAAATAAGCCCTTTTTTTAAGTGTTTTTTAGGAGGGACGCCTGCACGCGCACCTAAAATAACCTCATCATCAATGCGGACATGGTCACTGACACCAACGCCTGCAGCAAAAATAACATGGTCACCACTGTGCGTGCTGCCGGCAATGCCCGTGAAAGCACACAAAATATTGTGTTGGCCTAGCTTAACGGAGTGCGCTATTTGAACAAGATTGTCTATTTTTGTTCCTTCCCCAATAATTGTTTCCCCAATTGTGGCACGATCGATGATGGTGCTTGCGCCAATTTCGACATCATCTTCAATGACAACGCGCCCAACGTGAGGCACTTTCACATGTTTACCATTCTCTGCCGTATAGCCAAAGCCATCTGAACCAATAACTGATGAGGCATGAATTGTGACGCGCGCACCAATCTTGGAATAATTATAAATAGTAACGTGTGGATGAATCATTGTATCAGCATCAAGTGTTACATGGCTCCCAATATGTACATGACTTTTGATAACACAATTATCTCCAATGCTACTTCCAGTCTCGATAGTTACATATGGTCCAACGGAAATATTTTTGCCGAGGGCTACATTGGGCGCAATGATTGCTGTGGGATGAATGCCTGCTTCAGGAGTAGGGGTTGGGAAAAAATGTTTTAGCAGTTGGATAAATGCTTGGAATGGATCCGCAACCTGGATGAGGGGTTTATTGAGTTCTGAAACATTCTTTGAAACGAGAACGGCTGCTGCTTCTGATTCTTCAGCTTGTTTTAGGTGGTCTGTGCCATCAGCAAAAATGAGTGAGCCGGCTTTAACTTCATCGATGGGCGATAAGCCATCGATAATTAATGTTTCATCTCCAATAACGGTCCCTTTAACAATGACTGCGATATCGCGCAAGGAGGCATGCATGTGATAGTTTTCCAATTTTTAAGAACGTCGCCAGTATACCTTAGAATGTTGTTTTTTTCGACCAAAAATAACTCTGTACATGACAAAACCTGTCATGCTCGCGCCGCCGCTGCGCTATTACACTACTTTACTGAATTAAACAGCAGCTAGGATGACTGTCTCGCAACTCTGGCCGTATAATTCCTCCAAGATTACTATTTTTGCGTGACATAAGTGTTGAAACAAGCGAGTCGCCCCTCTCTTTGGCCTGTAGATCCACTCGCACTCGACCACGCCAGTCGCAGAATTATATCCTATCGGGTACCGTGATTACTAAGCGCTGAGGTTGTTGTGCGTAGCATTTGTCTAGGTTCAAAGTTGGCATAAATTTGCTCTCGTTTTGGTTAAGCTTATGTAGTTTTTATTGCTTATCTATTAATAGTGACCAGTTATAACACAAAAATGATGAGAAACTTAAATGAAGTGCAAAAGATGACGCTCGATATGGGTTTTGTCCTATAACTTATAACCCTTGATTTTGATGAGCATTTCAGACTACTCAACCATAGCCCAGCTAAGAAGGGTAAACCGCTTGTTAAACCGTACTGCTTGGCTGGTGAATATATAAAAGCTCCCTATGAAGAAGCGCTGATACAACTAAACGAGGATATGTTTTAGAATCGACGTAGCACGAGCGCGGCATTTGCCCCACCAAATGCGAAATGATTTGAAAGTGCCAAATCAACCCGTTTTTCCTGCGCCGCATTTGGAATATAGTTTAAGTCGCATGCCGGGTCGGGCGTTTCTAGATTAATGGTGGGTAATAGCAAGTCATTTTCTAAACTTAAAACGGTCGCAATAACCTCCATCACGCCTGCGGCACCAATTGCGTGCCCGGTCATTGCCTTTTGCGCTGTAATGGGAATATTAAAAGCATGTTCACCAAACACTGCTTTGATAGTTTCTGTTTCAGTTGCGTCATTTAAAATAGTGCCCGTCCCATGAGCGTTGATATATTGAATATCACTGGGAGATAAGCGTGCGTCATTTAAAGCGGCATGAATGGCGCGCGTTTGTCCCTTGGTTGCTGGGGCTGTAATGTGTGATGCATCGCAGCTTGCACCAAAACCGATGATTTCGGCATAAATTTTTGCACCACGTGCTTTGGCATACTCTAATTCTTCTAAAATTAAAATGCCCGCACCATCAGCCATGACCATGCCAGTACGATTTTTATCAAATGGGCGACTGGCTTTTGCAGGGTTTTCGTTGTGTGTAGACATGACGCGTAATTTGCACCAGGCAGCCATGATAGTTTCCCATACTAGCGATTCGGTACCACCACACAACGCAACTGATAACTGGCCGTTTGCAATTTGCTGATATGCATTGCCAATGGCTTCAGCTGAAGAGACACAGGCATTTGATATGGTTGAGTTTGGACCGCCTAGCCCAAACGCAATGGCAACATGGTTAGCAACAGAATTTGGCATGCCACGTACGACAGTGAGAGCCGGGATTTTACGCCAGCCGTCAGTATAAAAGGTTTTGTAGGCTGCTTCGAGCTCAGGCGCGCCGCCAAGACTTGTTCCAATATAGGTGCCAGCATTTTCGCGTTCTTTTATGGTTAGACCTGCCCGTTCAAGCGCATGATGTGCACAGTATAGCGCGTATTGCGCGACGCGCGGAAAGCGCTTTTGCTTATTAAACTGGGGTAGATGGTTGAGACATAAATCTGTAATTTCGCCTGCGATTTGTGTGGTATAGTTTGACGGATCGTATGCTTGAATACGGTTAACCCCACATTGTCCTTGTGATGCGGCCTCCCAAAACGCTTCGAGTCCATTACCAATGGAGGAGGCAATGTCCATACCCGTGATAACAACCCTTTTTTTCATGCCTTATCCTCATGTCTCGATAGCAAAAACGTACTCATATTGATACGCAATATTAAAGGCCTCGTTCAAAATCTGTCAAGCGAAAAACCCATTTATGGTAGTCTACCGCATTATAGATCTGAAAGCCCACATTTTGATAGAGGCTTAGTGCGCGTTGATTCTTAGAGGCAACCGTTAAAGAGAGCTTTTGGTGTTGCTGCGAATAGGTGTATTTTAAACAATACGTGAGTAAAGCTTGCCCGAATCCTTGTTGCTGCATATGGGGCAGTACTGCCAAGTCAGTTAAGCGCACCTGTGTGGTCTCAAATACTAAATGAGCTTGTCCGACTAGCTCTGCATTATGAAACATTAAAAAAATTTTGACATTAGATGTCGTAAGTAATTTTTTGATGCGCTGAATAGGCTCTGGCCTGTTGGGATTAAAGCACGCACGGTCGATGGTGTGTAATAAGTGAATATCTTGGAGTGTTGCTTCTCGAAGGGTGTACGCGGGGTGCTTGAATTGATTTGGAATATAGGGAGTGCAGGCCATATCATATTCTGTGTGGTCAAGTTCGAAGTTATATTGGCTGAACCATGTTTCATTTGATGCATGCGGACTTGAAACAATGAGATGTGTTAGGGGGGGCATGATAGCTTGTACTGCTTGGAACATTTCATTCCAGAGTGCTTTGGCAATGCCTTTTCTTCGGTGTTTTGGATGTACGACTAAAGAAACTTCGGCTGCATCAGGATAAAAATGAAACGCAGCAAGGAATGCAATGAGTTGCTCATTTTTATAATAAAGAAAGCTTGGGGGGCCTGGGCGATATGCCTCGAGCAAGTGTGCGTAGATAGGAATACTTGCACCATCCGTTTTGTGGCAAGTATTAAGGAGTATTTGTAAGTCGCTTAGAGTTGTTTGAGAGAGTTGATGCGTATTCGTTATCATAAGTTTGTATGCGGTGAATTTGTATTAAAAATGGAAATTTAAGAGACTAAAAATAATTTCCATTGAAAGAAGCACGATAATGATAACCTCGAGAATATGTGCGTGTCGGTTTTCGAGATAGTTATTAAACATATCGAATATATCGTTTAAGGTGTCTAAGCGTTGGTTTAGGGCATTCACACGACGAGGGAGGTGCAGATAACGCTCGAGCATGATGTAGTCTTCTTCAAGCGTTGGGTGCTGCCAAAAATATTTAGGGTGATATAAAAAGTTGCTCGTGAGATTCATTTCACTTTTGGCCAGAATTAGCTCTCCAATGACGGCCCGAATGCGTGAGCGTGTGACAGATTTTCTTTTTTTCTTGGATAAATTCTTAATCAGGGGGGTGTGTTTTTCGATGAGGTTTTCAAGCAGGGTTTCAAAGTATTGTAATTTGACAGATTGTGAAAATCCATATGACAGGCTCAGCTTTAGATCATCATCTTTGGCCTGTGTGGTGTCGATGGAAAGGCAGTCGACATCAAAGTATTCGTGTGGCTCTATCGTTGTTTTTTCACCAATGCGGTAGGTAAACTCATCGTGCACAAGAAAGTGGGTGGGTTTGTCTGAAAAACGTGAGACTTCATCCAGATAAACATCGGCCTCATGCCGTTTGAGACCCCAGGATACGACAGTCCCGTTTTTAAACACAAAAACTAAATGTTGGGGGGTGCTATGTGGTGATATTTTCAATACATCGCGGGAGCGTGTGGCCGTGTAATCACTCAACGTGTCTTTGTAATGGAGATCTAGACCCGTCAGGTCAATACAGTCGGCCACACAAAAACTTAAACACTCCATAACATCCTACCCGCTTTAATTTAGTTGGTTGTTTCGCGCTCTGGGTATGCCTTGCGGCGACTCGTTACACCACTTAGCCACTGAGGACAGACCTCGAGCACTTGGGCAATTTTATCCAACTGTTCTTCAGAGGGTAAGTTATGCCCGAAAATCATTGCATTTGCAAGATGCCGAGTGACGCCAAAGACCTTCGAAACGGCTTTGGTTTTCTCATTTAAGTCATCAGGGAATCCCAACATCGATAACTCCCGATTAAAGCGTTGCGCAAACACCTTGCTGTTCATCTGAATGCTCCTTGCTTTGTTCAGATACCATGACAGTGTCAATCCATGACAACGAAAACTCTCTTGTTATAACTTATTTTTTAAGCGATGGCTACGTTGAAATTGTATTGAAATAGTTAAAGTCCATCGCTTTTGCTGCTTTTACCTCATCAAGTCGTTTAATGGGGCGTGAATGCGGCGCTGTCTTTAGTATATCTGGTGTATGTTTCGCCTCATTTAAAATAGACAGCATGGCTGCTACAAATGCATCGAGCATTTCTTTTGATTCGGTCTCAGTTGGTTCTATTAGCAGACATTCGGAGATGAGTAATGGAAAATAAATGGTTGGTGCATGAAATCCATAGTCGAGTAAACGTTTAGCAAGGTCAAGCGCTAAGATGCCATAAGCTTTTTTCTCGGGTGTAAGTGTGAGAATAAACTCATGGGTTGCACGTCTGTTGGGGTATGCTGCAGTGAATCCAATACGGGTCAGTTCTTTGAGGAGGTAGTTTGCGTTAAGGGTTGCATGTTCAGATACACGTAAAAGGCCTTGTTTGCCAAGTGCTGATATATAGAAATAAGCACGTAATAAAATGCCAGTGTTGCCCATAAATGCTGAAAGACGCCCAATGCTTTGCGGGCAGTCGGCTTGTGTAGCAAGCTGATATTGATTGTTTTTTTTCAAAACAAAAGGCAGCGGAAGAAATGGACGAAGTCTTTCATTGACTGCAACGGGACCTGAGCCAGGTCCCCCTCCGCCATGTGGCGTTGCAAATGTTTTGTGTAAGTTCAAGTGCATGACATCAAACCCCATATCGCCAGGCCTTACCTTACCTAGGATGGCATTTAGGTTTGCGCCATCATAGTACAATAATCCACCTGCTTCATGTACAATGGTGGCTATCTCTTTGATACTTTTCATAAAGAGGCCAAGCGTTGATGGATTGGTTAACATAATCCCTGCAGTTTTAGGTCCAACGTGTTTGCGCAGTGTATCGAGATGAATATCCCCATCTTCAGCAGTTGGTATTTCGATGACATCAAACCCACAGGTTACGGCAGATGCGGGATTTGTGCCGTGTGCTGCATCGGGGATAAGCATTTCTGTACGTCCATGGTCGCCCCGCGACTCGTGGTAAGCTTTAATCATTGCAACACCTGCAAATTCACCTTGTGCGCCTGCCATAGGCGTTAAAGACACCGCACTCATGCCGGTGATTTCAGCAAGATAAGTTTGGAGTAGGTACAAAATATTTAATGTCCCCTGGCATGTAGCTGATGGTGCTAATGGATGTGTGTTGAGAAAAGCGGGCTCTGATGCAGCACGATGCACACCACGTGGGTTGTATTTCATGGTGCAGGAGCCAAGTGGATAGAAGTGCGTGTCAATCCCGAAATTTTTTTGTGAGAGCTTCGTAAAGTGGCGTACAACTTGCAGTTCTGAGCACTCTGGTAGACGTGGAGGCGCTTGTCGAAGTAAGTCATCAGGGATGCTACAAGTTAACTTTGTATCTTTAGGAATTTGCGCATGCGCCTGTCGGTGGGGGGATGATTGTTCGAAAATAATTGCGCTCATGCGGTTATCTCCATGAGGGAAGTTTTTAAAGTGTTTGCAAAGTGCTCTATTTCGGTTTGTGTGCGACATTCGGTTGCGCAGACTAATAGTGTATTTGGGTAGTGAGGATAGTAGGACTCTGTGGGGTATCCAGCATGAATTCCTTTCGCTTGTAGGACTTTTAAAATAGGGTTAACTGGCACAGGTAGCTGAATGAGCGCCTCATGGAAGTAAGGGGTCGAAAAAACGCGTGACACACCGGGAATAGAGGTCAGTTTGCTGACGAGTAGACATGTATTATGGTGGCATTGTTCTGCAACGCGTTTAATGCCTTCGGGCCCCAAAAGGCTCATATAAAGTGTGGCTGCTGTCACCAGTAAGCCTTGGTTGGTACAAATATTCGAGGTGGCTTTTCCGCGACGAATATGTTGCTCGCGTGCCTGGAGTGTGAGTGTATAACCTGTGCGCCCATCTGTGTCGGTGGTACGGCCTACTAGTCGGCCAGGCATTTGACGAACGTGTTTCAAACGGGTGCTAAAAAACCCCACATAGGGTCCTCCAGCGGCCATTGGTGCACCAAGAGGTTGTCCTTCACCACAGACAATATCAACACCGTGCTCGCCCCATGTCCCTGGTGGTTTTAGAAGACCAAGCGAGATGGGGTTAACACAGGCAATGCTTGTGATGTTATGTGCACTTGCCCAATCGCTGAGTACATCGACAGGCTCAAGTTGCCCCAAAAAATTGGGCTGGGGAATGATGAGGGCTGTAACTGATATATCTTGATACGCCTTGAGAGCATGAATGTCTGTGACGCCGTTTGTTTTATGCATGGGAAGCGTTGTTAGAGTTACATCTTGATGTTGTAGGATGGTCTCAAGGGTTTCACGGTAGAGTGGGTGCAAGGTTTCAGGCACGAGTACACGATGAGGACTGTTTTTTTTGTTCATGCGCAATGCCATCAGAACTGCTTCAGCAAGTGCTGTTGCTCCGTCATAGAGAGAAGCGTTAGCCACTTCCATGCCTGTAAGCTCCGCTATCATCGTTTGAAATTCATATAGCAGTTGCAGGTTTCCTTGGCTTGCTTCGGCCTGATAAGGGGTATAGGACGTTAGAAATTCACCGCGAGATGCAATATCCCAAACAGCCGCAGGAATATGGTGCTCATAGCTGCCTGCACCAATAAAACACGTGTGCGTTTTATTTTGGTTCGCAAGTCCTTTAGCATGCTGCAGTAGCGTCATTTCATTCTGACCATCAGGCAAATGGCTGAGATTTTTCGGCCTAAGTTCAGGCGCTATTTCATCAAATAAAGCCTCAATACTCGATACACCGATGCGCTTGAGCATGGTGCGAATGTCCTCTGGTGTGTGCGGGATGTAAGGCATGTATTATTGGTCCTCGTGGATAATATTTTTATATTGCAGTTCATCAAGTAACCCTGAGAGTTCATTTGTATTGTTTACTTCTATTTTTAAAAGCCAGCCCTCACCCTCTGCATCACGGTTTACAATAGCTGGGTCTTCTTTTACTTGATGATTGACGGCAACGATCGTGCCACTGATAGGTGCATAAAAGTCAGAGGCGGCTTTTACGGATTCAACTACACCTACTTCATCTCCTGCTTTGACGATCCGTCCTTCTTCTGGTAACTCAATAAACACTAAATCACCCAGTAAAGCTTGGGCATGTTCAGTGATACCAACAATGACAGGGGTTTCTTCAGTGTTTATCCATTCATGGGTTTCTGTAAACTTCATACATTACTCCTTTTTTACACGCGTTTTAGGAAACGTGGTTTTCCCACAGTGACAGGAAGACGTTTACCACGCAGATCAATTGTAGCGTCGGTTTCAACTTCTGTTAAAACACGTGCGATTGCAATTGAATGTTTAAGAGTCGGGGAAAAAGTTCCGCTGGTGATAGTGCCAACCTCTTTATTGTCAAGAAAAACAGTTTGCCCTGGCCGCATGACGCCTGGTGTTTCAAGGGTGAGTCCTACAAGCTTTTGCTTAATTCCTTGTTGTTTCTGGGACATTAAAGCTGTCATGCCAATAAAATTGCGATCTTGTGGTTCCCATTGGATGGTCCAGGAAAGTCCCGAATTGAGTGGGGTTGTGGTTTCATCCATGTCTTGGCCATAAAGGAGTAGTCCTGCTTCAAGGCGCAGTGTGTCACGGGCAGCAAGCCCACACGGTGTAATTTCTTGTGTGAGTAAGTCGTTCCATAGTGCTTCGATATGGGTTTGCGGCATAATAATTTCGAGACCATCTTCACCTGTGTAGCCGGTGCGTGCAAAAAAGTAGTCTCCTACATCGACGCATTCAAACGGTGCAAGGGTAGACACGGCATCTGCCTCAGCAGGGCCAAGTGCGTTGAGGGTTTTTTGAATGGCGTTAGGGCCTTGTACCGCGAGCATTGAAAGCTCGGTACGTTCCTGAAGCCCTGTTGCAAAGCCGCTACTTTTATCATGAATCCAAGGCAGCACGTGTTCTCGGGTTGCTGCATTTAAAACAAGGCGATAATTATCAGCTGTGCGTTGATAAACGATTAAATCATCAAGAATACCACCATGTTCGTTACATAAACAGCTATAGAGTGCGCGCCCTACATGTTCTAGACGGTCAACATCATTAGTGAGCAATTTTCGTAAAAATTGGCGCCCCCCAGCCCCGAGAATATCGAGTACAGTCATGTGAGAGACATCAAACATGCCGGCATCAGTGCGAACAGCTTCGTGTTCTTTGAGTTGTGAACCGTAATGAAGCGGCATCTTCCAACCATGAAAGTCGACCATTTTAGCATTTGCGGCAAGATGTGCGGCATAGAGGGGGGTATTCTTAAGCATGACGACCTATTAAATTATGTTTAAAAGGACCTTTGATTATACCCAGATGCGCCACTTCGGCAAGATGTTATCTTGTGGTTTCGTTGGGCTTTTGCTTTATCCCAGGTTGAAAGCGCGGTAAAATCTCACGGTTATCTTATTTTTTAATCAAAAGGGGTTGTGGCGTGGAAAAAAATCGCGTTTACAGCGCAAATCGCAATTTAATTAGTCGATTTTTTAATGGCTGGGATTTGCTATTGCTTGTGCTCGTGATTTTTGGGTTGTTTTTTTTAGGGCGCGCAGGTCAGCAAATGGCAACACCTTACGCTCTAGGACAACCGTTACCCATTTCGCTAGACGTGAAAGCATTGCCTTTTTATGCTTTGCGAACAGTACTTCGCATGTTTATAGCACTTGGTTTTTCATTACTGTTCACTTTTTTGGTTGGTACGCTGGCAGCTAAAAATAAACGAGCAGAACGCCTGATTATTCCAATGATTGATGTGTTACAGTCAGTGCCTGTATTGAGTTTTTTAGCCATTACAGTGACAGGTTTTATTCACTTGTTTCCGGGTAGCTTACTCGGACCTGAGTGCGCTTCTATTTTTGTGATTTTTACTGCTCAAGTGTGGAATATTACGCTCAGTTTTTATCAGTCCGTTAAAACAGTTCCACCTGACTTTCGAGAAGTAGCCTCTATGTTTCAATTATCACCATGGCAGCGTTTTTGGAAGGTAGAAGTGCCTTGTTCACTGTCAGGGCTTTTATGGAACATGATGATGTCTATGTCTGCTAGCTGGTTCTTTGTTGTACTGTCAGAAGCCATTGCTGTTTCACATCAGAATATTCGTTTGCCGGGGGTGGGCTCATATATTGCTTTTGCGATTGAGCAGGGCAACCTAAACGCGATTGGTTATGCTATTTTGACGATGATTATTGTTATTTTTGTATATGACCAAATGTTATTTAGACCACTGATTGCATGGTCTGAAAAATTCAAATTAGATGCTGCACCAGATGATGAACCTTATGCCTCATGGTTTCTCGATTGGTTACGTAACAGTCATTTGTTTGAGTATGCACGCGAGGGTATCGCGCGTCTAAAAGATCGCGTAATAAATATTCCTTGGTTTTCGCGTCAGGCCTTATTTGCTGTTTCAAGAGATGAAGCCCCGAAATCTCGTTTGATGACGGAGTTTCTTTGGCATGGGACCGTTTGGGGGGTGTTTTTAGGGGCTGTGTATCAGTTGTTTACGTTTATTTCTCCGGCTATTACGTTACATGATGTAAGGCATGTAGCATTTTTAGGCATGATTACCGCGCTTCGCGTCATTGTCTTAATTATTCTAAGTTCACTGCTTTGGATTCCTGTAGGTGTTTGGGTTGGATTAAGGCCGCGCTGGGTACAAAAGGTACAACCGCTGATTCAACTTGCGGCAGCCTTCCCTGCTAATTTATTTTATCCTTTGTTTGTGATTGTCATCGTGCGTTTTCATTTGAATGTTCAAGTATGGATAACGCCACTCATGATTTTAGGAACACAGTGGTATATCTTGTTTAATGTTATTGCTGGCGCCTCAATGATTCCAAGAGATTTAAACTTAGCGGCCTCAAATTTTGGTGTGCATGGTTTGCAGTGGTGGCGCAGGTTGGGTTTACCCGCTATTTTCCCCTATTACATTACCGGTGCGATTACTGCGGCAGGCGGGGCTTGGAATGCGAGTATTGTTGCAGAATGGGTGAGTTGGGGGGGGACAACGCTGCGTGCGACAGGGCTTGGCGAATATATTCAAGCCAATACTGTTGCAGGTCACTTTCCTGAAATTGCATTGGGCACGGCAATGATGTGTATCTATGTTCTATTGTTTAACCAGCTGCTTTGGCGCCCCCTATATCATCTTGCCGAGGCGCGCTTCCAATTAGATAGAGGCTAATATGTCAGAGACCATTATTTCACTTGATCATGTGCGTAAAGCCTATAAAAAGTCGGCAGGACAAGAGTTATTGGTGCTTGAAGATATTAGCTTTTCGCTGAAAAAGGGCGAAATTGTTGCACTTTTAGGGAAATCAGGGTCAGGGAAGTCGACTTTGTTACGTATCATGGCGGGGCTCATTTCTCCAACTAAGGGACGTGTTAGATATCGGGGAGATTGGATTCGTGGACCTGTGTCGGGGGTTGCGATGGTCTTCCAGTCATTTGCCTTGATGCCTTGGCTAACGGTACTTGAAAATGTTGAGCTTGGCCTTGAAGCCATTGGTATCAATCGCGATCTCCGAAGAAAACGCGCAATTGAGGCAATTGATATTATTGGGCTAGATGGGTTTGAGTCAGCTTACCCGCGTGAGTTATCTGGCGGGATGTGTCAGCGTGTTGGATTTGCACGTGCACTTGTGGTAAATCCGGATGTATTACTCATGGACGAACCTTTTTCAGCACTTGATGTATTAACGGCTGAAAACTTAAAGTCTGACTTATTAGAGTTATGGCGTGAGAAAAAAACGAATACAAATGCCATGTTGCTGGTTACGCATAATATTGAAGAAGCAGTTACGTTGGCAGATAGAATTATTATTTTAGGCAGTGATCCAGGCTTTGTTCGGGCGGATTTAACATTAAATAGCCTGCCATCGCGAGATTTAGAGCGCCCAGAGTGCCGAGCTTTGGTTGATAGAATTTATATGTTGATGACAACGGGCGTTGATGGCCGGGCGAAGCATGCAACACGTGAACGCCAAATTGGCTTGGGGTATCGTTTGCCACAAGTTGATCCTTCCGAGCTATCAGGCTTGATAGAGACTATGAAAACTTTTGAGGCAAAAGTTGATTTGCCTGAGCTTGCTGATGAAATCATGATGCATGTGGATGATTTATTCCCTATTTTAGAAACACTCGAAGTATTAGGATTTGCCCAAATTTCAGCGGGTGATATTCATTTAACACCGCTTGGTTTGCAATTTTCAGAAGCAGATCTACAGGCAAGAAAACATTTATTTGCAGAGCAATTATTGTCAACGATTCCTTTAGCGCGTCATATTTGTCATGTGTTGGATGAAAAACCAAAGCATCGTGTTTCAGACGAGCGTTTTTTGACAAAGCTGGAAGATTATTTTAGCGATAAAGAAGCGGAGAGGGTGCTGCGCACTATGATTGACTGGGGGCGTTATGCAGAACTTTTTGCGTATGATTTTAACTCTGGGATGTTAAGCCTTGAAAATCCTGAGTCGTGATGGTCTCACTGCTTTTAATGATCACATGTAACCTAGGGTCCATATAGGTCAACAGGCCCTATGAAAAAATTAAGTAACACCCCGAGGTCTGTCATCCCTTGGGGTGAATTACAGAAACGGGGCAAATGCGAACTGGGAGCCGATATTCCATTAAATTAACCACCGTTTCTTCAATAAAACTCAAAATTTTATGAATAAGAATCAGAGCAAGAAGAGTGGTACAGTCTTTGGGGAAAGGTCAGATTGTTAACCAAGATGATAAAAATAATTGTTTTAAGCAGTCTAATTTATTGATGTTAAGGAAACGGTAATGATTTTTGATTACAGTTATAAGCCTGACCAGAAGGATATTGTTGTTAGTTTACTTATAGATGGCTGTGAAGATATCTATCCTGACTTTGAAACACAATTAAAAACTTACACGCAAAACTTTGGTGTGACTTACTTGCCACTTATAGAACAACACGCTCCGAAGTATCAGTATAGCTTATTTCGCCATCTGCTTGTTCTGGTTAAAACTGACGATGTTGAAGCCGCTATCCAAAGATGTCATCAAACCTACCCAAACTATAACTGTATTTCTATAGGGATGGTTTACTCTACAGAAAATGCAATGCATCAAGCAAAGGGCACCATAGACAGATTAAAACAGCAATATGGCGATTCTGTGAATTTTTTAAGGCCTGATATTTGTCAATCAGAGCAATGGTTTTGTTCAGATCTCAAGCTCTTAGATAACGCAATTTGTGACACGATAAGAATTAAGTATCATCCCCAAAAAATGACTGAAAAGCCACTTGGCATTTCGGAAGAGGCAAGGAATTACTTTGATTCTATGTCAAAGTTATATACTAAGTATCATTTGTATCATCGCTCTGCCAGTGATGGTTTTTTTGCTTTGAGATACAAAGATGGCATCCTTATTACAGCAACTAAAACCTATAAAAACCCTTTAGATTGTGAGCGCATTTCTTTTATTCAAGACTATGATGAGAAAACGAATGTGCTGACTTATTCAGGCCAGTATTTACCTTCATCAGACAGCGTGGAGGCATGGGTTGTATTTAAAGAAAATCCTGATATCACGTCTATTGTCCATACACATGCAAGTGAGAGATTTACACGCAACCCTAAGTACCAGCACAAAGTAGTGGTGCCAAAGGGGACCTACGGGGATCCAAACATCGGCCACCAAATCAATCAACAGGTTAAGAAATATACTAATGATTTTCTGATTTTAGAAGAACATGGTGAATACTTTTCTTTCACACAAGAGCCGTTACAGGTCTCCAATACTTTGGAAAACATTCTGAAATCAGAGACCACACTGATATAGAACAAGATTAAGTGGATAGTGCTCTTTCTAGCCATTGATCCCAATGAACCACTGCCCAGCAGTAATCATCCGGATCTAGAAAGTATCCGTTATATCCGCCCCATGGAGTGGGGCCACCAGTCTTAATGATTTTACCACCTGCATTTTCAGCATTCTGTAACAAGTCATCAACATCTTGTGGGCTCGAAACATTGTGACAAAAGACGGCTCTGCTCATTTTATCTTGATTTGATAACGCTGACAAAAATGTCTTTATATTAGGGTTAGGTTCAGCTAGAAATAATTCTAAAACGATGCATTCTGTTTGCAAGAATGCAACATCTTCTGATTCAGAAAGTATTAATGGTTGGTAATTAAACGATCTTTGGTAAAATTCTATTGAACGTTGCACTTTCTCAACGCCCAAGCATAGGAGATCAAATTGATTTTTACTCATTACTCTACTTTAGTTATTTATAATTAAATTCTTGATTGGTTTTGTCCTGTGGCATATAGCCGGAGCTTGAATGCTCACCACTAAGTAATCGAGACCGAATGGCCGCCCATCCATTTTCAATGCGATTGTCAGCAAAAGAGTGGTATTGATTCTGAGAAACGTTAAGTTCATCATTTTCCGAAGAAACTTTTTTGCTATTGAGTTGTTTTTGATGATGATACTGCTTTTTATAAGCAGTTGCGGCACTTTGGATAGTTCCTTCACTACGTTGTTCATGCTGTTCATAAAAGCTTGGAGGGCACTGAAGCAACAGTTTGGTAAAATCCTTAAGATACTTTCTTTTTTGCTCTAATAATCTCAAATCAGGTTTGAAATATGCTTGCCCTTCTTGGCTTGCGTCTGTTACTACAGTAAAAAAACCAATGGTTTGTAATGCTGTGGTAAGTAAAAGCGTGCATCCTCCAAAGACAAATCGCGCGTCTGCTAAAGGGGAAGCATCTATTTGATCGTAAGCAACATACGCATTAGTCAAAGCTGAAAAAGCACTTAAGCACAATACTGTAAAAAATAGCAACTTAGTGCCATTGGTTAACTTAGAAGTATTGTTGTTTTGTAACCCTGCATATATAGTCTCAACAGACTCTTTCACTGAAAATAAATCTAAACCATATAAAGGTAAAACTGTTAAAAATGTACCCGTAATAATTAAGGGTAGGGACTGATCTACGCTGGCAATTGCTTTGGACATAGAAATAGAAATAAATATTGCATTGAGTGTAGGAAATGTAAGCATCATGCCGGCCGTAAAAAAATGCTTACTATGTTGGTTTTTAGGCAAAACTATCCCTTTTTCTTCTTCAATCTTACTTTCTAGAAGTTCATAGAATTGTTTTATAGAAAAAAACTTTAATCTGTTTGCATCCTCCACGGTTATTTTAGGAATCAAAATGTTTTCAATGGCTTGGCTTAAAGAAGTACTGTCAGACTCTTGCATATCTTTTGATGCATTCTCCTTTAGCAAACCCACAAAAATATCTTGTAATTTATACAGCCCAAATACGTTAAACACATAAGCCACAGTTCCTGCAAGTAGGGCATATTGCTTGATTGAATTGTATTCATAGCTAAGGTAAAAAGTAGGAATGGTGCCAAGTCCGCCTAGGACATGAGTCATGATATATTTAAGATACTTTTCTTTTGACAATGATGACAATACATTTTTTTCTTCTTCTGATTTTGGTTTTAGTAACTTATCTGTTACTTCAGAAAATGCCCAAATAGATGTGGCTCCATAGGATACAACAACGCCTATGCCTATAAAATAATATAAAGAGGGGCAGTTTAATCGACTTGCCACAATTGCTCCTGAGTGAACCCAAGGCACACCCGCAACTGAACCGAGTGAAATAGCTAAACACGTAACCAGTCTTCTAAAAGCAACATGACAAGTATTCTCTTCATAAGAGTTGTCATCTAATACATATTTGGATAGATATTTAGATAACGAATCCAATTCTAGCTCCTGCATATATTGTTGCATGTTTATGTACAAGCCATCACTTGATGTAATTCTTGTTGTTCAAGCTTAGAGATGATGTCCACATTGAAGTTTACAGTTGCAGACTTTGATATGGCGAGGTCAATCATGGTCTTTGCTATTGATTGAGTTGTAAAAATGTGACCATTCTTGAGAGATTCATGATTGGCTTGGCTTTCGTCAAGAAAAGCACCAAGGTTTGCATGAATGATTCTATGGTTCGGCATTTCCTGATAAAGACAGCCCAGAATGGAGCGGAGATTGGCTTTGTACAATGAAAAAAGTCCTGCATACCAAGGGTGGTTTGGTTGGGTAGGTGCATGGTCAGAAACAAAGCTAACAATTGAGCCGGCAGCAATAAGCGATCCGCCTTCAATAAGTTTTTTGGATAATTGCGTTAACAGAATGAGCTCATTTCTTTGACAGGTAGTGATAGTACTTAAATCTGCTTCCCTCGCTTGTTGTAAGTTTGTTTTGTTATATGGTGAGGCGATATGGAATATGTGATTGAATGTCGGCAATGTGTTGGTGAAGGCATCAATGTTATCTGGATTTTCATCATCAATATGTAGCTTATGATATAAGATAGTACTTGTTGATGAGTCATACTTTGAAAGATCAAAGCCATTCAAGTCACGAGCAGTTACATGTAGCGTGAGCGGGATACCTGCCTGAAGTAAGTGTTTTGTAATAGCGTTACCAAGCCCCCTGTTTGCACCAGTAATTAGAACCCGCATTTTATATGCTCACTGTAAAAAATGTATTTGGATTTTATTTTAGATTAGGGCTAAAATGCAACACTTTTAGGAGTGGTAATAAGTTGAGAGTCGGAGATAAGACAGGAATCGTTACAAGGAGTCTTGCAGCTTTTAGACGTAATATTGCTTGGGTTACTAGTTTACCCCCTTATTCTGGCATACCACATTTGAGAGGCAATCTTGTCACAGGTAGATTACCCTATCTGCGGAATGGTGGCCTGATTGATAATATGCTCGAAGCGGCAAAATTGGGCGGTATAAGCTCATTTTGGGTTAGTAATAAACTGATTCTTTTATTATCAGATCCTGATGTCGTTTATGATTACAAAACCCAATATCATACTCAGTATATGAGCCAACAGGTACATTACTGGGATACGCTTCTTGGTGTTTCTGCAGCCAACCATGATTTTCGCCGAACAAGAGAGATTTACTCTACTATCTTTGAACCAGATTTATTTCATCAAGCTCAGGACAAAATATCTGATGCATGTAATAGCTCAGTGTCAGCTTTGAGGGCTCAAAATAAATTGGTTATTGGTGATCCAGAACGTCATTTTCGATTATTTTCATTGCGGTTAGCGCTGAAGATATTTATGGGATGTGAAGATGCTATTTTAGCGAGTGATGATGAATTGCTAGAATGGCTTGGCGTATTATATGCAGGATCAGATAGAGATAGCTTATTGTTGTTTCTTAATCTAAAAGAAGATCCAATAAATCGATATTTCAGTAAGAAAGAGTTAAAAAAATTATATGCTTATACTGAAAGCATGAAAGTGAGATTGAATGATATCGTTCTTAAGCCAAATAAAGAAAAAATACTTAATCAAAAAGAAAGCATTCTATATAAATTATGGATGTTGGGTCGGGAGGCGCGTGGTGAGAATGATCTAACGGTAGATAATTTGTTTCCTGAATTTTTCTTTGTGCTTGCAGGAGGGCCTGTAGCTGGCATAGGGGATGGTTTTATGGCTGTAGTGCAGCTCATATGTGAGCATCCCGAAGTGAAGCAAAAATTGGTCGAATTACTTTTGTCTGATGAGATGCAGGGTTTAAAGTACTTAGATCAAATTATAAAAGAAGCTTTTCGACTAAAGCCTCCTGTAACTGTTATCCCGGCGCATGTTGTTGATGAGGCATTTGAATTCAATGGGGTGAAACTACAAAAGGGTGACACCGTGTTGATTGCTCCCTATGTATGCCATCATAACCCTAAGGTATGGCGTGAGCCTGCGCTGTTCGATCCTGATCGATTTTCTGAGGAAAATGAGCAAGATATACCCCCTGGAGCATATCTGCCATTTGGCTTGGGTGATAGAAGGTGCCCCGGGAGTACTTATGCATTGAGTGTACTGAGGACTTACATTGTTGCATTATTCCGTGAATTTGATGTGCATATTGAAAATCATTTGTCTCAGCAAGGCTTATGTGCATTGAATCTATGTCTTAGACACGGTTATAGAGAGGGTAGGAATGCTTAGAGGTCGTTATTCCAGCGAATCTATTATTGTCTTGCAATTAGCACTAAAAATGCAACGAACACGATAAGAATAAGCGCTAGTATGCCCATACTTGAGAAACTGTTGGTTAGATTTTCACGGCTGAACTGCGTCGGATCTCCTTTAATGGCACGATAGATAAGCCATACGATAAGGGCTGCGCCGATTAGTGCGAGTATTTGGTATAAGGTATTCATAGTGCTTCTCCTGATGAGGTTTCGAGGTGAAAGGCGTCAGAAAATAATTGCTGCTGAGGTACACCTTTTTCAACGAGTTTATCGCGTAGTGTGTATACAAAATCAAAAGGGCCTGCTAACACAATTTGATGACTGAGGAGCGTTTGGTGTGCTGTCATAATACGCTCGATGAAAGGTATTTTATGTTCGTTTGTTGCATGAGGCACGTATTTAAAGTGCGGCACGTGTTTTTCCCAGGCCAATACTTTTTCATCCAAGTAGAGTTCTTCTTTTGTTCGTGCGCTCCAAAATAGTTCAAAGGGTTGCGTGCGGCCCTCTGTGAGTAATTGCTCAATCATTGCTTTAATCGGTGCGAACCCTGTACCCGCAGCAATGAATAAAATAGGCTGCTTTGGGTGAAGCGCGTGTAAAGTACAGTGGCCAAACGGCAGGTTTAAAATAACACGGCCTTGTTTTGTAATGGCATCTAGCACATGTTGCTGTTCGGTGTTGTTAGGTTGATGGCGAATGTGTAATTCATAAGTTTTTGAGCCGAGAGGGGCATTGGCAATTGAGTAATAAGGTGTTTCGTTTGGGTTGGGAGATACAATTTGTAAATACTGACCAGCCTCGTAATCGACATATTGTTCAGGGGTTAAGGTTACATGTAGCAAACGATTAGTGAGCGGAGTAACTTGGGTGACTTCTGCTTGTGTCATTGCTTTAGACATCAGATTTAAGTCCTAATTCAGGCCAATAATCGCTGACTTTCGTTAAAATATCAGGGTCCATGGTCATGGGTTTGCCCCAAGGCCGTGTGGTTTCACCGGCCCATTTATTGGTTGCATCCATGCCAATTTTTGAGCCAAGCCCTGATGTGGGCGATGCAAAGTCGAGATAATCCATCGGCGTATTGTCTATCATGACAGTATCACGTACTGGATCCATACGTGTTGTCATAGCCCAAATAACGTCTTGCCAATTGCGCGCATTGATATCATCATCACATACAATGACAAATTTGGTATACATAAATTGTCTTAAGAAGGACCAAATGGCCATCATGACGCGTTTTGCATGCCCTGGATATTGTTTTTTGATGGTGACAACGGCAAGTCGATAAGAGCAGCCTTCAGGTGGTAGATAAAAATCAATGATCTCAGGAAATTGTTTTTGTAAAAGTGGAATAAATACCTCGTTTAGGGCAAGTCCTAAAATGGCGGGCTCATCCGGTGGGCGGCCGGTATAAGTGCTATGGTAAATAGGGTCGGGGCGGTGAGTGATACGCTCAACGGTGAATACAGGGAAGGATTCAACTTCATTATAATAGCCTGTGTGATCGCCAAATGGACCTTCAGGCGCCTCATAACCTGGCTCAAGATAACCTTCTAGTACAAACTCTGCGTTGGCGGGTACATGTAGGTCGTTTCCTATACAGCGTGTGAGATGCGTACGTTTGCCCCGCAAAAGTCCTGCAAAAGCATATTCAGATAGACTGTCTGGCACAGGTGTGACGGCTGCGAGTAAAGTTGCGGGGTCAGTCCCCAAAGTGACCGCAATAGGAAAGCGCTCCTTTGGATGCTCTTTTTGAAATGCTAAGTAGTCGAGGGCACCACCACGATGTGCAAGCCAGCGCATAATGAGTTGGTTTTTGTTGAGCACTTGTTGACGATAAATACCAATGTTTTCACGCCCTTGGAGTGGTCCTCTAGTCGTGACAAGCCCCCAGGTAATCAATGGTGCGACATCTTCAGGCCAACAGGTTTGGATGGGGAGTTTTGTGAGGTCGATAGCGTCTCTCTCCAACACATGGGTTTGGCAGACAGCACGTTCAGTTTTTTTAGGGGCCATGTTAAGTGCGTGCTTTAAAAGTGGGAGCTGTTGAAAAGCACCTTTAAAGCTTTTAGGTGGTTCGGGTTCTTTTAGGGCTGCAAGAAGTTGGCCGATATCGCGAAGGGTCTTGATATCTTCTTGTCCCATCGCCAGTGCAACCCGCTCAACGGTACCGAATAAGTTAGTGAGCACAGGTATTTGATGATGTTTGGGATGTGTAAAAAGAAGTGCCGGTCCTTTCTCTCGCAAGACTTTGTCACTGACTGCTGTCATTTCAAGATAAGGTGATACAGGGTAGTTAATACGAGTCAGTAACTTGCGTGATTCTAGATAATCAATAAAATCACGCAAGTCACCATACTTCATTAAAATGTCCCTAATATATTTATTTCTCTTGGCGTTTCATGGCAGCGAAAAACTCAGCATTTGTTTTGTGGTTTTTCATGCGCTCAAGTAAAAACTCAATGGCATCTGATTCATCCATTGGTTGTAAAATTTTGCGCAAAATCCACATGCGCTGGAGCTCTTCAGGAGAAAGCAGCAAGTCTTCGCGGCGTGTACCTGAACGATTAATGTTAATAGCTGGGAATGTACGACGTTCAGAAATGGTACGGCTCAGGTGAATTTCCATGTTACCCGTACCTTTAAACTCTTCGTAGATAACCTCATCCATTTTTGAGCCTGTTTCAACCATGGCTGTTGCTAGAATAGTGAGGCTTCCTCCTTCTTCAATATTTCGTGCGGCACCATACAAACGTTTAGGTCGTTGTAGAGCATTGGCATCGACACCACCGGTGAGTACTTTTCCAGAAGATGGTACGACTGTGTTATAAGCGCGTGCAAGGCGTGTTAATGAGTCAAGTAAAATAACAACGTCTTTTTTGTGCTCAACCAAGCGTTTGGCTTTTTCAATGACCATTTCGGCAACTTGCACGTGGCGTGTTGCAGGTTCATCAAAAGTACTAGCAACCACTTCTCCTTTAACAGATCGTTGCATTTCAGTGACTTCTTCGGGACGCTCATCGATGAGCAGAACAATTAAGTGGCAGTCAGGATAATTCTTTGCAATAGAGTGTGCGATATTTTGTAGCATAATGGTTTTACCGGCTTTGGGCGGCGCAACAATCAATCCACGCTGGCCCAGTCCGAAAGGTGCTGCAAGGTCAATGACACGTGCGGTTAAGTCTTCGGTACTGCCATTGCCTTGCTCCATCACTAAGCGCTCGGAGGCAAACAGTGGGGTTAAGTTTTCAAAAAGGATTTTACGTTTTGCATTTTCAGGGGTGTCATAGTTGATTTTATCAACTTTAAGTAATGCAAAATAACGCTCGTTATCTTTCGGAGGACGAATTTTTCCTGAAATGGTATCACCCGTACGTAGGCCAAAGCGTCTGATTTGGCTGGGAGATACATAGATATCGTCGGGTCCTGCTAAATATGAGCCGTCTGGGGAGCGCAAGAAGCCGAAGCCTCCCTCAGGTAAAATTTCGACCACACCATTGCCATAAATATCAGCGCCTTTGGCGGCGTGTGCTTTTAAAATCGAGAAAATGATATCTTGCTTTCGCATTCGGGAGGTATTGTCAATTTTTGCTTCTTGCGCGATGTTTACCAATTCAGCAATAGGTAATCGCTTTAATTCACTGAGGTTCATAGGTCTCGCTTTGAGGTTGTTGATTAAAAATTTTTGGTTAAGTGTAATCGGTATCCAGAATTTATGTTACGAAAAGCATCGTGTAAGAAACGATGGCTGTAATCATATATGTACTGTGTAGTTTTGGTGCTACACGCGGTCCAATATCCTTAGAGATAGCTGAATGCTAACACAATTTTTTTTTATTGCCTATAAATTTTTACGGGCACATAAAAACTTATAGGCGATATAATTATATGGCATTTAATTGTATTTTTAGATTTTTTTGTGCAATAATCCGTCAGATTTTTGTGAAAGGGTTATTGTATACATGAATAAGAAAATAAAGAGTCAGTTGAAGGCTGCAGCGCATCAGTTAAAGCCAGTCATTATTGTCGGCTCTAAAGGGATGACAGAGGCTTTAATTGATGAAGCAAATGAAGCTTTGCAGGCACATGAGCTGATTAAGATAAAAGTGAATGCAGAAGATAAAGGTGCGCGTGAAATTTTAACAATGAACTTGTGTGAAGCATTGGGTGCTGAGTTTATTCAACTGATAGGCCATATTGCTGTTGTGTATCGAAAAAAGCTGGGCAAGGCTTAAAAGGTGGGCATATCTAGTTTTTTTTCTGCTGCATGTTCAGAAATATTGATTCTTTCATTTGTTGTAACTCCCCACGTCATCCTGAGCGTAGCTAAGGATGACGTGGGGAGTTACAATTTGTTCTTAATTTTCCCCCGATTATTAAAAATAATGATTAAACCTCTTGTGACTTGGATGAGTTTTGGTTAGAATCGCCGGTCCAAAGTATTTAGAAAATTAAGTTGTTGAACACTAGGCGTACGGAGTGAATACATGAAAACCTTTAGTGCCAAAGCCACTGATATTCATCGGGATTGGTATATCGTCGATGCGAGCGACAAAGTGTTAGGTCGTCTTGCGACTGAAATTGCACGTCGTTTACGTGGAAAACATAAAGCTGAGTATACCCCTCACGTGGATACAGGCGATTATATTGTTGTGACAAATGCAGAAAAAGTACGCGTCACAGGACGTAAATTTAAAGATAAAACTTATTATTCGCATTCGGAGTTTCCTGGCGGATTGAAGTCAATTTCATTTGATAAATTACAGGAAAAAAATCCAATTCGAATTATCGAGCTTGCAGTGAAAGGCATGCTTCCTAAAAATGCATTAGGTCGTGATATGTATCGTAAGCTCAAAGTGTATGCGGGTGGAGAGCATCCTCATGCAGCGCAGCAACCCAAAGAACTTGTGATTGAGGAATAGGCATTATGGCTGAATTAGCACAGCATTATGGAACGGGTCGTCGTAAGAGCTCAACAGCTCGCGTATTTATGCGGCCTGGTAGCGGCAACATTACTATCAATAAGCGCTCATTAGATGAGTATTTTGGGCGTGAAACAGCGTGTATGTTGGTAAGGCAACCCCTTGAAACTGTTGATATGCTAGGAAAGTTTGATATTTATGCAACAGTTAGAGGCGGAGGCATTTCAGGCCAAGCTGGTGCAGTGCGTTTAGGGATTGCGCGTGCGTTGGTTGCTTATGATGAAGATGGTGCTGCAGAAGATGCAGGGCTTCATCCAGACGCGTATCGACGTAAGTTACGTGCACGTGGTTTGTTAACGCGTGACTCGCGCAAAGTTGAGCGAAAGAAAGTTGGACTCCGAAAAGCACGTCGTGCTACGCAGTTCTCTAAGCGATAATTTGTTTTTTTTACCACTTATTGTATTGTTCGATGGTGAGTTCAGCGGCCTGAATTTTTAATGCGAGGTCTTGTACCG
>JASBUO010000020.1 GCA_030147855.1 Gammaproteobacteria bacterium
CAAGCAAAATGCTTCTATGACGGTATTAAAGCAATCAGATGGCGTTTTAGCAGCAATCACAGGCAATGGCGCTTCACCATGCCGTCCATACAGCGCTTGTTCTAAGTCACTCTGGCCAGTTTTAGTTGGAAGCCCGGTTGACACACCCGCACGTTGCACATTTAAAAGCACTAAAGGAAGCTCAGCTACCACCGCAAGCCCAAGCGATTCAGACTTTAAGTCAAAGCCTGGTCCCGACGTACAGGTCAGCGCTAACGCGCCACCAAAAGACGCACCTAAACATGCACCAATCGCTGCAATTTCATCTTCAGCTTGGAAAAGCTCCACACCATATGCTTCAAGCCCTGCAGCAGCTTGTAAAATACCTGACGCAGGCGTAATGGGATAACCTGATACCAATACTGGCGTTTCTGTACCCGTTGCAATGGTTGCAAGCGCTAAACCCACTGCATCAACCCCGGTCACTTGGCGGTACTCTCCAGGTACGCGCGATATATCGTCCATTTGAAAAGTACAACGCGCAAGCTCAAGTGTCATGGCATAGTTATATCCCGCGAGCAACGCACGCTTATTGCCTTCTAGCACATCCTGATGTGCTTTAAATTTTTTCTCCATAAAAGCTAAAGCATGTGCCGTTTTAAACTCAAACAGCCACAATACCAAGCCAAGCACATAACAGTTTTTTGCTTTTTTCTTATCTGAGGTTGAAAGGTTCAAGCCCTCTAATGCATTCACTGTTTCTGAAATAAGTGGCACAGAAAGCACTTGATACTGTGATTTGATTGCTTCCAAAAAATCTGGTGTGCTACCCGCTTTTTCAAAGTCTTTGGCAGTCATGCTATCTTGGTTAACAATCAAAAGCCCCGCATGCTTCAAATAGGGTAACGCTTTTTTTAAGGCGGCCGGATTCAGCGCCACTAACACATCTAAGGTTTCACCAGCTGTAAATATTGCCTCCGACGACATCGCTAGCTGAAATCCAGAAACCCCTGCAACCGTTCCTGCAGGCGCTCTAATTTCTGCCGGAAAGTCGGGAAGTGTGCGCACATCACGACCCGTTAAAGCCGCCGTAATAGTTAGTTGCTCACCGATAAGTTGCACGCCATCACCCGAGTCACCAGTGAGACGAATAATAATGCTATCCGTTGTAGGGCTCATTACTTCCTTCCTGGATTAATTGTTTCATCTCTTTAACGGCTGTTTTTAAACCAACAAACACCGCATGCGCTATCATTGCATGCCCAATATTTAACTCATGAATCACAGGAATACGTGCAATGGGTTTTACATTATGATAGTGCAACCCGTGCCCTGCATTCACCACTAAATTAAGTGCTGCAGCATCAAATGCGGCTTTTTCCAGACGCATTAACTCTTCTTTCAACAACAAAGGACGCTCTGCTTCAGCATAGCACCCTGTATGCAGCTCAACAACTCGTGCACCTGTTTGTGCTGCTGCCTCAATTTGCGATTTATCTGGATCTATAAATAAAGACACCTCAGTTCCAACAGCCCTTAAACGCTCAATCGCATCTCGAATAGCACGTTCATGCTTTATCACATCAAGCCCCCCTTCTGTAGTGAGCTCTTCACGTCTTTCAGGCACAAAACAAGCATATTCTGGCTGAATCATTTCCGCAAATGCAATCATCTCATCAGTAACAGCAAGCTCTAGATTCATACGTGTTTGAAGAGAGACTTTTAGCTGTTTGACATCGTCTGGCTGAATATGTCGCCTATCTTCTCTCAAATGCAAGGTAATTCCATCGGCTCCTGCTTCTTCCGCATCAAGCGCTGCTTTGAGTGGGTTTGGATACCGCGTGCCTCGCGCCTCGCGCAAGGTTGCCACATGGTCAATATTCACCCCTAACAATACATTTCGACTCATGAATGCTTCTCCTCTATATCTGATGTGCTCACAACAACTGAGTTTGGCGTGGATCTAAAATTCAATGCTGGCATGCATATAACGCTCGTGTTTTAATTTCTTGCCCATCCAACAAATGGTCAATTGCACGTCGCATCACCCATTTTGCTGCCTTTAAAACGGCTGCATCATCCCACGTATCAGCCCCCATTGCGAGTATATGTGTACCTATGAGACCGCCATCATCTAATACAAACCCTTCCCCCGGTAAAAAAGTGTAGCGCTTGTGCGCGCTAATAGGTTCATGCACACGCGCTTCATATACATAAGAAATTTGATAACCTGATGCCTCAATTAATATGCGCTCAAACCTGCGCAATGCAACTTCAAGCATCATTTGACTAGAAGCCCGTTGAATGGCTGTCAGTGTTACATCATAAGCACTTAACAAGTCACTATCACACACTTCAGGCTTTAACGCGCGGTAAAGGAGCTCGTTTAGATATAACCCAGAGAGTAGGTTATTACCTATTAGTAATTTAGGGGATGCTGCAATTTCTACTTGCTTGACATATGCCCCATATGGACGTTCATTGAGTGTGAGCCAAAGGGGCATAAAAGGCTGCAGTATGGCTTGCTTTTTAGGGCTTTTGCCACCCGCACAAAAAGCATGTACCATGCCCCGTTCACGGGTTAAAAAAAAGGCTTGTGTTGTCGCATTTTTTGCGGGCTTTTGGTGTAATAACCATGCCGAAAGTTCGTCAGTTTTCATATCCTAATTGCTTGAGTATCCGTGCGTCATCAGACCACCCTGATTTGACTTTACACCAGCATTGTAGGAAAACAGACTGCCCAAGTAAACGCTCCATATCAAGACGTGCTTGGCTTGCAATGGCTTTAAGCTTACTACCACGTTCACCAATTATCATGCGTTTATGATTTTCTCTATCGACTAAAATAAGCGCTTGAATTTTAACAAGCTTCTCGCCTGCTTCGTAAGATTCAATATCAACTGTGGTCGAGTATGGTAACTCTTGCCCGCTTAAGCGGAAAATTTTTTCGCGCAATAGTTCAGCACACAAAAATTTAACTGGGCGATCTGTCATTTGGTCGGCTTCAAACAAATGAGGCCCTTCGGGCATTAAAGGCGTTAATGTTGCTTCTAATGTGTCCACCCCCACACCCGTTTTGGCAGAGAGCGGAATGATGCTTAAAAAATCATGCTTTTTATTTAAGTCATCAAGGACTGGTAACAGTGCGTTTTTATCTTCAATTTTATCGACTTTATTCAGCACTAGCACACATGGGGTTTGCGTTGCTTTAATTTGCTCGAGCACACGCTCATCCGCCTTTGTAAAACGTAGCCCCTCTACAATCAATACAATGACATCTACGTCATATAAAGTAGCTTCTGCCGATTGGTTCATTAAACGGTGCATATGCTTTTTACCCCCATCATGAATCCCTGGGGTATCAACATAAATCATCTGGCATGCCCCTTCAGTGACAATGCCTCGAATAATATGCCGTGTTGTTTGCGGCTTACGCGAAGTAATGCTCAGTTTTTCCTTTAAAATACAATTTAGTAGCGTTGATTTCCCTACGTTGGGGCGCCCAACCAGCGCAATATAACCACAAGTTGTTGTCATCTAAATCCAGTTCCGCGTCAAATCCAATAAAAATACAGCCTATTCTATCTGTAAATAAAAAAATATACAAAATGTGTTTAAATATACATCAAAATGCCTTTAAAAAAATGGATTTTTCATGTATAATCCGAGCACTATCAAAATGAATGTTTATTCAGGACGAGGGCTTTAGATTATGTCAGGTACGCACAAGAGAAAACGGCTCCATCACGGCACGCCCTTGTCAGATACGAAACATGGTACCATCCAAACACATCAAAAGCGTCTTAACCTGCGAAATGCTGAAGACCACTTCATACAAAAAGCTCACCAACTTGAAGCGGAACTCACAAACGATCAGAACACTAAATCCCCCCTGCTTGCCAACCAAATGATGGGGCGTTACGGCATTACAAATATAAAAGCCTTTCTTGAGTCTCCTGGTGGAAAAGCATTGAAGAGTCTTCTTGAAAGAAAGCTATTAGAGCTCGATACGCTTCGTAAGAAAGCCATCCAAACAGAACAAGATAAGGCACGTCAACGCGCGCTTGCTATGCTTATTTTAAGCCTTGCTTATGACGAAAAATCCGCAGCTGCGCGTCGTGAATATTACGTCGAAGAAGAGCAAAAAATCTTAGATAAAAAACTATCCCCCAAAGGACAAAGCAAAGCAGCATATGATGCAAACACACTCCGTGCATACCAAGAAAGTGCGAAAGCAATTAGTGAAGCGCTTACTGCAAAGGCTGCTTTACTTGCAGAGATTGATGCAGAGTGGGATAACCTAGAAGTTGCCGCGCAAGAACAGCGTGCCCGAGATACCTTCTTTGATGCATTGCTGACTGATATTGCTCAGCTCTTTTCGCTCACAGAAGAAGGCTCAATCCACTTAACGCATCTCAAAAAACCAGAGTTACATCATCTGCTGCAAGAAAATCAGGTCGTGCATCGCGAAGGCCATGCCTATTTAATTCCAAAGCATGCAACACTTGAATCCCTCTCGCAGGAAGAAAAAGCTGCCGCAGAAAAAAACTTTAAGGCGGTTAAACCACGTCTTGAAAAAGCCGTTAAAGCATCTCAAGATGACGAAGCTACGCGCATTGCAAACAAAAAAATAGACTTAATTCATAAAGCCGCACGCTTGCACCAAGACATTCGAGTATTGACTCAACAATTAAAACTAATGCAACAGGCAATTGGTTTGATAACGTCAAGCCTCACCCCTGACGCTACATCACAAACTCAACCACAGCTAGGCATGCGCCCCGGCCCAAATTATGATGCTAGCGCACTTTTTAGCAGCTATAAAATGCTTAATAAAGCAATGCGTAATACCGAGTCAACCAAAGAAAGGCAGCCTATTTTAGATGTCTTACATGAAGATATTGACCCAATTTTTGCTGAGCGACCTGAACTGAACCCACTCGATATAACTACGATTAACCGCTGGGGTGGTCCACAATTTCTTGCAGAGCTGCATCAATTCAAGCAAGGTGCAAATAACATTACATCTGCAGCCCAGATGCAATCCCAAACCTCGCGTTCAATTCTTCAAAATGCAGAAAGACTGGCGGGCCTTGTTTCAGAGTCTCCCGCTGCAAGACGCTTTCAAATTGACGAAGTGCTTGATGCGCCTAAGCCTAAAGCCACTTCATCACAAGCAATAAGTGACGCACCGCTCAAAGAAGAAATCAACCGTATGAGGCAAGAACCGGCCTATCGCCCTCAAAAAGAACAGGAAAATCAACCTGAGAACATACAAAGGCCTCGATTTAATCCCAAGCCTTTTAGTGTAAATCCATTTGAGTAAGCGCATTTCTGCTTGCGCAGTACTTTTAACTCATCTACCATAGGTTAAGCTAAATCTTGGTTGTTTAACTTAACCTATGGAGAGGCACCTTTGGAATCTTTAACTGGAATAGCGTCACTCATTATCACACTTGATGTTGACAATACACTGTTAGATAAACTGAAGCATATCCAAGAGGCGGGTTTATCTGTCGTAGAACTGAATCATATCGAACCCGATATTTTGGTAGATGTCCTGAAAGCGTATCCAAAGCTTCGATTAGGGGTTGGTAACATCTTAAATACGGAACAACTTGAAAAAGCCCACGCTGCAGGCGCCCACTTCACAAGCAGCCTTGGGTTTATACCGGAGTTGGTACAAACCGCATCTGTTTATAAGTTTCATTACATACCAGGTATTGCAACATTTTCAGAAGCGATGCAAGTGCATGCACTGGGCGCGCAACACGCAAAACCTTTCCCGGCAAGCCTTGCTTTTTGTAGAGACTTAAATAAATATTTGCCTGCCCTTCGCCTGTTTCCTGCTGAAGTAACAGAAGAGGAGGCCAAAGCCTTACTCAAACTACCATCTGTTGCGGCAGCAAGCCTGATTAATCCAGCGCTGCCAGTGCTCAAGACACTTGATGTAGCAACTGTTGCATAGAACGTGCTATGCTATTTACTTATGCTGAACTTACAGACTTTATTGCCACACCCAGTCAAAATACATCTAGAGACCATGATAGGATGTTTTGTAACACACCGAGACCTACCACCTACTAACCCCGCATGAAGCGGGGTTAGTAGGTGGTAGGTAAAGCAAGTAGGTGCTTCGAGTTACTTCCATTTAAACCAAGCACTGGTGGCGACCCCCAGCGATAATGGTTCAATGAAACTTGTAGTTTCACTGCCTTTTGCATTCATCCACTGCAACGTTTGTTGTGCACGAACGCAACCATTCTGTCCTGCTTGTTTTAGCCAGCGTTTCGCTTTATCTTCGTTTGCATCGCCCAGTGCTCCTTGGTAATAAAGCATTGCCAGCTGATACTGCGCATAACCATTACCACGCTCTGAGAGTTTTTGATAAAGCGCTGCCGCTTTCGCTGGGTCTTTTCCAACACCATCCCCACGCGCATACAATGAAGCAAGTGCAAGCATCGCTTTTGCATTGCCTTTATCAGCCGATGCTTGATAATGCTGTAATGCTTTTTGCGTATCTTTTGACATGCCTTGGCCTTTTTCTGCCATCTGCCCTAAGTGATACAGTGCATCACGATTGCCACGCGCTGCAGCTTTCTCATACCACTCTAGCGCTATTTTTTCATTTCTGAACTTGCCTGTATCACGTAAGTAGATACCTGCAAGTTGCACCATGGCGCGCACATGACCACGCTCTGCTGCTTTAAGGTACATCTTTTCTGCCTTGCCTTCATCAACAGGACGTCCTTTACCATACTCATACATCAAGGCAGCATCAAACTGCCCAATAATATTGTCTTTTTGGGCGGCTACGTTATACGCTTGAAGTGCTTTTCTGTAATCATTATCAACCGTTTCATACACAAACCCTAAAGCAATTGCTGCAGGATTATATCGATTCATAGCTTTTTTATACCAATACTTTGCTACTTTATAGTCAGGAAATTTCCCTGTTTTTCCCATTTGGTTTAGGCGTCCTAATAGATACTGTGCAATGGGATGCCCTTGTTTTGCAGACAAAGTATACCAATTTGCAGCTTCGTCATATTTCACACTACCGCCTAAACCTTGCTCAAGTAGGTACGCAAGCTTTAACTGTGCATCCTTATCCCCCCTTTCTGCTAGGTTTTGATAAATGGAGCGTGCTACTTTCATAGATGTATCATCTTCGGCACTTGTTAATGCATTATCGGCAAGTAATAAGCTCGCACGACTATTGCCCGCTTCATGTGCTTTTTTTAAGCGTGGTAAAAATGGCATATTTCTATCATGTGATAAAATGGCCAAATTAAAATCTGCAAATGAAAAACCAGCATCTGCCGCTTGCTGCAATAATTCTGCTGATTTTTCTTGGTCTTTACCTACCTCATGCCCTGTTGCATAATAAGTTCCTAAAATAAAAGCACTGACAGGGTTTTTATCAGCCTTTTTATACCAATATACCGCCTCACTTGAGTTGACTGCTGTCCCTATACCGCGGTCGAGCAACATACCGTACAAGAGTGCTGCTTTACTGTCTCCATTTTTTGCTTCTTCTTTTGCTACTTCAAGTGCATGCGCTTGTTTTTCTTTAGAGGGATCCATTGCATCAAAAAATGCAAGTGGCAAAGTGGCTGCTTTGATGCCTTTGGCCGCTGAATCTTGATATAAACGCTTCATCAGTGTATGTCGTTTTTGCTGCTCCTGAACACTTAAACTACCTGTTTTATCACGCACCATCATTTCTGCTAAGTGATACTCACCTAGCGGGTTTTTATTAAAGGCTGACAACGCATACATAGACATTGCACGCTCAGGATTTGGCTCAATAGCCCATTCTCCTTCTGCATTTTTTTGACCTACTTCGTATAAGTGCCCAAGTACATATTGTGCTTCAGGGTTCCCTTTGAAGGCTGCATCGCTCAACCAACCCATGGCTTGTTTATAATCGGGTTCTCCACCTTCACCTATTAAATAAAATATGCCTAACGTGTATTCTGCTTTTAAGTCTTGCTGTGCGATTGCTTGCATGTAATACTCAACCGCCTTTTCGTTATCCTGTTTAACACTCACGCCCCGCTGATACAGCTGCCCCAGCGCAAACTGGGCTGTTGGGTCTCCAAGGGCTGCTTTCTCTTCAAGTAATACTGAGTATTTTTTAACGTCTAACTCATACTTTGGAAATTCAAATGCTGAGCCCTCACTTGATTGAGGTAATGCTTTCACCAGCACGTCATAATATGCTGTAAGTGGAATCACATTAGGTTCCATCATCACAAAACGCGGTTTATATAAGCTTTTTCTACTAATTCCCGTCATTTGTGGTGGTTGATTATATCGATTTTGATGTCGTGCAGTGCTATCTGTCCACTCTGTTAAAATACCAGGCAGTCCATATCCACAACTCTTAAAGTCAGAGAATTTATCTCGACTCAACCATCTAGATGCCAGTACCTCGGGTGTGTTTGGAATCTTGTTGGTGGCTGCTTCAAATTTTTCACTCCACGTTTTAGCAAGCGCTTCATCACCATTTAATTTGGCAAGTTCTGAAAGCCCTTGCATAGCAGGTAAATATCCGGCAGCTAAAGCTGAGTCGTACAATCGTTTTGCTTCATTTAAATCTTTAGGTGCTAATTTCCCCTCAACATATACCTCTGCCATTAGATATTCAGCCTCAGGCTCTTTTTCTTCTAAGGCTTTACCGAGCCAAATCATACCTAACTTTTTATTTGAGCTATGGCGGCTATTCAAAAAATGTTCGGCCAAACTTGCTTGCGCAAGGCTATTCCCTTGCTTCGATGCTAAGATATCATAGCGTCTTGCCCTGTCTTCGCTTTTTGTCACACCCACACCAAAGTGATAGGCTGCAGCACAATAAAGCTGGGCTTGTAAGTCTCCATTTTCAGCTGCTTTTTTAAACCACTTAATGGCCTCGCCTGGATTGCGCTCATGTACAAGCTCATAACGCGCCATTAATTTTTGCGCTGGTAAAAATCCACGCTCAGCCGCTGCTTGTAAATTTTCAATCGCACGTTGGTTATTTTTAAGTACACCATATCCATACAAGTACATTTGCCCCAAATAATCGTGACCTACCTTGTCAGGTTTTTCTCCCTGTAAGAAATAATTCGCCGCTTCGTTATAATGCCCTGACCGATATGCTTCAAGCACATCTTTTGCATGAACTGCCGAGCTACTTGCAGCAAGTACAAGGCAAACACATGGCACGATAGATTTCATGGAGCTCTCCTATTATTCTTATTCAGTTACCGTGGAATAATGCCGTAATTAATGACTTGTCTAACTGCACCCCCTCGAGTGTTTCCGTCAGCCAACCAATAATTTCCACGGTTATTCATACCGTATTTTACACGCGCGTACTCACACACTTTCAAGCCACCTGCACAGTCAATAATACGGCCATGACTTGACTTACCATCATGTACCGTACAAATATATTTCATACGCTCACTACTTGATAAAACAGCCCAGCGACCCGCTGGAATCGTATGATTCAAATACACACTCTGACTACTTTCTGACTGTCTCATTTGATATAGATTCACAGGTTTATTTGTTTTATTATAAATGAAGTATAGCGACTGAGAGTCACCTACGCTGTTTGGTAAAAGTTGTAGCACATTTAAATCAAATCCATATCCCACATCTTTACATCCAAGTGGGCTCCTAATTTCGGGGTCAGCTTTTGCAGAAAAGCTAAGGGTCGGTGTACATAAAAGCAATGCGGAGACACATAAAGCACCGATACCCACCCTCTTACGATTTGTTGTTTTCATTATGATACTCTCCCAACAGAATGCGCTGGACGAACAATCACTTTCGTCCCCTTTTGATTGTTTTCATCAGTTGATATTTCAACGAATTCTTCATTCAGCCACTTCGCATCGCGTGTAAACATACGTACGCAACCATGGCTTGCACGATACCCGGGAATGTCATTAGAGCCATGCATTGCAAATCCTTTGTGGAAATACATGCAATAAGGCATGGGGGCCCCCCCTCGACCAATAGGGAATACATCTGACTTACAGCGTGAATCTTCTTTACTAAACATTCTAAAAATACCCGACATGGTGCGGCATGAGCGGTTACTGTCTGAACACTTATCACTTCCTGAGGCAATAGGTCCCCAGTGTAGAAGCTTTCCATGTTCATCATAAGCGCCCCAAGCAAGCTTGTCTTGGTCAACAATAATTTGCCTTTCATCCACTTCCATCGTTTTGGGGAATGGAGAAATATCAAGAATAGTGAGCTCCTTCAGGTTTTTAGGAACAACAATCACTTTACCTGCCCAAAGATAGTTATAGGTTCGATTAAGGCGTTGCACTAAGTCTCGGTCTTGTTCATCAGGAAATAAGCGCTGCCACGACTGTCCGCTTTTTACCTTGATGCATTCAAACTTAGGGTGCTTACATAAGCCAGGCCCATAATATAGGGGCTCTTCTGCAAAGCTCACTGACCCAACACCAACAAAAGAAGCCAAAAGAATACTAAGATGGCTTAGGGGTTGTCGTTTTTTCATATTTCCTCCAGTAACCTTTCCAGCGCGTCATAAATCTCAATTACTTAAGTACACTGTCGGCCAGGTAAAATAAAAGTTTAGCCTTTTAGGGTTAAAACGAATCATTTTGTTTCTTATTACTTAGATTGCCTGTAGCCCTTACTTTTGGTAGAGTTGCTTTTTTTTAATACATTATTGGGCGTAGCGTAGAAGAGATGGACACAAAAATAGAATATGATACTCAAGCACTCGATGAAAGGCGCAATCTTGTTTCAGTCACGCTGTTTGAATCATATTTAGCCAAGTTTATACTCGAACACCCTGTACACTACCAGGATGCCTATTTAAAGTTGTTTGACGCGCTAAGGCCGCTTTGTGCTACAAACGACCGTATTCAACATGCTGTATTCTCACTGCTTCAAGTTCAATATCCTGAGTACACATTATTTGATGACTTTCACTCTCAGCATTTTTCACTGCCTGCTGCAGATTATTTACTTAAACTCTTAGCAGATCATATGTTTCCTCCAAGCAAAAGATCAGGCGCTCCTAATTTTTTAACGGCTATAGATATGACAGCAAGAAGCCCTGCCAATATCCGTCGAAATAAAAAGCTATTTAGTCATGCCAATCGAGGTGTTATTGAGGTAGAGCCTATATCAAGCAGTCCTAATATAACACGTGCGATTGGTATTGTTTCAAAAGCATATCAGCCATCTGATTTGATGGATTATTTTTCTGCAGCCATAGAACCATCAGGGCAATACTACAAACCCGCAGAAAAAAGCCACGTGGCCATTTGGCTACGCGAGCGTAACCTTCCTGTCATTGCTGGTTCTTCTGGCTCAACCGAGGCGCTTATTGCCCGCATATTGCCGCATGCTCCGGCGTTAAGTACAGAAGAAAAACACTTAATTGCTTTTACACAAGCCTGCAATATGGTGGCAAATGGCCACCACTCATTATTTGAATCAATGATTGTTGCTGATGACCTAAAGCTCATCCCTCTTCAAGAAGCAGACACCCCAAAAGCACTCTATCTGCAATGCATTCCCGTGAGCCTCTTAGAAGATGATGAATTTATGGCATTTATAAATTCTGATTTAGTGCAACACTTATTAGCTGATGCTACGGTTGTAATGCGCCCTGAGAATCCTTAGCACTCAATGTAGCGCGCACAACCTCTTCTTTGTTTTTTAAGTTTGCCGTATGCTTCATGGTAACTGCAAATAAGTGCATAACAGCATCACAAGGTCCAGACGCCTCACCACCATACAAGTCGGCATTAAAGAAACGACATTTAGGTTCTGCATCGGTCCCATTCTTAAAAGCCATCGCATGACGAGGACCGGCACCTTTGGTTTGATAAGAAAAGAGGGCATATTGATGCTCACTTAACGCTTGTTTTACCCCCTCTTGCGTAATTAATTCTGAAACAGGGATTTCTTCTTGCTGATAAGGTGTTTTAGTTTTTACAAATGCATAATTTTTATAGTCTTCGTTTTTATCGCGCATTTCTCTTTGCGCTTCGTTAACAGCCAACGTCCGTTTTAAGGTCTCATCTTTATCTTTTAAGTAACCGCTACCTGTGCCATCCATTTGGCCTTCGAGCCAAGTGCTTGCCAGTGGCTGGCAAAGGCCTCTTTTAATGCCGGTTCCTTCAAGCATGGCTTTTTGGGTTGTATACCCTTTGTTAAGCGCTGCTTTCTCTACAGGTGAAAAAAAATGATAGCCAAAAAGAGTCCACATAATATTAGTCGTTCAAAATTGATTAAATGTGCGCTTATTGTACCAATTAAAATCTAATAGATCAATGCATTGACTATTTTTTATGCTATACATTACTTAAAAATAGATCTAAAAGTGAACATACTATGAGAGTTGCTTCTAAACTTACGAGACATTTTAAGACAACGGCTACCTCCACGCCCAGTTTTGGTATGCAAACAACAAAGATACAAGGGACTGCTAACCCACCCATTGTAAGCTGGCGTGGCACACAGGACAATCAGTGGCAAAAATCAGCAATGTTTATTGGAGTTTTGGTAACCGCTGGAGCCGGTGCTGTTTATCACGAATTCACTGCTGAAGGCCACGTTCCCACCACCACTTCAACCGCACCTGTTGGATCTAAAATTGCACGTGAAGCAACCTTGGGGATTTTTGGTTTTCCAACACCTGCACAAAGTCAAGAAGTAAAGCATCCTCAACGACAAAGAATGTCACAAATTAAAAGCCCAGAAGTCAGAGGGGTTAATGCAGTCTGTGATGAAGAAGGTATACCACTCGAAGCGCAAATTGCAGACATTTTTATTATGCATGACAAACTCAGTCCTGAAATAGGCTCGCCTCTCGATTCAGCCTTTGAGCATGCAATTATTAAACAGTTTAAAAAAGAGTTCGACGAAGGGATGACCGAAGGTCAGGCCATTGCAGGCGTTGAACAAAGCTTAGCCGCATATGAGGCAAGCAATGAGTTACGTCGAAGAAACTCCGTCAGTGCAATTGGCGTTGCGGCACATAGCTCTTACCAAAAAAGTAAAGAAACCACTTATAAAGCAAAGATGGCAGCTAAACACCCTGAGCGCACCAGCAAAGTACAATATACGTCCCATAAAGATACGTTCTCGGAAGATTATCAGCGTGATGTCGAATTTTATCGAGAAAAAATAGAAGGTTATATTGCTGATATTGAAGCAAAAATTGAAGAGAACCGAGCTGCCGGCATGTATCTCGAGGACAGACCCAATGGTCCTGATGAAATCAGAGACAGGGATAATTTTGTGACATCCGCTTGCAATGAAATCAAATCTATTGCTAAGGACTATGAAAGTAGTAAAAAAACCACTAAAAGTAATATTCAAACCACGAGAAGCTTTAAGGCACAGGCCGAAACACTGAGAAGTGATGCGAAAAATACCTCTGCGGCGCAACAAAAAAAAACTGAAAATAAAAAATCCGATGATGGTCCTAAATTCTCAATTTGATATAGAAAATATCCTGCTGGCATACTGCCTCTCTTTATACGAAACAGCACTTAGTGCAATGCATCATAAATTATGTATGCTAATTTCTGGCTGATACCATCTACTTTTATGAGCTCTTCAAGTGGGGCTTTAGTGAGCTCTCGTATACCTCCAAATCGTTTTAATAAAGCCTGCCTTCGCTTCTCGCCTACTCCTGGAATAGTATCCAATACAGAGCTTAACGTCGTTTTTTGGCGTTTCTTACGATGACTTGTAATTGCAAAACGATGTGCTTCATCTCGAATATGCTGTAAAAGATGCAGCGCAGGCGAGTCAGGTGCCAAAGCCATTTCCTGCATTGTATCGGCTAACACTAAACGCTCAAGCCCTGCTTTTCGTGTAACCCCCTTCGCTACCCCAATGAGTGCAACTGCTGGCGCATCCAGCACATCTAATGCCTTTTTTGCAACCCCGACTTGCCCTTTTCCACCATCAATAATCACTAATGAAGGCCATGGTTTTTCGTCACGCAAAAGCCCTTTAAAATAACGGGTTACAGCCTGATGCATAGCAGCGTAATCATCACCAGGGGTTACATCACGAATATTCATGCGTCTATAGGCAGACTTTAAAGGCCCATGTTCATCAAAGACAACCGCTGATGCAATAGTATCAGTCCCTTGTGTATGACTAATATCAAAACATACCATTTGTTGAATATTATCTATCAAATTTAAAGCATTTTCCAAAGCGGTATAACGTGTTTTCAGCAGTGCTTTTGAGGTATGGCGTAATAGTACTGTACGTTTTAAATTATCTCGTGCAAAGTCAACCCAACGCATGCGTGCGCCCCGGGTTCTATATTGAATACGGCACACCCGCCCTCGACGTTCGGTCAGTGCCTCTTCTAGCACTTGCTGATTTTCAATAGGCGCATCTGTCAAAATAAGTGCTGGAATACGGGCTGGCGTATCTAAATAATGATGTGCAATAAATGCTTCAAAAACTGCTTGCTTTAAACACACAGCCTCAGGGCCTGCGCGCGGTAGTGCAGGTGAAAACGTTTGATTATCAATGATTTCACCACCACGCACACTCACCCACTGTACACATGCAAAATCATGCGCTACCTCACTTACAATCACATCCGCATCCCCCGCACGCCCTGTCATACCTTGGCGTTCTTGAATGAGGCGTAAATGCTTTATTTGATCGCGCAGCATAGCCGCTTCTTCAAACGCCAACTTTAAAACGGCTTCCTCCATACGTGTTTCAAATGCTTTTAAAAGCATTTGAGACTTTCCTTCTAGAAAGCGTACTGCATCCTTAACCGATTCAGCGTAAGTTTCTTTTGAAATGAGCCCAACACAAGGTGCACGGCAGCGACCTATTTGATGTTGCAGGCATGGGCGTGTGCGCGTTGCAAAATCTGTATCCCGGCAATTTCTCAGTTGAAATACTTTTTGAATTGTATTAAATGTTTCGCGCACAGCAAGTACACTTGGGTAAGGGCCAAAATACCCCTTTTCTTGAGGTTTTTTTTTAGTGCGAACCACACCAAGCCCTGGAAAATCATGTTTGAAATCCACATACAAATAAGGATACGATTTATCGTCTCGCATCAACACATTGTATTTAGGGCGCAAGGTTTTTATCAGCTGACTTTCAAGTAGTAAGGCTTCCGTTTCGCTGCGCGTAACACTCACATCAATACTTGCAATTTGGCGCACAAGTACCTGTGTTTTATTGCCTTTATCCGACGCATTAAAATAACTTTGAACTCGCTTTTTTAAATCAGCCGCTTTCCCAACATAAATAACACACGCATCTTTATCTCGCATACGATAAACACCTGGACACGTTGGCAGATGACGCAAAGTTTCTTCAAGTTCAGCTGATAGCATCTTCAGTTTCATGAGGATTTGGCTCAAATGCGCCATACTTCATCGCTAGGTGTATCAATTCAACATCATTTTTAATACTAAGCTTCTCAAGCATGCGATAACGGTAAGTACCAACCGTTTTAGGACTTAAAAACAACTTTTCTGCGATTTGATTTACCGTTAAACCGCGCGTTATCATTAACATAACTTGCATTTCACGCTCAGATAACTCTTCTAAGGGAGACTTTCCTGCTGGATTTAAACTGCTTAAAGCAATTTTTTGTGCAATCTCAGCACTTAAATAACGTTCTCCTTCAGACACTTTTTGAATAGCCTGTAACATTTCTTCAGCCGCAGAGTCTTTTGTTAAATACCCCATAGCACCTAGTTGTAAAAGCCGGGTCGGAAATGGACCAGTAGTTACAGAAGTCAGTACAATAATATGGATATTAGGTTTTATTTGTTTCAAACGCCGTGTCACTTCCCAGCCATCCATGCCTGGCATTTTCATATCTAGCAAGACTACATCTGGATGATGTGTTTTAACCGCCTTAAGCGCTGAATCGCCATCCTGTGCCTCAGCAATTACTTCGATATTTTCGGCTTTATCTAACAACAACCGAATACCCATTCGAACCAACTCATGGTCATCAACAATGAGCACTTTTATCAAGCAAAAACTCCTCGGCCATTCCCACTGGGACACACAGAAAAGGTGTCAGCAATGCTAGCAAAATTTTTCTTATCTGACAATGTATGCGTTCATATGAAATGAGACTCATGCGACGACCTCAAGTTATAGACTCTGAATATACTCCACCTGTTGTACAGCACCTTAAGTGTCTCATTATGCCTAATAGATACAAGAGCACCCATATACAGCAAACGGCGTGCGTTAAATCGCCCACCAACGATTCTTCTTTGCCCTTTAAGATTCCTTCTGGTGTAACGCCCAGCTGTGCTACAATGTGTTCTAGATTTTTCAGGCTCTTTAAACGCCTATAAATTCTCAAAAAATTTACAAAAAGAGTAATTAAGGCGTATTTTTAAAAAGATTAAACTAAATAGGAGGTTTGTATCCACTTTTATTATTGTGGTTTAGCGTATCATGTATATGATAAGTATAGGATTAAAGTATCCAAGCCAAAGTTGTCTTATAGTTTTTAGCGACAGATTGCCTAATTCACTCCATGTTGTTTTCAACAAGCTTGAATATGGATACTTGGATTTCCGGCCTCTACTGGAAAATAAGGAGCATACTCACCAAGCTCTCGTGCTTTAGCCATTAAGGCACTCCAGTCCGCTTCTATAAACCGATAAAGCACATCATAACTATCAATCACAAAATAAACTGGCTGTAAGGCATCAATACGATAAGGCATTCTGAAAATAGCAACCGGGTCAAATAGTGCGCGCATTGCCTCACTGCTTTCAACACTATAAGGTGTTTCACCAATCGAAGATAAAATCCCTCCCCCATAAGCCCTCAGACCTTCTGTATCTTGAATGAGGCCAAACTCAACCGTAAACCAGAAAAAACGTTGTAGCAACGGCCAATCACTTTCATCAAATGTAAGCACACGCTTTGCATATGCATGTATAAAATCAGCATATATCTTATCAGTGAGCATCGGACAATGCCCAAAAATTTCATGAAAAATATCCGGCTCTTTTACATAATTGAGCGATTCTTTATCACGAATAAAGGTGGCGGCAGGAAATTTTTTGTCTGCCAATAATTCAAAAAAAGCACGAGCAGAAATAAGTGCATCAACCGGCGTCACCTCCCAACCTGTCGCAGCTTTAAGTGTTTTTGTCACTTCCGGTAATTGAGGAATTTTATCGGATGATATATTCAGCGCTTTAAAGCCTTTCATGAAAGCATCAGATGCGCGGCCTTCAATTATTGCGGCTTGTCGTAAAAAGAGTGCTTTCCAAACAGCATTTTCTTCATTCGAATAAGTAACATAGCCGTCTTTATCGGGTGTATGCGACACATAGCGACTAACAAATTCCATTTAAGCTCCTTTTTCGTCAACTTTACGACGCAACATCGAAACAGGAATAGACGTTTCAAGCCCTTTCTCTGTTAGATGCTGCACCCCTTTCCAAGCATGCCCATAAACCACTTCATACGTCAGCGGGTACTTACCTGATGGGGTTTGGTGCACTTTAACCGACGCTTCAAACAAACGCCAGGCACGTGTGCCGGTAAGCCCCGTGTTTCTTTTTGTATTCATATTACGCACGCCTTGGTCACGCAATGAGTGTAACAAGGCTTTAAAATCAGCATAGTGTACCGTAAGCTTCTCCATATCAACAACTGGGTCTAAAAAACGCTCTGCCAAGAGGATATCGCCTAAATCATGCATGTCCATAAATGTGTTGGCATGCGCAAAAGCCGTCTCACGCGATTCGCGTAACTCCAAAAATGTATCGGGACCAAGCGTTGAAAACATAAGGCACGCATCTTTTCGCATGATCCGATTGATTTCCCGCATCAGCTTTGGAAATGCTTCGGACCAATGCAACACCTGGTTTGAAAACACCAAATCAAACGTTTGGCTTTGAAAAGGTAATGCATGCATGTCTGCACGCACACAGGCCGCTTTTTTTTGAGGCCATCGTGTTTTAGCCCTGGTTTCAAGCAACATGCCATGCGCAATGTCTAAACTGACAACCACTGCTTTAGGATATTTCTTTTTGAGACGCGCTGAAAATAGTCCTGTGCCACATCCCAAGTCTAAGATATAGCTAGGTACCATTTTTAAATAGTCTAAGCGCTCAAATAATTGCTCGCCTATTTCTCGCTGCACGAGTGCTGCTTTTTCATATACCGCTGCTTGTCGATGAAAAGCATTGCAAACTTCTTTTGAAAAACGCATGATAACCATCAGGAAAAAAGCACCCCCAATCCAACCATGCGAGCGCCTATAAAAACACACATTATACCACATGAGTGGCGTCTGAAAACGCCTTGTAGCTTATGCCAGCAATACCATACATCTCGCGCACCACTGTGTGGTTTTTGTGAAAGTTTACTGATTCCTCTTGGTATTGCATGCAAACAGTGTGCAACCCCGCTACCCAATACAAATCTCACCCTGTGCGGGCAGTGTATTAAATGCCCGCCACCTATTGATAGCATTGTTGCAACCTACCGCTTTGAAGAACCCTTAAGAACACTGTTACACCTATTTAAATATCATGAAGCGCTCTATCTGAGTCATTTTTTAGCTAATAAAATACATGTTGCAGCCGCACCGCTACCAAAAGCAGAGACTTGCCTCATTCCTGTACCATTACACCCTAAAAAGCTTCAAACACGAGGCTTTAATCAAGCTGCAGTTTTAACGCAGCACTTAAGTAAGGCATGCCACTTGCCCGCTTTACTGCATCACATCAAAAAAATTAAAAATACGTCTCCACAGGCATCCCTTGAAGCCAAATTGCGCAAAAAAAACATTAAAAATAGTTTTAAAGTGCCACACACACCTTACTCGCATGTGATTTTAGTGGATGACTTAATCACAACCGGAAGTACTGCCAATGAGCTTGCACGCATGCTCAAATTAAAAGGCGCTAAAACAGTGCATTTATAGTGTATTGCTAAAACGTGTCTAGAATAGGGCCTTATATGGACTCACCCATATAAGGCTCTAATAAACCGTTTTCTCATGAAACCTGCAAACACTTAAAGTTTTTCTCCAAAATTTCATCCTCTGAAGACTCCCAACTTTCAAGCTGGCGTAAGCTCACTAAATGCTTCGAAATTGCTGCATCTGTCATTTTTGATAGATCAATATCTGCATCGCCAAATACTACTTCAGCAAGTGGTAGCACCAAATTTACTTTTTTATCTCGCATTGCATGCATAAGTGCTTTTGTTGATTTTGCATCTTTACCATATTCGGCCTGAAACCATCCAAACCACGTTTTCCGATAACTTGAAGCAACACGAAATAAATCAAGGATATAACACCGCAACTCAGCCTGCGTCATCTTTTGATTTTTTTCAACACGATTTTTTAAATTCTTTAATAAAGTTCCCTTATGCCCCCACTGACTCCAATAAGACATAGAATCATGACAGACTTCAATCAGCCCAATCATTGAAAATTGTTGTAATTCGCGCGCCCAATCTTCGCTACTATGTGTAGAAGACAGATCAAGCGGTGGTGGTGTATCTGAAAAACGCTTTAAAGAGGTAGCACGTTGACTTTGGCGTGGTAATGGAGAACCAGTCAGTGAAACATCACTCAAAGCGCTATTCATACGTCCCCAACTATGACCACTTTTTGTCCTCACCAGTAAACGCGTTAATTTACTTCTTCTTTTAAAAACAGAAAAATATTTTTCATCAATATCTTCAATTTTTTTAATAAATTCTGCACGTTTTTTTTCTGAAAATTTCGGATCGTTAATTAAACTAATTACATCCTCTGCAGCCATTGCAGACGCTTTCAAACTTTTTTGTAACTTTTTTGTAATCGCTGACAAAATATACTGAACTTGATCGCTCACACTCTCATTACGAGAAACAGCTTCTTTTGCACCCAGGCGCATTTCTTCAAATGATTTTTGTGCATCACGCACATCAAAAATCAGCCCCCTTAAAAATTTCAAGAACCCTTTATTTTGCAACACATGCTCGTAGCGTGTCACAACATCAGCTACATCTTCTACTAATTCCGCAATGCTTGTCATGTGCTCAATACTTGCTGGAAACTGATTCACCTTATCACCAAAACTTTTTTTAACATCTAATAAATCGGACACACGCCAATAAAAATAAGGCTTTAAATTTGCAAGCCCATATAAGCCGTTCGTTTTCTTCAGAAATCGCTCATCTTCTTCCCATTCCCTATTTAAAAGGTTAATTAAATCAACCTGCTCGCTTGCCGTTTTAATGTCAGAAACTTGTAAAAATAGTGCTTCATCCGCACTTCCATCGTCTACAACAAGTTCTTCATTAAGGTCATCGTCTTCTGTCGTGTCTCTTTTCAAAATCTCAACTGATACCGGATAAGCACGTACCAAAAGTGCTACAGCAGCCATAAAACGTTGCCCAATTAACTGTGCACGATTCATACGCCCCTGACCACCTTCATAACCTGACTTAGGATGCGTACTCAGCGTTTTATCAAGCGTTTGAAGATACTCCATATCAAACGTTTCTAAATTTCTTAAAAATCGTCCCGAGTTTTCTTGGCCCTCCGCTTCTTGTAGCCTTAACTCATTTTTAATTGCATCTCGCTCTTCTGGTGGAAGGTGAGAAAAAATAATTAACACATCAATTAATGTTTCTGGTTTACTATTCAGTACATCATGTAAATCTTTATTCCCTTTTAAGTTGTCTACGCGTTTTGGCAATAACACAAGCCGCGCTTCAAATGGCTTTAAGATATTAGGGTTAATACTGAGATAGCGTCTTAAATCTCTCAGCATTTCGACCAAACTCTCTGCAACACTTGGATCATCACGCCCCTTCTCAAGTGCTTCATCACGCGCCTGATATAACAACTCAAATAAAGCAATACTTGTCATTTTTACTGTTTCGCGTGCATGTGTTGCGAGTGGCTGAATTGGAAATGTTTTTAAACGCTCAAGCTCATATGCTTTTTGTAAATCTCTCACCAAAATCCTTGCAGTACTAATATAATCCGCCCATGCTTCTTTCGATTTTTCTTGTAATCGAGGTGCTAATGTACCACCCAATATCGCCGTCAAAAAGCTATCTACCTCTTCACAAAGCTCAATACATTCTTCAGGCAACAAGCGTTTTTTGGTTTCGGGATCCATTGGGTGTTGTAAGTTCCACAGCAAATTGGAAATACATGTCAACATGAAGAGGGCTTGAATATAGTCATTTAAATAATTATCCCCCTCTG
>JASBUO010000022.1 GCA_030147855.1 Gammaproteobacteria bacterium
ACACCAAGCACAATCGCATTTTCATCAAAGCGCATTGCCTCCCCGCCTTGATACACCAACAATGGAATCTGCAGTTCTTCCATTGTTTTTCGAAGATTATTGCCTTCGATATCGACGTTGGTCACCACAGGAGACTGAAAAGCTTTTGCTAATTCACGTCCTTGCCGCTGCTCAAAGTTACAATACACTTGCGGCAAAATATTATGATTCATTCCCCCTGTTTGTAATTCAATGCAATAGTTTGCTTTTGTGAAAATCTCTTGCGTTAAGATATGAGCAATTCGCTCTCCAAAGGTGCCATTCTCGTCACCAGGGAAACAGTCTGCCAGGTTATTTCCTATTGGCAGCATCGACGGATAATGTGTCAATCCGTACACATTGACGACAGGAATCGCAATAATTGTGCCTCGCATTTTATCCGGCGTAATCATTTTAGTGATGCGATTTACAATATCTAAACCATTCAGCTCAATTCCTTTAAACGTTGAAAGTAACAATAAACAAGGGCCTTTTTGCTTACTATGAATGACCTTAATCGGCATGTACAACGGAGAACAAGAGTGCTGTTCGGGCAAGGGCAAAACGAGGTTTGCAACCTCACCTGGATGAATTGTTGTATCACAAATTTTAATCGCTGAGTTTTTCATACTATTAACAAAATGAGTAATGGAGTGATTGTAACACTTTCACAATCCGATATCAGCTATTATACTCATAAAAAGCCAGCTCATTATTTGAGGAATACTTATGACAGATAGCCCAACAGAGAAAAACAAAAAAACACAACAAGAGCACAGCCGTAACACTTTAAAAGAGCAAATCAATACCAATTATACTAATGAAAAAAAGCTAGATGATTCAGAACCCGCACCAAATACAGTGCAAATGAAAATGGAGGCAAGAAACAAAGAGAATGTAGATAAAGCCATCGAGGCATACAACAAGCTCTGCCTCAATAAAGATGGCACCTATAAACCCGGCTATAAAGAACCCAAAGAAGACAAAGATGGCGTAACGTTTACCTTCCCAACAGAAGAAGACGCAGTCAACTTTTTTGTCGAGTTTGCCGAGCAAGGAAACCCCTGTGAAATTTATCAACTCCCCGAAAACAAATTAGTGGCATATTCAAATGGTGATGGCAAACTCTATCGTCCAGATAACAGTGAAATTAAACGTGGGGAGCTATTTGAAAATCCAAGACCCGATAACACTATGACCCCGCTAGACACCACACCCAGAATATAACAGTTCGACCTCTAACTCAGGCGTGAACCAAACATTTTGTCAACATCACAAGCCTCCCGAGAAATACTCTCTCGATTTTGATCTGCTACATTTTCATCAACTTGGGACTCTGCTACCTCACCTGGAGGAGTAAAAATCATATTCCCTATACGCAATTTTTGTGCTGCGCACTTTTTCTGTATATTCTCAATGACTATTTCTGCAAGTTCTGGTCCACTCCTTATCGTACGAATAAACAGCGCAAGAGGAAGTTGGTGAATTGCCTGTATTCCCACCGGTACCCTGCCTTCAGGGCCTTCTATAGCATGCGCATCAATATACCGCCCTATTTGAAGTGTTGTTTCTTTATAGTCACCATCTATTCTAAAAACCGTTCTATTTTTGCATCCTAAAATAGCCGGATATTGCTCAAGTATAGGACCACCGCGCTCACGCCTACATAAATAAAGGATAAGATTAGGTGGCATTAAATCAACATTATTGGCAAAGAAAGCATACAGTCCATCAAGAATGTCTGTTCTATCATCATAAAAAGTCAATAAAGCAAGTCCAAATTCATTAAAAACTGCTGAGCGGTGCATTTTCCCATACAGTAAACTGATTTTTGACTCATCAAAATACCAATCTTCATGCACTCCTTCATACTCAGCATCAAGCGCTCTATCAAACGAGGTGTTCGCTTTAAGCCCCCCCCTAACATCCGCAAGTAAAAACTTGTCGACTTGAGCATCTAGATATTCTGACAAATAATCAAACATTGGAAATGACGAAGTTGAGTCATTAAACATCGCACAGTAATCATCTGCTGGCTTAGACTGCCTTGCTGACCCACTACTTACACATCGCCTATCATTGGGCAAACCTTTTGTTTCATACTGCATTGTCTTTCTAACTTCAGCCCAAAACGCCCTATCTCCTTCATCGCTCTCTACAAGTTCTTGCGGCGTTTTTTTCTCTTCTTGGTGGTTTCCAATACAACCATCATAATCAAAGACATGCTCAGAACTGATTTCGTTTACTCGTTCTTCAAACGGTGTGTCTAACTGCAATTGAATAAGTGCATCATCCAAGGTCTCTTCAACTTCAGTCCTAACCTCGACTTCATCTACCATATGGCTCAATATGTCTGAAATTTCTACCTTGTCTAACACATCACCTAGCAAATCTGATACAGCTTGCTTACTTTTAACACCCAACATTATTACCCACACTGCTCACAAAATTGATTTTATTTTAATCAATTTTTATTAAGGAAATATTAATTCTAGGTTCTTATATGGACTCGACCATATAAGGACCTAATTTATCAACGAAACACGTAACCTATATAGCAATGACGAGCTCAGTAATTGTATCAAATTAGGTTTTCTTATCCAGAATGCAGGCCCTGTATATAATAAAAACCTGTCATGCCCGCGTAGCTTGTCATGTACAGAGAAATGCAGATTAATTCTATAGATTATGCATTAAATATGAGGAAGTAGAAGTTGCTGATAAGGCACACCATTTTCTGAAATGTCTGCTAAGCGCACGCCAAGGCCTAAAAGTCTTACCGGACGTGCTTTTCTTTCAAACCCTTCTCTTATTAGCTGATAAACCAAAGCAACATCTACCCTTTTTGAGACCCGCTCCACTGTTGTTTGTTCAAAATCATCAAACTTCAGCTTTACAAACACATGCTGAATCTCCGAAATGCTTCCCGCACGCTCGATGCGTACCTGTAACCGTTCCAGCAAAAGAGGCACTTCATTCAAGCAACTCTCCAACGCTTTTAAGTCGGTATCATACGTTTTTTCAACACTAATGGATTTTCTAATTCGCACACTTTCAACATCACGATTGTCGATACCACGCGACAGCTCATACAAGCGCTCCCCCATTGAGCCAAACTGTTCAGCCAGCATTATTTTTGAAAGTTGTTGCAACTCAGCGCATGTTTGAATCCCCATAACTTTTAGACGAGACTCCATCACAGGCCCAACACCAAACAATTTTCGAACTGGTAAATTCTGCATGAAGCTGTCAATTTCTTCCGGCGTAATGACTTTTTGTCCATTCGGTTTATGCCAGTCACTCGCAATTTTAGCCAGGCTTTTATTCGGCGCAATACCAGCACTTGCCGTCAGTTGTCTTGTTTCATAAATTCGTGCTCTAATTGCCTCAGCAATCCATGAAGCACTGCCTTCGTGATGTTGACTACCCGTTACATCTAAGTAAGCTTCATCAAGCGAAAGCGATTCAATTTTGTCTGAATATTCCGCAAAGATGTCTCGAATAAACTGACTTTCTTCACGGTATACATCCATCCTGCCAGGTTGTATCACTAAATCCGGGCAAAGCTTTAGGGCGTATCCCGTGGCCATTGCAGAACGCACCCCAAACTGCCGCGCATGATAATTACAGGTTGAAATCACGCCTCGTTTATTCGGTGCTCCCCCAACGGCTATTGGCTTATGTTTAAGGCTTGGATAATCACGCATCTCAATTGCAGCATAAAAACAGTCCATATCGATATGAATAATCTTTCGAATCATATATGCTTATGCCCATTACAATGAATTATTAGTCTCAAAGGAATTATACGTGCTCTCAACCATTCAAACCATTACTGTCTGGATTTTGCCGGTGTTACTAGCCATTACCTTACATGAAGCATCTCACGCCTATGCAGCATACCGACTCGGGGATAGCACTGCAAAAATGATGGGCCGTTTGAGCTTAAATCCTATCAAACATATTGATTTAATCGGCACAATACTTGTACCCATTTTAGTGGGAATTTTTAGTCAATTTCAGTTTGTTTTTGGCTGGGCAAAACCGGTTCCGATTAATTACAACCAGCTCCGAAATCCACGCCGCGATATGGCGCTTGTTGCCGCAGCAGGCCCGCTCTCAAATCTTGCAATGGCACTCTTTTGGGCGAGTTTACTCAAACTTGGCTTAATGCTCGACCCAAGAACATCTATGCTAGGTCTCTTCTTAGCCTTATCAGGGCAAGCGGGTATTTTGATCAACTTGATTTTGGCTTTTCTAAATTTAATTCCGATTCCACCACTCGATGGTAGCCGTGTGCTCATGCGCTTTTTACCACCACACCTTGCAACACAATATAGCAAAATAGAACCATTTGGCTTTATTATCATATTAGCATTGCTTGCAACCAACATTTTAAGCCTTATTTTAAGCCCACCCATTGTTGGTTCAATCCATATACTTAACGTGATATTTAATATTGTGTAGCACTCATGTTATGAGTATGTCTTCAAATACATCCGTTACATGATGAGCTAAATATTAGGGCCTCATATGGACTCGACCATCCTGTACTAAGTTCCTTGATAAGGTGTGCCCCCCTGTTGGAAAAGCCTCGTTTGTTCTCAGATCGATTAACTTTCCAGATCTGGTGTGTGCAGTTGTAATATCCCCCCATATTACAGACCCTGTATTACCATTTCTAGCTAGCGGCCTAAGAAAATCTTCTTCTGCCTGTAGATCTTTAAAATTCAAATAGATAATACCCTTTTCCTCAAAATATGAACATTCTTTCATCGTACTAAGGGCCCAGAAGCTTAAACTCTTAAGCTTCAAGCAATACAACCCGCATTTACTCAGAAGAAGCGCGCAACATCCACCCTGCTTTTTCATGTGCATTGATACGATCACTCAACAAATTAGCGGCCCCTTCATCATGAATCTCTTCGGCTAATTTTAAAGCTTCATTTAAATCTTTCACTAAAGCGGCATGATCTTTCGCAAGCTCTTTTACCATTTGGTTCGCACTAGCACTTGAGTTACCATCTTTAATGGTTTTCAAGCGCTCAAACTCCTTAAAGGTAGCAGGGGCTAGATGGTTCATGATACGTATTTGTTCAGCCACCGTATCAACCGCATCAGCAAGCTCAATATAATGCTCTTCAAACAACTGATGCAGTGCCTTAAATTGTGCCCCTGTTACATGCCAATGATAATTTTGCGTTTTTAAATAAAGCGCGTATGTGTCTGCTAGTAGCACTTCAAGTTGAGCAATTAACTTCTTCTGCATGATTGACTCCCCTATGACTGTCGTTAATGACCTTTAGTTAAGCATAGCTCAGGCACAAAGAAACTCAATAAAAAACCCGCCACAATGGGCGGGTTTTTAAAGGTGTTACAAGTCGTCGAGCGACGGGAGCAAATTACATCATGCCGCCCATACCACCCATACCACCCATACCACCCATACCGCCCATGCCGCCCATATCACCGGCGCCAGCTGCAGCATCCTCTTCTTTTGGTGCATCAGCAACCATGCACTCTGTTGTAAGCATTAAGCTTGCAACAGACGCTGCATTTTGAAGTGCTGTACGGGTTACTTTAGTTGGGTCAAGAATACCTAACTCTACCATATCACCATACTCACCATCAGCAGCGTTAAAGCCATAGTTTGCTTTGCCTTGCGCAACATTATTTACAACAACAGATGCTTCATAGCCTGCGTTTGAAACGATTTGACGCAAAGGGGCTTCCATTGCACGACGAAGAATATCGATTCCCATAGTTTGATCGTGGTTATCGCCTGTTAAGTCATTCAATGCTTTTTGTGCACGAATTAAAGCAACACCACCTCCGGCAACAATACCTTCTTCAACCGCCGCGCGTGTTGCATGCAATGCATCTTCAACACGTGCTTTTTTCTCTTTCATCTCAACTTCGGTTGCAGCACCTACTTTAATGACAGCAACACCACCAGCCAGCTTCGCAACACGCTCTTGTAGCTTTTCACGGTCGTAATCAGAAGAAGTTTCTTCCATTTGTGCACGAATTTGAGTAATACGCTCATCAATTTCGTTTGCTTTACCTTCACCATCAATGATAGTAGTGTTTTCTTTGGTAATCACAACACGTTTTGCTGAACCTAAATCTTCTAAACTTGCGCCTTCTAAGTTTTTACCAACTTCTTCAGAGATCACGTCACCATTGGTCAAGATTGCAATATCTTGCAGCATGGCTTTACGACGGTCGCCAAACCCTGGTGCTTTCACCGCACATACTTTAACGATACCACGCATGTTGTTTACAACTAATGTTGCCAATGCTTCACCTTCAACATCTTCTGCAATGATTAAAAGTGGACGACCTGATTTAGCAACAGCTTCTAATGTAGGTAACATTTCACGAATATTAGAAATTTTCTTGTCAACCAACAGGATGAGTGGATGCTCAAGTTCTGTGGTCATGTTTTGCTGGTTATTAATGAAGTAAGGCGAAATATAACCACGGTCAAACTGCATTCCTTCAACCACAGCCAATTCATTTTCAAGACCATTTCCATCTTCTACAGTAATAACACCTTCTTTGCCTACTTTTGACATAGCTTCAGCAATAATGCTTCCAACCGCTTCGTCAGAGTTCGCAGAAATAGTACCTACTTGTGCGATTGCTTTTCCGTCTTTGCATGGCTTAGACATTTTATGAAGCTCTTGAACAACACTTGCAACAGCTTTATCAATACCACGCTTCAGATCCATTGGGTTCATGCCAGCAGCAACAGCCTTGTGGCCTTCTACCAAAATAGCACGTGCCAATACAGTTGCGGTTGTTGTACCGTCACCTGCAGCATCAGAAGTTTGAGAAGCTACTTCTTTAACCATCTGCGCACCCATGTTTTTGAAGCGCTCAGCAAATTCAATTTCTTTAGCAACAGATACACCATCTTTAGTTACCGTTGGTGCACCATAAGCTTTCTCAAGTACAACGTTACGTCCACGTGGACCCATAGTTACTTGTACGGCATTTGCTAATGCATTAACGCCTGAAATCATTAATTGACGCGCTTCGTCGCCAAAACGTACATCTTTGCTAGACATATTTCTATCCCCTTTTTTTTAGATTTAGTAATCACCCAAGGTAATATTAACCTTCGATAACAGCCATGATGTCGTCTTCACGCATCACAACTACATCTTCACCGCCAATCTTTACTTCAGTACCTGAGTACTTACCAAAAAGTACCTTGTCACCTACTTGAACAGCAAGCGCACAAACATCACCGTTATCTAAACGCTTACCTGCGCCAACAGCAACCACTTCACCACGCATTGGTTTTTCAGTTGCGCTATCTGGAATAACAATTCCACCAGCTGACGTACGCTCTTCTTCCATACGACGGACCACTACGCGATCATGTAAAGGACGAATGTTCATGTTTTTTCTTCTCCTGACTGAATTGCCTCAAAAAATTATTTCCGCTGTAAAACTTGACCATTAAACAACGCGGATGTTACACATATGGAGACGAATATTCATCTTTCAAGGGCAAGTCGTGAAAAAAAAACGGTTGTTGATGTGAAACGTATCTTCTTTTTAATCTCTTTCGCGCTGTGCTTTCTATACATAAACCCGAGTTTTTCGGAACCACCTCCTGCGCACAGTGTCTTTAAATTTGAGATAAAAACGCACGACCCCAATTCCTTTGTTTTGGAATGGCACATAAAGCCTGGCTATTTTTTATATCGCGACCGTCTAGAGCTCACACAGAAAAGCAAAGATTTTCTAGAGCTTGCTCCGCTAAAGCTTCCCCAGTCAAAAATCAAAGTGGATGGTCTTGGTGAAACGGTGCATATTTATCGAGGAAAGCTACGTATTCCTGTAAATATTGTCGGGTTACACTCGGGAGAAGACATTTTAAACCTAAAATATCAAGGGTGTGCCGACAATGGATTTTGCTATCCTCCCGAATTTGCTGCCATCAAACTCACCATTGATACACAGCTCGCGCTCACACATGCAACGCTTATTTCACCCTCTAAAATCAAAGAGGCGAAACTTCCTCCTACCAAAGCTGTTGTCATTGACTCACGTTTTTCAAAACACCACTGGGTAGTTACGCTTTTAATTTTTTGGGGTCTTGGACTTTTACTTGCTTTCACCCCCTGTGTATTACCGATGATTCCCGTTTTATCAAGTATTTTAGTTGGGCATGGCGATAACCTGTCAACGCGCAAAGCCTTTTTGCTATCACTCAGTTACGTCTTAAGCATGTCATTTACCTATGCGCTTATTGGTGCTGTGGTTGCCCTCATGGGGCACAATTTACAATTAATCTTGCAATCACCTTGGGCCATTACGGCCTTTAGCACCTTGTTTGTCTTATTAGCACTGTCTATGTTTGGCGCTTATGAATTACGACTTCCCACACCCTTGCAAGCTAAGCTTGCAAACACAAGCTATCAACAAGCACGCGGACACTATCTGGGTGCTGCTATCATGGGTTGTTTATCCACACTTATCTTATCTCCTTGTGTTACGGCACCCCTTATTGGCGCACTCAGTTATATCGCACAAACTGGTAATATCGTGCTTGGGACTGCTGCTTTATTTTTTTTAGGGCTCGGTATGGGACTACCGCTGCTATTGGTGGGTGCATCACTAGGTCGTATGCTTCCTAAAGCAGGTGACTGGATGAATACCATCAAAAAATTATTTGGCGTCATACTGCTTGCGGTTGCAATTTATCTGATGAGTCGTCTATTGTCAGCCTTTATTGTGATGTTACTTTGGGCAAGTTTGCTGATTTTTTCAGGGTTAATACTCGGGGCACTTAAAAAAACCACTTCGACCTTAATACGCTTTACGCGCGGTATTGGTCTTTTATGCGTAGTCTACGGTATTTTAATTATCATTGGCGCAAGTGCTGGTAACACGAACCCATTAAAACCTTTAATGCGTAGTGATAACTATAAAACTCCGCAACATCACACTACAACCATTACAACAATGGCGGCTCTTGAAAATATTTTAAGGCGCGCACTCAATAGCAAACAGCCTGTTGTACTCGACTTTTATGCCGACTGGTGCACCACATGTAAAGTGATTGAATCAAATATCTTACATCATGCATCAATACGCGATGCCTTAAAAAATGTACAACTGATTAAAGTGGACCTAACAGCCAATAATCACGAAAGCCGGGCATTACTCCATGAGTTTAAAGTGGTTGCCCCACCCACTTTCATTTTTATTGATGCAGCAGGGCATGAACATGAAAATTTGCGCTTAGTTGGAGAGATTGCAGTTCCTGTATTCCTTAACCACCTACAGCTGTTATCAGACGTCTAACCGGGAATTTTACTAAAAGGTACGTCTTCTGAGTCACTTGAGAGCACATCCCAGTTTTTTTCTGCCGTTTGATGTTCCGTTTGATGCAAAAAACTGAGCCTTGAATGACTTAAAATAACCTCTGCTGTTGGGCGTAACGATGGCGTTTTCTCTAAACATTGTTCAATCGTTTGTTTTAAGCCAATTGGTGTGTTATCTGGTAATTTTTCATCAATATTATCGCTCAGCCTATAACGCAAATATTGCCGCACCTCAGCATGCGTCTCTGTTAAATATGGATAACTAGAAAACGGGATATCTCTCCTAAGCATCTCTGACATCAATGCCCCAAAGCTAAAAATATCTGCTGCTTTCGAATAAGGGAATGTTAGCTTATTTCTTGGATTATCCCATGTGTTATTCAACCACACGGAAATCACCTCGGGCGGCATATAGTCTGAATGACCTCGTATATCATATTTAATACGGGCTAAATCTGTGTCAAAACACGCAACCCCTTCTATCATTGAAATATTTTTTTCCATAGAGAAAGGAATTTTTTTATCTAACAAATCTGCTAAGCTCCTTCCTCGTACAAGTTCTAATGCCATGTAAATTTTAGATGGCATGTATTCCACTGCAAAAAGTGCTACAACATTGGGGTGTTGTAATGCACTGTGCACCTTAATTTCTGCATCAAAAGAACATGGATTTTTGTGTTTTAAGTTCTGTTTAACTGCAACCTCTTGCCCTCTATACTTCCCAAGTGTCACTTGGCCAAATGCTCCTGTACCCAGTACAGTTTGCCCTGGCTCAATATCTTTTAATAGTGGATATTTCATCAATTAACCTATTTAAAACTAAGTGTTGAAGGATAAGGATACACATTTTCTCTTTCAATACTATCACCCAAAGGTGGCCAAATATGAGATATTCCATGCGCCCTACCTCGCATCCGTTCGTCACCAAACCACCCAACCCTTGAAACTCGCACAAGCGCAGCATCAGCTGTCAAACGCCTTTCTTGGGTAGGTTCTAAACAACCACGAATAGCCTCTCTTAAATGTTCAGGCATATCTTCAGGTAAATCGTCTTGAAGCACGCTATCCTGTGTGCCTAGCCGATATTGAAAGAATTTTTTTATATGCTGTGCTGTATGACTTGCAAGCTTGAAAGATAGTCTCTGTTTTACAATACAAGACATCACAATACCTGCCGCATACATATCCACTGCTTCATTATAAGGATACACAGGGCATGATGATACAGCTCCCCCGCGCTCAAAAGCTATTTGCAGTAATTCCAGCGCTAAATAGCAGGGGCTACCTGGCAGCTTATTTGACACCAATCCTATATCCTCAAACGATACGGCAAGGCCAAAATCTGCAATTTTCAATTGGTCGCTGCATGTAAGCAACAGATTTTTTGGCTTAATATCTCTATGTAGAATACGCGCCTCTTTATGTAAATACTGTAGGCCGCTTAATAAATCTTTAATCATTGAAAGGCGGGTCGACCATTCAATCGGACCAATGTGCTTATTCTTAAATAAATCATTTAAACTTGCCTTACTTGCAAGCTCTAACCCTAAATAAATGTAGTCTCTATTGATTGCCTTAACAAAGCATCGAATAATATTAGGGTGAACCAATTTAAGATGTATATCTGCTTCATCAGTAGGGAGCTTTGTACGCTTAACTGCAATTTTTTGCCCCCTCCATCGACCCAAGGAGACTCGACCAAATCCTCCCTCTCCTAATAATTTCAAGTCATCAACTTCTATCTCACCAACTGTACGAGTCATTAATGTATTTTACTCTCTTTGATATCAAGCCACTTCATTCGTTAACTGTCCCACTTTATCAATTGTTAAAGTTAACACACTACCTGTTTGTAACCAACAATCATTTTCCATCCCACACCCACCAGGCAACGTGCCCGAACCAAACAGCTCACCCGGATACAATGGTTCAGCTTTAGATGCATACGCAATAGCCTCTCCCATTGAGTACTGCATGCTTGTCGTAGAGCACTGAATATGCATTGACTTATCTAACTGCACTGAACCCGTTAACTGATTGAGTACATCGTTTATTTCATCAGATGTCACCACGACGGGAGACATTGCATTTTGAAAGTGTTTTGCTTTCTGTGGCCCAAAACCAGACTTCATTTCTGAAAACTGTACATCCCTTGCACTTAAATCATTAAGCACTACATAGCCGCCAATCGCATCCGTCGCTTCTTCAGAAGTTGCGTTTACAAGCGGTTTTGCAAGTATAGCTCCAAGCTCCAGTTCATAATCGAGTGCGTTGGTATAAGCAGGCCTATGAATCAACTCCCCTGAAGTGATAAAGTTTAAATGATTTCCGAAGTAATACAGTGGCTTTTCATACCAAATTGTAGGGGGCTTAAACTTTGGAAATGTCTTCTTCATAATACGCTCATACAACACAACTGTTTTATACTTTTGTGGCAAAAAGCGTTTTACAAACCCACGGGAAGCATCAATAAAATGTTGTTCAAACAACATAAAGTCTCGAAAAGATAAAGGCTTGAAGGGCAATATAGGCGTTAAGTCTCGTGCGTTACCCGCATCACATAAAGCAAGCTTCTCCGATAACATCGACCAACCATCAGGCCCAAGTGCGAGCACGCTTAAAAGTCGTGTTGATAAGTCATCACCCACATTAAAGCGCCGAGCAATGTCACTCAGCCCCCCAATTTCTGAAAGTGGTATCCATTGGTCTGATGTATCTGGTTTTAATGCCTGAATTTGAAGACCTTTTGCTGTGAATACGCGCCTTAACTTCATAAAGCTACCTCTTCTAGCTCAGCTGATTGAATAAACTGCGCCACACCTTCCAAGGGGCAGCTTGACAATAAGTGTCGCCACCCCAATACATTCAGTGGTCCTTTTTGTTTAATGAAAAGGTTTCGTAACATCAAAGACCACTTAGAGTTCACGTTTATAAATGATTTAATTGCCTCATCAGAGGTCTTAACAATCCAGTTCACTCGTTGATAGCGAAGCGTTTGATAATACTCAAATGCCTCACGCACAGAAAATTTAGCTAATAATTCAGATAACACAATCACATCTTCAAACGCACATGCAGCACCCTGCTGTAGCATGGGTGAACATGCATTACTTGCATCCCCCACCAGTGCCAAGTCACCTTGTCTAAACAAAGGCGCTGGCACAGAGCGCAACCGGCCTGTATAAATAGCATCACTTTCAGGCAAGCGCTCTAACAGTGGCTGCGCGATCCCTTTGTATCCTTCAAATAACTGGATAATATGAGCATGCGCTTTATCTGAATTTACATACGCTTGCCCCGTATCAAGTTGATGCAAGTAGCAATACACGCGATTTCGGCCAATAGGATAAGCCAAAAATATGTTCTTCATCCCCAGCATATAAGTAGGCTGTATATTTCGAGTTGGATATTCAGACGTCCAACGCCAAGTTGTCACCCCTAAATCAACCAGTTCTGGCGCTAAAAATCCTAGTTTACGTACTGTTGAACACAAACCATCAGCACCAATCACTGCATCATAATGGCCATTTAGTGAAGGGTTTGAACACACCACCTCAACACCGGAAGCGGCTTGTTTCATCTCAACAATCGATGTGTTTAAGTGGATGCTATCACGTACACCTTCCGACAAAACATCTAATAGCTTATGACGTTCAAGCGCCACAAATTTATCAATATTCAGCGGTGATTTCAGTAGTGAGGCTTGACTGAGCATTCGCCCATTAGGCCGCATATACAGAATTTGCTTCACTGGATGCATATGATGTAACGACTCAGATAGCCCCATATATCGCAACGCACGCACAGCATTCGCAGGCAGAGCAATCCCCGTACCAATAGGTTCAAGTGCTGATTTTTTTTCAATCAGCGTATACGCAATGTTGTATTTTTTTAATTGTCTTGCAAGACTAAGCCCTGCAATCCCTGCTCCCGAAATTAAAATTGACTTCATACTTTACACCTGTCTGCGTGCCTCTAAAACATTCGGGACTTGCTCAAGCTGTGCCAATAACCGAGACAAACTATTTAAGCCCGCCACTTCAACTGTGAGCGTAATGTGCGTCATGTTATCTGACTTTTGTAATTGTGTTTGAAGCGCAAATAAATAGGCTTTTTCATTGGCAAGTAAAGAGCTTACATCTCGTAAAAGCCCTTGTCTGTCAAACGCACGAATTAAAATATCAACAGCATAACGCTCGCTTGTTTCATCACCCCACGTCACCTCTAGAAAACGGTCTTTTTGTTTTTCGGTAGAATGTAAAATATTAGTGCAATCTTGCCGGTGCACTGATACACCTCTCCCAACGGTTACATATCCAATGACTGAGTCACCCGGCACAGGTTGACAACAGCGCGCCATATGCGTTAAAAGGTGCTCAACTCCTTCCACACGCAAATTGTCACTGGATAAGGTCGTGCGCTTTGGTGGTAACCTCACCATGTGTTCCATCGAACTGTCTGGTTGATTCATAGCAGGTGTTAAACGCGTAATAATCTGTCCTAATTTGAGATCACCTCTCCCAAGTGCCGCTCGTAAATCATCTACACGCTTAAAATTAAAATAAGGCAAGACATCATTAATACGCTCATTGCGAATACCGAGTGCTTTCAACTCTTTATCGAGCGCTTCCTGGCCTAACAGCCGGTGCTTTTCATAATCTTCCATTTTAAACCAGTGCAACACCTTCGCCTTAGCACGAGATGTTTTTAAATAACCCAAATGTGGATTAATCCAATCTCTAGAAGGCTTTAGCTCTTTTCCGGTTAGAATTTCAACTTTATCACCCGTCTTGAGTGAATAAGTTAATGGTACAATACGTCCATTCACTTTCGCACCGCGGCATCGATGTCCAATATCACTATGTACATAATAAGCAAAATCAAGTGGTGTGACCCCATGTGGCAAATCTAAGATATCGCCATCTGGCGTAAATACATACACCCTATCATCCAAAAATTCTGCTTCGACCTCTTCAGAAACCCCCTGACTTGTTGCCATTTCACGATGCCACGCCAAAACCTCACGTAGCCACTCAATTTTACGCTCATGAGAGTCATGCGCCTCTGCTGCGGATTCTTTATATTTCCAATGGGCGGCAACACCCATTTCTGCCTGCTCATGCATTTGAAACGTTCGAATTTGCACTTCAAATACTTGCCCTTCAGGCCCACGTACAGCCGTATGTAGTGACTGATATCCATTGGGCTTCGTTTGCGCGATATAGTCATCAAACTCACTTAGAATTTGCTCCCACAAACCATGCACAACACTTAAAACCTCATAGCACTGCTCTGTTGTTTCAACTAAAATACGTACAGCTGTCGCATCATAAATTTCTTCAAGTGATACATTTTTTCGAGTCATTTTTCGGTAAATGCTATGAATATGTTTAGAGCGCCCATAGACAGCAAAATGTGCAATATTCATAGTGGCAATCTGCAAATTCAGCTCTTTTACAACCCAATCTACATAACGGTCTCGCTCAAGTCGCTTTGCCTTTAAGCCTGCCGCAATTGCTTTATAATCTTCAGGATACAAATATCGAAATGCTAAATCTTCCATTTCCCATTTAATGGCCCCAATACCTAAGCGATTTGCAAGTGGCGCGTAAATTTCCATAATTTCCATGGCAAGTTGTTTGCGTCGACCTTCAGGCATCAAGCTTGCGCTACGTATCACACATAAGCGTTCGGCAAGCTTAATTAAAACAACCCGTACATCATCCACCATTGCAAGCAGCATTTTCCTAACATTATCAATTTGCTGCTTATTTTGGGGAAATTTATCAAGTAAGCTTTGAACGTTTGAAATGGCATTCATTCTATCAACGCCACGTACCAACCGTGCAACTTGAGGGCCTAGCTGCTCTTCAATGTCATCTAGCGATAATTCAGCATAATGGACGCTCTCAAACAAAATGGCTGCCGCTAATGTATCTTGACTCACTTCTAAATCAGCTAACACATCTGCCATTGCAAGGCCTTGTTGTAAACAAGAAATGCCAGCTTCTGTTACCTGTTCATGTCCTGCAAGCTGTGCCAATCCACACGCACTGCGAACATTCGCCATATTTTCAAAATAACCACGATTTCCTAGTTGCTGAAGCCACCTTGCAACATCAATACTGCCGTCCGGGAGTAATGCAACGCCTTCCTTGACTTTTACCATGACTATTTATCCTTTTTAAAAAGCCCCATCACCTCAACGTGCGTGGTATGAGGAAACATATCCATCGCACCCACCTTCACTAAACGATAGCCTTTTTCGTTCACAAGCACCGATGCATCCCTTGCAAAGGTTGCTGGATTACAAGACACATACAAAATTTCTGAGCATTCAATCTGTTCGATATGCTTTACAATTTCAAACGCACCTGTACGGGGTGGATCAAGTAATAATTTATTGCAACCATATGCTTTAAAGGGCAGCAAGGCTTCTGCATCATCTAGGTTCGCACAAAAAAATGACGTATTATCAAGTGCATTTTGAGCCGCATTCTCTGTAGCACGCAGCACCATTGCATCTCCCCCTTCAACACCAATGACGCGAGCGCATCGACGTGCCATCGGTAGCGAAAAGTTACCCAATCCACAAAATAAATCAAGTACAATATCATCTGAATCAAGTGCTAACCAATCGATAGCTTGTGTCACCATCAGGCGATTTAATCGTGCATTGACCTGCGTGAAGTCAGCCGGATAAAACGAAAATGTAATGTCCTGTTTCGGCAAGTGATAAGAAAGTGCCGCCTCTTTTTCGGGGTAGAAAAGCTGAATCGAATCAACCCCTGCAGGCTGCAAAAAGATACGAAACCCCATTTCATCCGAAAATGTACGAAAACGCGCTTTATCTGCCTCAGTAAGTGGCTCTAAATGACGAAACACCAAAGCAACCGCATTCTCGCCTGCTGACACTTCAATTTGAGCAAAGCTTCTTGGATTATCCATTGCACCAATTAGTGTGCTTAAGTCTAGCAGCGCGTCTCCCACGTTTTTATTCAAAATAGCACATGCTTTAATATCTGCAACATAGCGTGGGTTACGTTTTTCACGAAACCCTACCAAGACACGATTTTTTTTAGGGACAACATTCACACTCAAACGCGCACGATTTCTATAGTGCCATGCATTTTCGTCCGAAAGTGCAGGTAACACTGCCTCAGGGGTGATATGCCCAATACGAGTTAATGCATCTAGCACTAATTTTTCTTTTTCTTTAATTTGCGAGCTATCTCTTAAATGCTGTAAGGAGCAGCCCCCACAGACACCATGATGCGCACAACGAGGAACAACACGTTCAGGGGAAGCGCGCTCGACAGTTAGTACGCGCCCCTCATCAAAGTCACGCTTTTTTCGTGTATATTCAAAGGTAATACGCTCCCCTTCAAGTGCTCCATCAATAAAAGTGGTTTTACCATTAATACGCGCAATTCCTCGTCCATCATGACTGAGTTTTTCAATGTCTGCTGTTATCATACCGCAGGCGCCTCCAAAGTAGTTTTCATGAAAGCAGCCACTTCATCCGTACTAAGTTCCATATGTTGCCCACGTCCCAAAAATCGCGGCATTACAAGTGAACCATACCGAATACGAATCAAACGACTCACCTCAATACCCTGGCTTGCCCAAAGCCTTCTCACTTCTCGATTACGCCCTTCTGTTAACACTACATGATACCAAGCATTTGCGGCCTCTCCACCGCCTTGAAAAGTAATCGACTTAAATGCTGCAAGACCATCTTCTAATTGCACACCTTTTTGAAGCGCTTGAACCATTTCAGGCTTCACACGACCATGCACGCGAACTGCATACTCTCGCTCAATTTGATACTTAGGATGCATCAGTTGATTCGCAAACGTACCATCATTGGTAAAAATCAAAAGCCCTGAGGTATTGATATCCAAACGTCCAACTTGAATCCAGCGCCCACGTTTCAAAATAGGTAAATTATCAAATACCGTCTTTGAGTGATTTGGGTCGCTCCGGCTCGCTATCTCACCCACGGGCTTGTGATAAACCAAAATCCGAGTTCTTGACGGCGTTCGAAGCGGGTTACGCACCACCTTCCCGCTTACTTTAATTTTATCTGTGGGTACAACTACATCCCCAAGTTTTGCTATACGTCCGTTTAATTGAACCTTACCGTCTTTTATCCAAACCTCCATTTCACGACGAGAGCCAAGCCCTGCTTGACTCAATACTTTTTGTAACCGCTCACCTGACATTACTCATCCAACCCCATTGCTTCTCGTACATCGTCTAATGTTTTTTGCGCATCTTCACGTGCGCGCTCACTGCCTTCTGCAGCAATCCGTTTCACAAGTCCCATATCGGCTTCATAATCTCGAATATTGTCTTGAATGGGTTTTAATTCTTTTTGAATGGCATCCACCACTGGGCGCTTACATTCCACACAACCAATACCTGCCGTACGACATCCTGTTTCGACCCAATCTTTTATCGTGTCATCTGAATATATTTTATGAAATTGCCACACTGGGCAATTGGCCGGCTCACCTGGGTCATCTCTTCGAATACGTGCAGGGTCGGTTGGCATTGTCATAATTTTCTTTTCAACTTCCTCAGGCGTTTCACGCAACTTAATGGTATTGTGATAAGATTTTGACATTTTCTGACCATCAAGCCCTGGTATTTTAGGCATATCCGTCAGTAACGCTTCAGGCTCTGGCAAAATAAGCTTACCCATACCTTCCAAGTATCCAAGCAAGCGCTCTTTATCTGCAATTGAAATATTAGATTGCTCATTCACCAAAGCACGCGCCGTTTCTAGCGCTTCGTGAGAACCTTCTTGCTGAAAATTAGTTCGCAATTGTTGATATAATTTACTGTTTTTCTTCCCCATCTTCACAACAGCTTGTTGTGACAAGGCTTCAAAGTTAGCATCTCGCCCGTACAAATGGTTAAAGCGCCGTGCAATTTCTCGGGTTAATTCTATATGGGCAACTTGGTCTTCACCCACAGGCACAAAATTGCCTTTATAAATTAAAACATCTGCACTTTGAAGCACGGGATACCCCAAAAAACCATGGGTTGCGAGTTCTTTTTCTTTGAGTTTTTCTTGCTGATCTTTATAGGTTGGTACACGCTCAAGCCATCCAAGTGGCGTTATCATTGAAAGTAACAAATAAAGTTCGGCATGCTCAGGCACCCACGACTGAATAAATACACGCGACAAACTCGGATTCACACCACACGCAAGCCACTCAACCAATAAATCCCACACATATTTTTCAATAAAACCTGGCTCATCATAATGTGTGGTTAAACCATGCCAATCCGCTGCAAAAAAATAACAATCATATTGAT
>JASBUO010000027.1 GCA_030147855.1 Gammaproteobacteria bacterium
TTGATTATTGATTATGAAAATTTGCCTCATATTATACAAAACGAGCTAAACAGAGAATGGTAAATTTCGTGGGGATCTGTCAGCTCGCAATGACGGGCTGAGAGGTTAATTTTTAATTAAATTGAAACTGGTACATGGCGTGAGATTAGTCTTTGAGAATATGGTCGAGTCCATATTAGGCCCTAATATTACGAAAAAATAATTTGCTGCCAACACCTATGCTTTATGAAATCTCTCTGTATATGACAAAAGCCTGCCAGGCTCCCGCAGCCTGGCATGTACAGAGATGAAATCTGATGTTTTTTATTTCACCGATAATTGCTGATTATTATGCAATTTAAATTGACTCTAACCTAAGCACACCGTATCCTTTGTCCCAGTTTTTTCTAAGGCATTTAGTAATGATTCGTTTTTTTTTAGGTTTAGCTGTTATTCTATTCGCTTCTAACATTGCATTTGCATCTGGTTCTGACTGTAGAGAAAAAAAATGTATTGGGGTGGTTGATGTAGGTAGTACAGGATCCCGGTTACATGTTTATGCGTATCAAAAAAACGATAGAACTCAGTCGGTCGAAGAGGTTTGGTCGAAAAGGGTGCACCACGGGTTTGCAACCCTCCCTATATCAGGCGACACTATCAGTAATTATTTGCAAGCACTTTTTGAGGATGCACCTCAACAAATTCCTGTTTATTTTTATGCAACTGCTGGGATGCGTCTTTTACCGACTGAAGAGCAACAACTATATTATGATGCGGCGCGAAAATGGTTTGAAAATACAGGTTGGACGTTGCAGGAAGCACGTACGATTACTGGCCGTGAAGAGGGTGCTTTTGCCTGGCTTTCTGTGCATGAAGCGTTACGTAAAACATCAATGGTTAACATGCCGCGTCATTTGAGCGTGATGGATATGGGAGGGGCATCAGTACAAGTTGTAACGGTTGTTGATGTGAAACATCCCGACAACATAAAGGATTATATTGATGTAAAAGTAAATGGAAGTACACAGACTCTATTCGTGCATAGTTTTTTAGGGCTTGGACAGGTATTGGTGTCAGAACAATTTTTAAATGAGCCTAGTTGTTTTCCAGAAGGATATTCTTTACCCAGTGGAGGTCTGGGGGAGGGGAATGCACGGCTCTGCTCAGAACATGTTTCAAGACTAATTGATGGGGTTCACAAAGTAAACCATGTATTACATCCTACATTATATCCCGACCCATTACGTGAGTGGTACGTGATTGAAGGGCTTACTTATTTGGCTAAAGAAGCACCTTTTGAGTTTAATTTTGGTGAAATGAACAATGATGGCCTACTTGAGCAGGCTGAAAACACGGTATGCCATCGCCCATGGGAGGTTGTTCAGCGTGATTACCCCGAAGATAAAAAGTTATCGCGTGCATGTTTAACTGCTTCATACTATCATGCATTGATTAAAGCGTATGGTATTGCACCAAGAGAACCCATTCATTTTGTCCCGGAAACAGGAAATGCTGATTGGACATTAGGTGTGGCCTTGCATCAACGCTAGGCCTCAGGCTATACTTCGCCTACTTCTTCGCCGTTGTAGCTCAGCTGGTAGAGCAATTGATTCGTAATCAATAGGTCCGCAGTTCGATTCTGCGCAACGGCACCAGTAACTATGGGGTCTTCTCCATTTATTGGGGTAGACCCGAATTTTTATATTGCTCGATGACACGCCTTACAGCTTGTGTTTTTGATTAATTTTTAAGCGTTTAATTCGCATTAAAAAAACAGGACGCTAGTGGCAAGGTTTACCATAATATTTTCTTAATACCTGACTTGGAGCTGCTGATGTTTGAATATTTTGACTGGATAGAGAAAGGAAAAAAATTAAATTCAAATGTAATAGAGGCTAGAAATCCAGAAAATCGAGATAATACGATGTGCCTAATTAATGAGTTTGGTGGAGAAGCGACTCGGTTATCTGGTAATGAAATTGGTTTAATGAAAGCCAGAGAGCGTGAATCAGCTGCTTATGCCTGTGCTCATGCTGCATGGATATTTATAGTTGATCGACAAGAGCAAAAAGCTCAATATTTGTTGAGTCTTGCATCAAAATTTGTCATGTCTGAAGATGCTCAAATATTAGGATATATTGAATATGTTAGGAGTACTGTTGAAAGAGGGCAGTCAAATTTTCAAGCAGCAGTAGAAGCTGGATTGCGTGCTACTGAATATTTTAGCCAGGTATCTAAGGAGGATAATGCATTTATTATTGCTCATGCAAATATGCAAACAGGACTGGCTTACCTGAGATTGAACAGTCATGAGAAAGCAATCAAACTCTATGAAGAAGCACGAACTGCTGTGGAAATTGAGGAGAATACATCTAGCTTAGATCGGGCTATTTGTTTCATTAAGGCATCAGAAGGTAGTATAGAGGGAAGATGTCTCAAAAATTTAGCCCAGATTTATATTAAGAATGGCCAGTATCATGAAGCATTAGGTTGTTTTAGTGCGGAAGTTACTTCACCTTGCACATCACTTGATATAGGTTATAGAAAGTTTGTGCAAGCTGAAGCACATATTGGCTTAAAAAATTATTTTGCGGCAAATAAGTTATTAGAAGAAGCAGATGATCTTTATGTAGCAGAAAAGTCGGAATATTCACCAAATTATCTTCGAATCTTACTTGGTCATTTAGAGGTAAATCAGGGATGCGGTGAACCACTTTCCCGTTTAGAAGAAGCTATAGAACTTCATTCTCAAGTTATTGGAAACAACCCAGAACATGCTTTAACAATTCGACTTAATAATGTGCGACATGCAGCTTTGGCTATGTCCGTTGATCTGGAACAAACTCCAGCTTCTTGTTGCATTCTTATGTAAAAAGAACATTAGTAGTCTATAAAAACTTCTGGGGCTACTAGATAACTTTAGTGCGCGATTACCTGTAAACGTGAAGGGTTAACCTGACATTTTTGGTGTTAGTCTATATTTTGGTGGGTTAGATCATACTTCAAGCGTACCTCCAGTATCTGCTCAACCCATACCTATATAGGACTAGTAAGCATATGATCCAGGGTGTAATTTGCTGTTGTCTGTATTCGTTTGATATTGGCATAGTAAGCTTGTGTGCTTTCAAAGCATCCAGCTAGGTGTAATAGTTTAATAATGTAGAGCAGAGTATCATATTGCCGAATCACTAGCATAAGGTCGGATGTTAGTGGATTTTTGGCTCTAATCGCAGGAAAAAAATGCGCCTTAACGGTGATGGTCGTGTTTTATAATATCGGATGTTGTTGAGTTTGACCTTTCCCATAAACAAAGAGTTATTGTCAAAAGTGGTGTATGACATTAGGCGGCCTCTCTTGTTGACTGCTCACTCACTTGTAACCCATCTTTAAATTCAACGTTATTGACAACAAGCGTCAATAACTGAAACCCTCTGATTTTTATCCACCGCTT
>JASBUO010000039.1 GCA_030147855.1 Gammaproteobacteria bacterium
AGAAGCGGTGGATAAAAATCAGAGGGTTTCAGTTATTGACGCTTGTTGTCAATAACGTTGAATTTAAAGATGGGTTACAAGTGAGTGAGCAGTCAACAAGAGAGGCCGCCTAATGTCATACACCACTTTTGACAATAACTCCTAACTAATTGAATACGACTAAAACGTTTTACAACTTCTAAACCAAAATCAGCTTGAGATAAAACAGACATCACCCGTCCAAGGAGAGTCTCATCATATGAGTGAAGCCATTCTCTCGGTAACTTTGACGCCTTACCACGTCTAGTAGCTTGTATAATGTCCACAAGTTTGTATTTTAAAGTGTTGGCATCTGGGTTAGAGGCACACCAAACTTGTTCTCTTGCTTGTGCACAGTATCTCCGTATGCGCACATCGCTGGCTGTTTCATATAGCGTGTTAACCACTGGTGACAAAGTTTGCCACCAGATTGCTGCAAAGCTTATATCTTTTGCTTGTAAATCAATATATCCATCATACACAGCCTTAAGAGCAACCCTTAGTACAAAAGCATGCTGCTCTGACTCCAAAATGTTTACCAAAAACCCAAGTACCATCTCTCGCTTTTCTGGCACATTAATGAGCTTACTGAAACTCAATATCATTTGTGCACGCACTTCATGTGCAGGGTCTTTTATGCACAGTGCTTCAAAATAATCATTGAATGCTTTCCACTCAAGGTTCGCAAAATAATAAAGCCCTTTTGCAAGTGCTTGCCTTACATAAACACTTTTATCATCCAATACTTTTGGCAAAAAAGAAGTTAAATCTGGGTGTTCGCGAATGCTCTCGCTTATTAGCCCCACCAGCCTTTTTCTTAGGAATAAACTATCATCGAGTTGGTTTTGAGTGAGACTTGAATCTAGTGCTATCAAAAAAGACTCATGTCACTTTTCTAAGTCGATGTCAGCAGATTATCAAAGTCCACGTCAACAAAAATTTAGATTTCTTAACGACCCATGGGTGATTGACAAATTAATACCCCTTGTAGATTTTTATCATTAGACTCAGCAGTGTTTTCTTGAACCGGCTCTTTCATGTTCTGATTATCAAATAACCGCAACCTACCGTATCGTGATATATTAGGTTTCAAATGCATTTGAAACAATGTGACAATATTAGCTGCTGTATCAGACGCAATAGATGGTACAGGTTGAACATTAAAAGTATTTTTTCGATGAAGACTTGAATAGTTCACGCTAGCTTGCATATCGCAATACAAATCTTTTCCCCAAAAAGGATTTGCTGTGATTTGTCTATCACATCCCAAGACAATGATATTCGATTCTTTTAATGTGCTTCCTGGTGACAATACATAATCTTTGAATTCCACTGGTAAAGCATCTAATAAATCGGGCCGGCTATGCCAAAAATCTGGTGTGAGTAGTGGTGATTTGGCACAAACTCCAAGCTCGACACGAGGTACATGATAACTACTAGTACAAAAAACGATATTAGGTTGACGAGATATTCCCCAATGATTACAAAATAATAGCCAATGATCGTGTAGATATTTACTTAGACCGATCACTTGCCCCATAGTATTGTCCAATGGGATCGAATCAATAATAAACAGATTGGCAGGATAACCATGAAAGGAGCCATCCCTTTGCAATATATTTTTCAACTCGTCATTTTGTCGCTTTACGCCATTAAAATAAATATATACAGGTTTTTTTATCCCGTTGTTTTGGTTATAAATAGCACATTTTTTTGCAATCTCAATGCCATAAATCATTCGACGTAGTGTGTCAGTTGAATCAAATTTATCAGGGCACAAAACATGTTTGTTAGCTGCCTCTAAATATGTGCCCTTAAATCCACTACGTCCACTTAACACAACAATAACATCTGTAGAATCTAATTGTAGGTGCTCGGATCCAATGTACTCAGCCATGCTATATCTTGTCTGAAGGTCTCGCGCACTCATTGCCAAGTCATCTTCGATAATCTCATTTCTTTTGAGTAAGTCATTTATAACTTGTTCGCTTAGATTTGGTCGATTGTTTATTTTAGTTTTCAAGTTTGTAAAACTCCAAAAAATAGGAACCTAGGCTCACACAATACGGACTGCTTATCAATCAAGCTAATTTTCAGGATGGTAACATTTTCCAATTTAGAAGCATACTTTTTAAGCATGGTGTTCTTGAAAATTCAGGTTAAATGATTTGATGCTGGAATCCAGCGATACAAAGTAGGTACGGATACACCAAGATTTTGTGCAACATCCTTAGGCAATATACCATTCGCTAATAATTGTTTAGCCGATTCAATTTTACTTTGAGTCATTTTTCGTTTACGACCGCCAACGCGTCCTTTCGCCCTGGCAGCAGCCAAACCCGCTTTAGTTCTTTCTGCCATTAACTCGCGTTCCATTTGTGCAAGGCTTGCCATCACATGGAAAAAGAAACGACCTGATGGCGTGGAAGTATCTACATTATCAGTAATACTTTTGAAATGAATTTCTCTCTGATGTAATCGATTGACCAAGTCAATTAATCCTTTGACAGTACGACCCAATCGATCTAACTTCCAAACAACTAATGTGTCATTTTTCCTTAATAATTCGAGTGCCATCTCTAATCCTGGACGACTTGTCTTAGTACCAGATATCTGATCTTGATAGATTTTCTCGCAACCCATATCTTTTAGCGAAGCAAGCTGCAGATCCAGATTTTGGTCGGCTGTTGAAATTCGAGCATAACCTACAAGCATGGCCTACTCCAAAAGCCATTCACCATGGTCTTTAATTTCTTTATGCATCGCATCAGGTGCAAGATCAAGCTCGCCGGGCCAAGTAACAGCACCATAGTTGATGAACGCTTGTTTGAAATAGTTTTCATCTTTTAATGCTTCAAACACACCGGTCAAATGGGATGGCTTGAATCGAACAGTTCCTTCCAAACCATCTTCAAATTTCACCTTCAGTAAAAGATGTTGCTGCGGTTCTACCTTCGTCACATTCCAGTACATAAATTTCTCCTAGCGTAGAGGCTCAATTTTATTAGGCATTTTCTTTTGGGTGCATAGTTCCCAATCTGTTAACAATTCTGCTTGGTGTAATTCTGCCCAGTCTAAAATAAGGTTTAAAGCTCGCCTTGGTAAGTTACCTTCCAACATTGCCAGTGACTTGATATCAACAATGCCTTGATACTCTCCATAAATTGCATGGAAATGTGGTGGTGCATGATCATTCCAAAACATTTGAATCAAAATTCCATAAAATGTACTAATCGTTGGCATCGACTGATTATCCTTATTCTCAAAACTCAGGTGAAGTATAATGTAACGAGAAATCAATATCAAGAATGGTTATTGAGAATCAATAACCCCAGTAAACTTGTCTTTTTCCGAAAGCAGTTTTTCTTGCTCAAAAACGAACGTTTTTGAAATGAGGCGACTGTAAAATTTTGATTAACTTTGATACTCGATCATTTGGGTGTGGTTTCTATGACTGTTATGCATTCGGCCAATTTTTCCATTTGTCGATTCCAAAGACGTTCAAAAGTCATTTGCTCAAGCACATCAATGGCGATACCGGAGCCATCAGATAATCGTTGCAGTACTTCTTTGGTGGGCTTATAAAACTGTCTTGCTTCATTATCCTCAATGGGTATGCCTAATGCACGGAGGCAAAATGTTTTGTGACTCACACTATAGCACTCAGCAAGTCGTCGAACATATCTCTCTAACGTCTCATAAGAGCGAGGCTTAGGATGCAGCGGCCAACGCCTTTGCATCGTATTGCGATTAACGTAGCTTCTCGTTCAATCATATGTCGCCGCACACTAGGAGAGTGATAATCGGCTCGCTCAATCGTAGTGCAACTAATATGTTCTTCACCATGCAAGAGTGCTGCGACTGTGGCACGGTTGAGTAAAGTTGCAATTTCACCAATGGTGCCTTCAGATCGGGATAAAATCATCTCAAGCAAAGGTGACGTTGAAAGATTAGATGGTTCACGTAAAGGCAAAACAGTTTCAAAACTAGCCAACAAGCGTGCAAACTCCTCTCCTAATTCCCAAGATGGCAGTAGTATAGGATGAAATCGATTTTCAAGTTGATCATCACTGCGAATAGCAAGATATGCATCACGTATGCCCAAGCAAACAATAGGAATACGTAACTCATTACCAATAAAACGGAGCATGTTTAATAATTCGCGTTGTCGATTGGCGGTTACACCCAGTAAATTATGTACTTCATCAATAATCAGTATACGTACACCAACTGTACGCATTAATTGTAACGTTAATACTTCACGCATATTATACCCACTGTGAAAACCAACAGGGGTATTTAATTTCATGAGCAGTGCTGTATAAAACCGGTTAACGGTTGCATCCGCCGGCATTTGCATCATTAACACTGGAATGACTTCATGCTCACCATCATCAGAAATTTTTTGGGGATGGGTGCGATAGAATTTTTCGGCAATCATAGTTTTGCCATTATTGCTTGGCCCTACAATAAGCAAGTTTTGTGGCCGAAGCTTTCCGGGCTCATCATGAAACAGCGCTTCGAGCCTCACTAATACTTGGTTGGCACGTGTATAGCCAATCCAACGTTCCGTTTTTAAACGAGTAAGTCTCTCAGTGCTTGGTAGTATGGCAAGTGCACTAGCTTCTGGGTTGAGGTGATTAAAATTTACCATGGTTCAATATCATCAAATGGACGTGCTGGACTAATTGTTTCAGCTACAGAAGGCGTTTCACTGCCTACATTTTTACCGAGTTTCGAGGAATCAATTTTTCTTCGTTCTCGATTACGGCGTGCTGTGCGTGTTAGCGTTTCAGATTGACGCTCAATCTCGCGCATTTCATCAATGGCAGCGAATAAACTAGCCTCATCAATGGTTGTACGCTGTTGTTCACGCAAACGTTTGCGTGCCAGCTTATGTTCCCATAAAGTGATTCTTGGGCGCGATAACATGCGATAGGGCACTTCAAGGTAACAATTATTTTCCGCGTCAAGTACAAAAATTCGCGACAAGTCTCTCGGATCACGCCTAATCAACAAAGGAGTTGGATGATTACGCAACTGTATCCATGGGCGCAATGAATTGCTGAAATAAGTAATGTGATCAATGGTAATACCATCACGTTGCAAAGAGCGGCGTATCACGGGAAGAAAATCTATCAGGAATGTACGTGGATCGCGAGGTATTGACAGCGCTTTGTTCAGAGCAGAAAGTTCTTTTAACCCACGTTCATAGCGGTGTAAAGGGATCTCGCCGTCGAGTCCTTCATGTGGTTTCAAGTGATAATATTTTGTAATTGCGACCGCCATCCAACGTTCCAGTTCTTCAAGTGTTAGACAGGCAGCCTTGTCGCTATTATATTCACCGCGCACAGTTGCGTTGGAAAAAGTTGTACCAGGTAAAGCATGAATAAGCTGCATTAGTGTACCGATGACGCGCTCAATAATGCCACCGAAGTGCGGTGATCCTGGTGGGCGCCATTCGATGATAATGTTATGTTGCGCACAACCTCGTTCAAATGCAGCTGAATGAAACTCTGAAGCGTTATCAACACCAAGCCGATGTGGTTTGCCTGCTATCGGCCAGTTTGCGTCAATATTTCGCTCTTTCAACCAGGACATTTTATTTGTTGCAACCATGGTTAAACAAAGGCCTACACTTGTTGCTGATGGGGCTTCCAGTGATAAATGAAATCCAGCAATACAGCGACTGAAGATATCAATAGCTACAGTAATCCATGGACGACCTATTGGTAATCGATCTATCGGATCTACAATGATTAGGTCCACTGGCGTATGATCTATTTGTAGCCAATCAAGGGGAGCATTAGCGAGCGGTGTAACACCATAAATTGGTTTGGCTTCAGGGTGTTTTTCCCCTCTTTGACATTTCTCAGCTAAAGATAGGGTTTTTAGGCGCCGCCGAATAGTACTTTCAGAGGGCGGAGTCAATCCATCTTTTAAAGCTTGATTGCGGATCGCACGGATGAGATCGGCTGCTGTTCGTTTCTGAGCAGTAGTAAAAATTTCAGCTATCAGGCGATGAAGTAGAGCTTCTCGTGGTGCAGATAGCCGATGTTTACCACGCCCACCAGTAGAACCTCTGGGTAACAAAGCGGTGAGCTCACCGTCCAACTCGCGTAATCGTTGGATTAGCCGATATATTTGTCGTTCGGACAACCCCAATTTAGCAGCAGCTTCACGTGCTTTTTCTCGTGGACAATGATCGAATTCAAGTAGTGGGCGCACAACCAATGCACGACGATTGGCTTCATTCCATTCCTCGTCTGCGATTTGCGAAAGATCTGTCATAATCCCTCTCTTCTGCGACATATTGACACTGACTTAGACAACTTGCAACACAATGACAGGCAGTTTGAATGTTGATGACATTGACTATGACATTTTAATGTTTGAGGATCAAGGAGATATGAGGGGTTTCATAATCACTGCTGACATCAACTTAGAAAAATGACACCTGCAAATAC
>JASBUO010000049.1 GCA_030147855.1 Gammaproteobacteria bacterium
TCCGTATACCCATAATGCTTTTTGAGCCGGCCATATATTTCCTGCTGATTACCCTCAACATGAAGTAAATCATCATCTGTTAAATCGGCCCATGCTTGCTTTAACTTAGCCTTTATAATTTCCCAATCACCTTCAAAAACATCTTTATTCATTTTACCCTCCCAGTTTGATATAACTTAAAAGTAATATTTCAATGTTCTTTGAATGTCTTCTAATTGAGTGTAGATATAATATCTACAATACTCAACCAGTGAGTGAGACAAGCTATCAATGTTAAACATGAGGGAGCTCGGGTGTTACAGTAGTTTGACAAAAGAGCCATGGTCACAGTAGGCTTAACTTCTATAAAATAGAGAAATAAGCTAATGTCAGATTACTATCAGTACCATACACCACTTGAAAAAAAGATAGATAAGATAATATCGCCCTTTGATATATTTGTTGACTCCCAAATCATAGCGGGATTATTACTAATTGCATGTATCTTTTTATCTTTGTTGTTAACCAACATAACGCCTATTTCAGGCTATTATAGCAATGTTGTGCATCTTCAATTTAAGTTCGCAATTAGTAGTTACTCAATTCAATTTACCTTAAAAGAATTTGTTAATGAGTTTTTATTGCTATTTTTCTTTTTGGTATTAGGGCTTGAAATAAAACGAGAGCTCATTGTAGGCGAGTTAGCAAACATAAAAAGAGCCGCCGTCGTCATAATAGCTGCCATAGGAGGAATCATTTTCCCCCTTTTTCTTTATATCGCTATCAATAGCAACTCACCAGAATATTTAAAGGGCTGGGCCATACCTACAGCAACTGATACTGCAATTGCAATAGGCTTAATGAGTATGTTTAAAAACAAACTACCAAAAGGAATATTTCCTTTTTTAGCCGCGGTTGCTGTGATAGATGACATTGTTGCCATCACAATAATAGCATTGTTTTATGGTAATAGTATTCAACAAGTGTATCTTTTATATGCTTTAATCACCTATACATTGATGATAAGCGCTAACTTAAGTGGGATTAGAAATTTTGGGGTATATTTACTTTCTGGCTTTCTTTTATGGATACTGCTTGAAAAATCAGGCATTCATGGTGCTATTACAGGCGCTTTAGTTGCATTAGTAGTACCAGCAAGACCGAAGCTCCACCCGGAAAGCTTTATTAAAAGAATCAAAAATCTTGTCAGGCGGTTTGAAGATGAACATGATAAAACTCAACATATTTTAAAAAAAGAACAGGGGCATGCCATACTTGAACAAGTAACCCTGGAAACTGAAAAAGCTTCTGTTCCCTTAAAACGTTGGGAGTTTGTTTTAGAAAAACCGGTATTATTTGTAATATTACCACTGTTTGCATTAACAAATGGTGGGATTATCCTCGATGCAAGTATGGTGACTGATGCTTTGCACGCTTCAATTTTTTGGGGAATTTTTGTTGGGCTTATTTTAGGGAAACCGATGGGTATTATATTTTGCACATATATGGGATTAAAAATAGGAATTGGAGAGCTTCCATCTAACGTAAGCTTGCGTGACATTATACCTACATCATTGATGGCTGGTATTGGTTATACAATGGCTATTTTTATTGCTAATTTGGCATTTGATAACGAATCTATCATCAATATAGCTAAATTTTCTATCGTAATGAGTTCTATTGTTGTTGGTTTACTAGCCTCTCTTACTATTGCTATGTTACAAAAACCCCCAAACGCTATGCGATAGCAAGCTTGGCCTAATACGTACATTCACGCACATTAAAATAATCCTCAAAACAGTAAGGGACCGTCTTGGTTAAGATACATCTCACAAATCATAACCCAAACGCAGCAACTCCATACAAGCACGTTGTTTTTGATGTGACAAATAAGTTGTTTCAACTCGAAAATGAAAAAAACGTCACCCAAGAAGCCCTTTTAGCACAATCGTTTAGTCACCCCTTACTCAATGAGCCCTATACCCCCGAGCCAGATTTCCAATTTGAATACGAATACACAGACTTTGAAAGCATGTTATACGCAAGCACTTTTGTCTGCGCGATATTACTCCACACACCTCATCCCGAAGCCTGCCAATTTACCATCAAACCATCTATGCAATTTAAGCCTATCAAATGCCCTAAAATCATGTATTTTTCGAGCAACTACAGAAAAAAAGCGAAAAACTCCATTCAAGTCGAACGACTTAATCAATTGATCAGCACCTTATCCGGTAAACCCTTCCTTTATTCAAATGATCTGATTCCTTGCCACAGCTTCACGTTAAAGACCCTACCAGAAATCATCGATGGCGATGCACTCTACCACCTGCCCCAAGACGTGCTCCAACTCTTCTACCCCAAAGCTCATGATGATAGCTATGAATTACGCTATATCAATGCAGATATTGGACTCGGTGTATTTAGCCGAAAAACCATCAAACAAGACGAATGTATTGGGATTTATAGTGGTATCCAATCTAATAAACGCGCCAAAAAACTAGACTATAGCTTTAAAATTGTAAAAGAAAAATCTGATATTTATGTCCATGCCTCCGAGTTTGGTAACTTAACGCGGTTTATTAATCATGCGCCCCAAACAGCCAAGCCAGGCTTTCTTTCAGCAAATACTAAGAGCATAAAATATCAACTCTGTGGCTTAACTTTCATTGCCTATCACGCAAAGCGCGACATCCTTCCAGGAGAACAATTATTTAGCGATTATGGCACAACCTTTTTTCGTCATGGAAGAAACCCAACTCCGTTTAAATCAAACGGCAAACCACCTTTTCTGCAACGCTTAAGAGCCTCACCATGTAAAAAAATAGTTGCTCTAAAAACCATGGCAAACCATGGCATTGATAGCGCAAAACATTATCTAATAAAACGATTACTTGTGATTACCATGCTTACTTATATTGTCCTAAAAGTCACGATGCTTATTTAATTGTCTAAAACCCTGCATTTAAAAATCAAGCTGTCTTAACGCCTCAAACAAAATAATCGCAACAGCATTTGATAAGTTTAAACTACGGCTTTCAGGACGCATTGGTATACGCACCGCATCATACCGTTCAATCACATCTATCGGTAACCCACGCGTTTCAGGCCCAAATAATAAAATATCATCTTCCACATAATGATATTCCGTATATTTTTTTTGTGCTTTGGTAGAGCATGAAATAATGCGTCGTGTTTTATTTGCTTCAAGAAACGCATCCATATCTTGATATTGCAATACCGAAGCCCACTCATGATAATCAAGGCCTGCGCGACGCATACGCTTATCGTCTAGAGCAAACCCCAAAGGATGAATAATATGCAACTGCGCACCACTATTGGCACACAAACGGATAATATTACCTGTGTTCGGTGGAATTTCAGGTTGGTACAATGCAACGTTTAACATAAAACCTCTATTTCTACTACGCTAAAAATGATAATACAGTCCAGATTTAAAGGCATCACATCAAGCCAATACCTCAAAAACGCTCTTTACTTTAAGGTATCTTTTGCTTCAGGTAAAATTTGGCCGCTACTCAGTGTATATTGTTAGGGTTAGGCTCTGGCGTATCACTTGAAGGTGTGGGCTCATCCTTCGAGCCATCAAAAAATCCAGGCCCTTTACCAACACTTGGGCCTCCTGCTTTAGGCGCAACCGGCTTCACAAAACTTTGGGCCGCTGGCTGCTTATGGACATACTGAGGCTCTGCTATTTCTTTGAAGTTTGCTTCTTCCTCAGCGTCAGATGGTTTTTCGCGCATCTTATCAACCAGATGACCACCTAATGAACCCACTAAAGCACCTATACAAGCAGCAGCCAAGCCAATGAGTGTGGTTGTTAACCAAAGCGTTGATTGCCCAAAGGCCAACACGGCAAAAGATGATACAAAAGGAACCAGGGGTGCAGCAACGCCCGTTAATGTTAAACCAACCCCAAGTCCTGCACCAATCAGCGTCAGTAAAAGAGCACCCGCCATACGCCACTGATGCTTCCCTACCCGGAGCCATGGGACCAATTGACCATGTCCTGCAAGCCATGCACGGGTATTCGCAAAAGGAGGGCGCGCATCTTTAAAGTTTACAAACGGAATAAGGTTTGCCCACCCTTTTAACGACGCTTTTGCAGGAATCGTCCAGCTCGTATATTTCACATAACGACCATCATGCGCTCTGTCGTAATGATCGAATATTTCTCGCTCAGATGGCGCCTCATCTTTCAGGACAAAGTGCGCCAGTAACTGTTGTGTTTCCTCGTCCAAACCTAAAGGCGGAACGGCAGGATGCAAGCAACCTAGTGGATCTTCTTCAGGCGTTTTACCCGCAACGGCTTTCACAAGCACTTGACTACGTAATACATCCCACTGTTTTTGTACTGCTTCAGCATACCCATCTAAATAAGCTTGCACGTCTGCAACCGGGATCTCTTTCTTAAATAAAAGCGCTTGAATATGCGGCCACGTTTCATTCCATTGTTTATCGGTTGCGTCAAAAAAACTGGCCCAAATCGCCAGTAACTCCTCTTGATGTGCATTACTAGCGATTACTAACATGTCTTCAAAAAAGTTGTCTGTAATCGCTTTTCTAAAATCGCCAACGGTATTTTTAATCAACCGCTCACATTGTTTTTTTCTATCCATTAAAGCTTGTTCACGTCTGATATAAGCCTCAGCATTGTAATAAAAACCACCTTTACCCAAAGTGCGTTTACCAATACGCTGTCTAAGACGCACTTTATCCAGCACAAGCTGTGTTTCACCCTTCGCCCCAAAACGTCCACTACGCCCAATAATTTGGCGATAATCACGTTCCCGTGGCAAATAAGTACCTAACACACGTAAGCCATTAACACCAGCGCGTTCATCTAACTGGATATCCGTACCTCGACCAACCATCTCTGTTGAAATTGTCACCTGCCGTGCAATGCCCGCCTTATTAATCGCCGCACGTTCTTCCTCAAAAGACATCTGGCTATGAATACGTTGCACAAACCCAAAATCACGCTCAATTATCTCATATAGCTCAGCACTTTCTTCATCATTCTCAGCCACAATCAAAATAGGTTGGTCTTTTTCTTGTGCTGCTTTAATCAGCTCAATGAGGGCTTGTATTTGTTGCTTTTTATTCCGTGTAAGGCGAATTGCCTTATCAACCCGTTGCATCGTTTTATCACGTGGCACATCAATAAAACTCATTGGTTCATCTTTAAAGCGTCCGTACATCGTACGTGCTTCTCGGCGCTCAATCATCGAGCCATAGGTACCGGTGACAGCCTTTAGAGTACCCTCTTTATAATCATCCAGCATGTTTTTACTGGTAGTCGAGTACACAATTTGTTTTTCATCTTGAATATGAAAAGCGGCCTCACACCTTCTTAATGCCCCTAAAAGTGGTGTATCTTTTTTCGTATCAACAGGTAATTGACTGCGCATACGTTCAAGTTTTGCATGTAAACACTGATGCACCCCAAAAGAGAATTTTGAATCACGCGACATACGGTTTGAAAAAAGAAGCCGCGCCTCACTCGATACTTTCGTGCCTTGAGGCGTTCTAATTACTGCATTTGGCTCAAGCACAAAGTCTTTTTGATACGATAAGGCATCTGCTGTTATCGCTGATGTTTGCCATTGCTCAATTTGCGCCTCTGAAACACCTCTTAAGCGATAATATTCAGACTTTGTGCAGCGTAAACTTACATAGTTAAGAAATTTTTCACGGCTCAAATCAACATCTTGATAATATAAATCAACCGGACTGATAGTCTTCACTGTTTTCCCAGCACCACCAAGCACAATCTTTTCCTCATCAAAGTAGCGCATGAGTAATGGATAAACCCACGTCATATCACGAATACTAACATCACTCTCTCGTGAGAAATTAAAGCGTGTTCCCGCCATATCAAAGTAAGTTTTATCTCCTTCATCCAATAACAGTGTGTGGTCTTTCCGAGTTTCATCAATCACAAGCAAACGCCTACCTATACTCGCAGCTTTATTTCTAAATAAATTTAAGCTTGATGGATCAGAAAAATTAATCCCTTTTTTCCGGTAAATAGATGGCTCTGAATCTGAGAAAATTAAACTGGACTGTGCACCCACCATATCAAAAAAGGGCTTAAACTCAATGAAATCACGCTGTGCTAACTGTACATCACTGGTCACAAAATCAACCGTTTTACCTAAGGCATACTGACACACGCTCGCAATCATCATAATCCGTGACTTCCCTTCACCCGTTTGAATTTGTGCTGTCACCTGTCCGTCAGTTTTCAGTAAACTTAAAATCGCCAAATATTGCGTGGTATTAATCTCCATCGAGCTACCAAGCTTCATCTTACCTTTCGAATCAAGCACATCTCGCCCTTTACTTCGATATAAAAGCTCTGCAACCAATGTCACCAAGCTTTCGTAATCAACCGGTTTTTTTGCATCGTGCTCAGAGTGCGCTGGATTAAACATTGCAAACTTATCTAACAGTTCTTGTGAAGATACACCTCGCGCCCAAGCGGCTAATTTTTCACAACGTGCCGTGTCAATCTTACCTTTAAAGCCTTGCATTTTTGTAAGCTGTGTATCCGCTATTTCTTTATGAAAACCATTTAAAGACTTAGGTGGCGTGCCATAAGATAGCTCTCGGTGACAAGGCTCAACGTCAAACTTCTGATACGACTCATTCCATGCAATATTCGAGGTTTTTTGTCGGTCATGCCATGACAGCAGCGTTTTTAAATCAGGGAACGGCGCTTTTTCATATACACCCATAGTAAATTGAAGAAAATCGTTATCTGCTTCT
>JASBUO010000052.1 GCA_030147855.1 Gammaproteobacteria bacterium
ACCACCAGCACCAAAGGTGTTAGTCAACATTTCGCCTGAGGATATACCTCACTTCGTGGCTACGCCACTGCGTTCACCATATCCTCAAATTGAACATTAAACACTAACTTTAAAACTGGACCTAAAATTGGGGGCTTGACAAGAAAAAGTATTACCAGAGGCATTTTTTTGTTAAGGCGTCTGCTACCATAGAGATGCTCTCCTCAAAGTAAACTTCTAATATGATAGCTACCAATATGGTTAATCTTATACCTGTCAATATTAGCCAAAATAATGTTTGAAACATATCTGAAGATATAAGTTCTGCTAAAACAGAACCATTTTAGATCCACAAAACTTTCTGTAAAAATAGGTTAAGTTTTATTGAAACCTTGTTCAAGAAAGCGGTAGGTACTAACTCCCCATTCACAAACGCTATTCTATACCTAACCTTTTTCTAACTCAATAAGTTAAGTTTTTTTGCTAAGGCTAAATTGCCAACACCCACAAAGCCATCCCAAACATCATAATATTTTCTGTTAATGAGATAAAGCCGAGAGGTACGTTACTGTCTCCGCCAACGCAGGCACATTTAAGCTCCCGTTTATCAATGTAGACTGCTTTAAAAACTGAGTATGCCCCAATACTACTTATAAACAAGGCTACTGGCGCTGCTACCCAGGTTAATACCCCAGCCAGCATGGCAATACCGGCAAATGTTTCCGCAAAAGGGTAGAAGTAGCTATAGCCAACTTTTCTTTGAGCTAACACATCATAATTAAGGAACATCGTACTAAATTTTTCTAAGTTTTGCAGTTTTTGTACGCCTAAAAAACACATAGAAGCGGCGATAAACCAACCGATGATATTCCATGTTAAAATATGCTCTTCAACTTGCCAGGCAATCGCCAAGCTCATGAAAAATGCGACAGAAAAAATAGCAATAATAGGTTTATATGTTGTTTTGGGTTCTGAAGCACCAAAATAAGCACGCAAGTCTTCATGCCCACCAATACGCTTTCCTTCAATAAATGTTTGAGGGGTTGTTTTGACCTCATGCTTAGCTTTAAAAGCATCTGTTTCAGCGCGTGTCGTTAGGTGGTTATCGGTTATTGTATAGCCGTGCTTCTCAAGCAGGTATTTAGATTTTAGACCATAAGGACAGATATGTTTACCCATAACCATACGGTAAAGTTCTGCAGTTTTTGACATAATTTATCTCCTTTTCTTATCTGGCCCACAACATTGGGCGTAACAGTACGCCCATGCCGTAGGCATATTATTAATGATGTCCGCCACCATGATGATCATCACCACCGCCGTGGTGATGATCACCCATATTGGCATCCATATTCATCTCTTCAGGTTTGGATGGGGAGTCGACAATAATTTCCCCAATCATACCCATATCGTAGTGCGGGTGACAATGATATTTGTAGGTACCTGATTGATTAAAGGTCACTTTCCAGGTATCACCCTCATTCATCTCCTCAGGACTCATCATAGGTACTTTACTCCCCTTTGGAATACCGTTGGGTTCGAACATGATATTATGAACATTGTACGGGTCGGCATGGATAAAAGTGACCGTGTCACCAGATTTTACTTCCAGTTTTTTCGGTTCAAAATATACATCACCACTATCTTCGTTGAATTTCATTTCAACTTTATATTCTGCCGCTTGGGCAAGTACAGGCATGCTCATAGCAAGTGCAAAACCTAAAATAAGTTTATTCATCTTTATTTTCCTTCTTTGTTATTAAATGTCATCACCCAGCGCATGTACAATACATACAGCACGGGAATGAGGATAAGGGTCAGTACCAGGGTACTGGCCATGCCACCCACCATGGGTAGCGCAATGCGGCGCATCACATCAGCCCCCGGCCCATCCGTGAAAAACACAGGGAGTAGACCGAAGATGATGGTACTTACCGTCATCAACTTAGGGCGGACACGGAGCACAGCCCCATGGGTTACCGCCTCAAGAAGCTCTTTATAATTTTGTGGGGGATTCTGACGCACTTGCTGGTCAATATAAATCAACATAATAATCGCCGTTTCTACCGCAATCCCTGCCAAGGCAATAAAACCCACAGCAACGGCAACGGAAAGGTTATACCCCGCCAGATAAACGCCCCAGATGCCGCCAATCAGGCCGAATGGCACTGCTAGCATAATGAGTGCAGTTCTATCCCATCTGCCAAAGTGGAGATATAATAGGGTTAATATAATCAACAGTGCTGCGGGGATAGCAATACTGAGACGTTTATTCGCCTCTTGCATTTGCTCAAATTGACCAGAAAAAGTAATACTATAGCCTGAAGGCAGTTTGAGATCTTTTTCAAAGACTTTACGCGCATCAGCAATGTAGCTCCCGATATCGCGCCCCTGAATATCTACAAATACCCACCCGTTAAGGCGTGCATTTTCAGATTTAATCATCGGCGGACCTTCTACAAATTTGACCTCAGCAAGCTCAGCTAAAGTAATGTGTGCACCGTTATGCGTTGGTACGAGCACATTTTCTAAATCCGTTAAACCTTCCCTATAAGGTCGGTCGTAACGCACCATCACGCCGTAACGTTCGCGCCCCTCAATTGCTTCGGTAAGTTTCATACCGCCAAGGGCTATTTGGATAATTTTTTGAACTGTTACAAGGTCAACACCATAACGGGCTAAAGCACGACGATTTGGTACAATCTCAATGTATTTCCCGCCTTGTACACGGTCTGCAATGGCGCTCCGTGTACCAGGGATATTTTTAGCCAAACCCTCTACTTGACGCGCAATTTCATCAATCCCCTTCAAATCAGGACCTGAAACTTTAATGCCAACGGGCGTTCGAATGCCTGTTGTGAGCATATCTAGCCGAATTTTGATAGGATATCCCCAGCTATTCATCATACCCGGCAGGCGAACTTTCTGATCTAGCTCTGCCATAAGCTTTTCAGGGGTCATACCTTCACGCCACTTATCTTTTGGTTTTAGTTCAATCCATGTTTCAATCATAGAAAGCGGTGCTGGATCTGTGGCAGTGTCTGCTCGTCCAGCTTTACCAAATACATGCTCAACTTCCGGAAACTCTTTAATCATGCGGTTGGTTACCTGCAAAATCTGCCGTGTTTGCGTGGGAGTTACCCCCGGTAAGGTCATCGGCATGTACAAAAGGTCTCCCTCATAAAGAGGAGGCATAAATTCATGTCCTGTTTTCATTGCAGGCCACAAAGCGCTTGCACCTAATAAAAGAGCCAGCATCACTGTTATTTTAGGAGCTTTCAAAGCTGCCTTTAAAGTGGGTTGATAGAGGTGCACAAAAAAGCGGTTGATAGGGTTTGCATCTTCACCTTTAATTTTTCCACGTATTAACCACAGCATAAGTACTGGCACTAACGTTACAGAAAGCAATGCTGCCCATGCCATAGCATAGGTTTTAGTAAAAGCAAGTGGCGTGAATAGTTTTTCTGATTGCCCAGTTAAAGCAAATACAGGAAGAAAACTTACTGTAATAATAAGTAAGCTGAAAAACAAACCTGGCCCTACTTCTTTGGCAGCCGTTAATAATGCTTTATGGCGTTCAGGCTTACTTGCATTATCGCCTAAATCGGCGAGTTTTCTATGCGCATTCTCTACCATTACAATACTAGCATCCACCATGGCGCCAACGGCAATGGCAATGCCTCCAAGGCTCATAATATTGGCAGTGATACCTTGGGCATGCATAATGATAAAGGCACCTAAAATACCAAGCGGTAAGGTTACAATAGCAACCAAAGCACTGCGTGCATGTAGAAGAAATATAAAGCAGACGAACGCCACCATAAGACTTTCTTCTAACAATTTATGCCACAAGTATTCAATGGAACCGTTAATCAGCTTGCTGCGGTCATAAACGGTTTTAATTTCCACACCTTCAGGCAAGCCTGTTTTAATTTGCTCTATACGTTCTTTTAAAGCTTCAATAACTGTTAAAGCATTAGCACCAGGGCGCATCACAACAATACCGCCAACGGTCTCACCTTCACCATTATATTCAACGATTCCGCGGCGCTGTGCAGGGCCTTCTTGAATATTGGCAATATCTTCTAAGGTGATAGGCACACCATTTTTACTACCGATAACGGTTTGTTTTAAATCTGAAAGAGTAGAAACATACCCACGAGAACGGATCATAAACTCACTTTCAGCAAGCTCCAATGTGCGTCCACCAACCTCAGAGTTTGCTTCTCTGACAGCTTGAGCTACTTTGGTGAGTGGAATGTTATAAGCACGCAAACGGTTTGGATCTACCAAGATTTGGTACTCTTTAACGAACCCCCCAACTGAGGCTACCTCTGCAACACCATCAACTGTTAAAAGTTCAAATTTTAAGAACCAATCCTGCAAACTGCGCAGTTCTGCAAGGTCTTGTTTGCCTGATTTATCAACCAGTGCATATTGAAATACCCAGCCAACACCGGTAGCATCTGGCCCCAATTGAGGTGACACCCCTTCGGGCAGTTGGCCTTGTACCTGAGAAAGAGCTTCTAAGGTACGGCTACGTGCCCAATATAAGTCAACATTATCTTCAAAAATAACATAAACAAAACTGGTGCCAAACATAGAATATCCACGAACAACTTTCGTATTAGGTAGCCCAAGCATTTGGCTAGCTAAAGGATAGGTTAGTTGATCTTCCACCACTTGAGGTGCTTGTCCTGCATAATCTGTACGAATAATAACTTGTGTATCAGACAAATCTGGGATGGCATCTAAAGGTGTACGAGATGTTGCAATCGCTCCTGCTACCAGCAAAACTAAAGCGCCAAGTATAACAAAAAATTTATTGGCAACTGACCAGTCAATAAGTTTTGCTACCCAGCTTTGTGTTGGGTCTGCATTAAAATGATTAGTGTCCGGCATGAGGATTCACCTCCTGTGTTGAATTATTTTCTTGTGAGGCTTCTTTTGCAGGCATATCTCCATGATTATGGCCTGACATACTACCCATACCACTTTTTAGGCTAGCTTCTGCATCTAACAAAAATTGGCCAGAGGTGACAATTTGCTGCCCTTGCTCTAGTCCGCCTTTTACTTCAACAAATTCATTTGACCTAGCGCCAGTGCGAATCATCACAGGTTTAAATCGGCCATCACCTAAGTATCTCAGGACATAATCTCCCATACTGCTACGCAAAACAGCCTGAGTTGGTACAGCAAGGCGATGACGTTTTTCTGCTGTAAATATAACGTCCACAAAACTATCTGGCTTTAAATTACCTTTAGGGTTTTTAAGTTCTATGCGTACTTGCCCAGTACGTGTTGTAGGGTCCATTGTTGGCTGAATATAGGTTATTTTTCCGAGCCGCTTTTTACCAATCTCAGACAAGTGAATCATGACACGATCACCTATTTTTAAGTTAGGAATATCTCTTTCAGGTACGTCAGCTTCCACCCATACAGTGCTTAAATCCTGAATTGCTAAAAGAGGCATTGCAGGCTTGATATAATCCCCTGCACGGATATTTAAATTGGTTACAACGCCAGATGATGTTGCATAGAATGGTACAGATGTCAGAGCTTTATCTTGGCTTTTAATTAATGCTATTGCTTTATCGTCAACACCAAGTTGTCTCATACGAGACTCTGCTGCTTTAGCAATATCATTGTTACCTAGTTTAAGTGCTGTAAGGTAATCTGTTTGTGCACTGATGAGTTGAGGGCTGTTTAGATTAAACAAACGTTGCCCTTTTTCGATGACATCTCCAACGGCACTCGCAGCTAAATCTTCAACCCAGCCTTCAATACGAAGTGTTACTTGATTTTCTATTCTAGAGCTTGGGACTACGCGCCCATATGCACGAAGATCATCGCCAAACACTTCTAATTTAACAGCTGCTGTTTTTACGCCAATTGTCTGCATTAAATCAGGGTTTACACGATGGCTTCCTTTTAAATCATCTGCAGAAATATCACTATTTACAGGTATTTCATCACTGGTTTTGGCTGGAACAAGCGCCATGCCACAAATGGGGCAATTGTCTCCATTTTCACCATGGATATGTGGGTGCATGGGGCAGACATAAATTTCACTTCCCTTGACTGATACTTGTTCAGACTGTGAGGACATGTTCATACTGCTATGGTCGGTATTTTGAGCTATAGCCGCAGGTGATGATAATATGCTTGACATGGCAAGCGTTACTGCAAAAATAGTTAGAATTGTTTTCATTAAAGATTTCCTTTTTCTTTTGGCTCAGCTTCCAAAGGGTGCGAGTCGTTTTTTGATTTTACTGTTTTAAGAGGAGCTAAATTTTGCCCGTCTGTAACTTGCACATTTTGAAACATCGCATTATAGCCACTTACCTGTTTGATGTAGCGTGCATCTAATTGAACCAGCTGAACAGAAAGACCAAGCATACTGCGTTTTGCTGCAATTAGAATATCCAGTCGCCCATCTGCTTCATAAGCATTACGTAAACTTGTTATTTGTGTTTGAATCGCTTTTTTCTTTTCTTCTAAAGCACGTTTAGTGGCCTGAGTTTCTTTTATTTTGGCAAATTGGGTAGCTAGTTGTTGATGCCACTGAGATTTTGTGTCTGCAAGAATTGCCTGAACACGACTTACACCTGCTTGAGCAGAACGTAGTTTGGGCTTTTGATTCTTACTCGCCCATAAGGGAATGGACACACCAAACTGAACAGAGGTAAAGTCACCTCCATCAAAACTACCTGTATTATCACGTTGGGCGTAAGTAACACCAAACTGGTAATTAGAGCCAAATGCAGACTCAGCGCTTTCAACATTAGCCCTCGCTACTTGAACATCTTTTTCAGCAAGTAATACTGGAAATATATGAGATGTGTTCGGCCAAGGCAGTGGGAAAATGGCTGGTACTGGGACGGTTTCAGTCGTTTGAGTTAAGCGTTTTAGTTCTTCTCTAAACTGGATTTCTTCTGCATAAAGTGTTGCTATTTTTGCTTCAGACTGAGCAAGTTCAGCTTCAACACGACTGCGTTCATCTAAGGCACTATCACCCGCTTGCAAACGACCATCCCAATATGCAGATTCCTGTTTAAGAAGTTTAATATCTTCTTTAATCAGGTTCTTTTCTTGCCTAACACGGCTTTGCTCAGCCAATGCTGTGTTAAGTGCTGCAATAAGTTGTTGGTGTGTAAAATCAACAGCAATACGTGATTTATTAGACAATACTTCTTTTGCTAAAACAGAAGAAGCACGTACACCCGCATTGGGGATTTTTTGTACAAAACCTATGGATTTACTGGTCATGGCAAAACGATCGAAGCCACCGCTGCCATCAGCTGGATAATTGTTAATGCCAAACATGACCATCGGGTCTGGCAAGCCGCCAGCACCGGCAGCAGCTTCACGCTGTTCAATAACTTGTTGGCGTACAGCTTCTAAGGCAGGATGCTGATCCAGTTGTTTCAAAAGATTGGTGTATGTGGATACATCTGCATCAATCTTTTCTTGAGCATTTACAGTTGATACTGCAAAAACTGTTAATAGTAATAATATAAATCGCATTTCATTTTCTCCGTTAATCAGGGCGTGCATATACGCCAAAAACCCACGGCTATAAGCCATAGGAAGTTAATAATTAACGAGAATTAAACGCGGAAGCGCTGAGTGGTAATAATGATAGAAGGTTTTGGAATATCTATAGCATGTAGCGAAGGTGGTGCTCTTGGAGCTTGTGTCATCAATGCAATTTCTTCCCAAGGTTGAGAAGGTAAAACACCAACTGGCACGGTGTCTGCTTTAGCAAACTTAAAGCTTACCGTATCAGACATTGCCATAGTGTCTGTATCTAAACAATCTGCGATTGACATAACACCATCACATGGCACAGAAGCTGGCTGCTTGTGATTCGGGCAAGGCATTGTCTTATCTTGCATAGAAGCCATTTTAGCTTGTGACATAGACATATTACATGGAGTGGCATGAGCCAAGATCGCTGTACCCAGCATAACCATAACCAAAAACATGTACGAAAAAATTCTCATACTATTAATTATAGCCTTATCATCGACATTTTTCAAGTACTAAAAAAACAGCTATTTGAACCGAAACTTACATTTTGTAAACATTCGCACTTTAAATAAAAAATACACGATATTCCTATGTGAACAATCACGGTTGTAGCGACACTATTTTTTTGATTAGGTTAAAAAGTCTATAAAAGCTGGATAATGCTAAATTGCCCCACTTCAACCCTTTAGTTTTGAGACAACTTTAAAACTCCAAGGTAAATAAAGTATTCAGCATCTCACTTGAAAAAAATGAGAACTCAATTACAATAAAAATTAACGATTTATCAAAGCCCTAAAGGGTTTTTAGACAATTATTGCAACGTGTTCAAGCCCATCACCTTTGGTTATATTGCAAATACAAAACAATACATTCTCAATATCATAATCTTGATACTCTATTACTCTTCAAAAATACTACCTCTAAACATAATAATCATTTAAATCTTAAACTTAACCCCATGCCAACACCAAGGCCTAGAGACTTTTTAATCTCTTTCAGCTGTTTGACGTGCTTGATTGTGTCGACGCCCGCGCGTTTTTGAACAATTTTGAAGTGGCGGATGGCTTCGGTTACCTCTGTTTCAAAATGCTTGAGGTACTTTTGCATGTGTTTGCGTTGCCTGCTGGATTTGGCTGGGCCTTTTGCTCTTAGCCGCTTCGCTTCATTCTGAAGTTGTTTGGTAGTGACTTGTGAGTCAATTGGCGAAATATGATTCGTTTCCAGCTTCGATTGTTTCTCAAAAGCTTTAATTTCTGCTAGTTGCGCTCTTAGTTCATTGGCTCTAGTTGGTGTGAGTTTGGAATATTCCAGTTCTCGCTCTGTAATTCGTTTGAGCCTTTCTGCCTTTTTGTGAACTTGCTCACGGTACTTTTGAACGTTGATCGGGCGTTGTTCAGCGTACTTCTCTTTGAATATATCGTGGCGTTCGAATAACTCTTCTTTTTGCGCTTTGATGGATTTCAGCGTGATGATGCGGTCTCGGCGCAGTGTCGCCACGCGCTTAATGCCCATTTGTTTGAGGTGGTAAGCAAAGTCGTGGCGCAGCGTAAACAAATCCGCCTTGTCAAATTGCAGGCGTTTGCCATCTATGATGTTTTTATTTTTGATGATGACGTGAAAATGCAAGTTATCCGTATCATCATGCGCCACAAAGATATACTTGTAGCCTTGCGCTTCGAAATTGTCTCGTAAGAATCGGCGTGTGGCTTCAGTGGCGTGTTTGATGTTGTGGCCGTCACCACCCACAGAAAGGATGATGTGCGTTAAATCTTTCGGCGCATGAAAATGGAAGTTTACTTCTTCGCCATTCTCGTCCGTGATTTTCTCCCGCTTCAGGGCTAGGTTAATTTCTCGAATGGGCTTTTCGTCTGTGCCTTCATATTGCAACTTGGCACGCTCAAATTCTAATTTGTTTTTCAACTCCAACTTCCAAAGCTGATCTTTATAACTCGCCAGCGGTTCAAAATCTTCTACCCATTCATCGACGATGCTTTTCTCCATCGCCTTGCTGTCTATCAACTGGCCTGTTTCATCTTCAAGGGCAAGCGGCTCTTCGTCGTCCATATATTCAGCACTTCGAGCGATATACGCGGTGAGTTGCGCCAGTGATTGCCGCCCCATGCCCGTGCTCACAATTTTCATCACCGCTTCTGGATTGCCCGAACCTGCATCGTTCAAATAAGTCGGCGAAAAGAGCCGCTTAAACATGGAAAGTTCGCGCGCGGGGTCATTCACATCACGCTTGCGCATGTGCGATGGCGCATCCCATAAAAGCGGATCCCGATTGTGCGTGAAAGATGTCATCACGCCACCTTGTGTTTACACATTTTGAGGATGGATTTTTTCAAATCTTGCACTTCTCGTTCCAGCTTTTTGCACACGGTTTGAAGTTCAGAGGCATCCAGCTCCATGGCACCTTTGTTACCATTTAAAACGTCCAAATTTTGGCTGTTGAGGTGATAAGCAATCTGGTTTAAAAGCCCACCCAAACGCGCCGTGTTGGTGAAGTGAAACTTCAACGTATCGAACTGTTGTTTGGAAAGTGTAAACGGCCTTTCGTGGTTGTGGATGAGTGTTCGAATCAGCTTCGATGCATCCAAATTTTCTGCCTCAGAAATGCGTTTTAACATCTCTTTTGTTTGTGTATTCACACGGACTTTGATATAGTTTTCTTTGCGTTTCATGGTGTTACCTCCGTTACTTACTTATGGAGGTGAACAAAAAATGTGGCCACAAAGTACCTATCCTGCCAATACAAATGAGAGGTGTTACACCTCGGTATATGGGAGAAATCAGCCAAAAAGATGAATTTTTGCTGAATTTGGAAGGGTGCTGAGTGAATTTGGTATGAAAATGACTGAATTTGACCCTGTTTCAGGTGAATTTAGGCCATTTTAGAGTGAATTTATAGTGTTTTGGGGTGAATGTGGATAAATATAACTGGAAGAACGGTTTTTTAATTTTATGGATTAAAATATCTTTAATTCTTTTAATTTTAATTGCTTATAACACCTTTGAAAATTATAAAGACTATCAGGATAAGGAATATTTATCTGAAGTTAATTATGGTAAAACGCTAATTGAATGTAAGGATTTACCCTCAAATGAGAGTGTTAATAACTTTCAACAACTCCTTTTAAAGTGCGGAGATTGGCCGTATAAGGAATACAGCACTTGCCGTATAGATCTAGCAGTAAGCAGAAGAAATATGTTACGTGGGCTTGATTCTAATATTATAGATAAGTGTATTTCTACGAAATTGGCAGAGAAATCCAACAGTAATATGTATAAATCTCTTGCTGCTGAAAAGCTCTATATTATAATTATTATTCTTGGTTTTTTAATTATATATATTGCAAAGCCTAGCATGAGCATTATGAATAAAACTATTCGATGGTTTTTAAGTGGCTTTAGAGGAGAATAAAATTTACCCTCCCGTTACCACATAATCCTTACCCATAATGGTGACTTCAGTGATGTCACCACCTGCAAATAAGTCACGTGCGTAGGCTTCTGTGTCGAAGTAATAGCGCAAGTGCTGTGGAATTTCGTTCAGTATGCCTGTTTCTTCCAGGTATTGCTCGGCATATTCAATGGCGGTGCCTTCGAATAGGGTGATGTCGTCCAGCTTGTCTTGAATATCACCTGCTGTGTAAGTGGTGTAACCAAGGTGGTCGAAAAGGTAGATGACTTTAGCAGCGTCTTCGTCGTCCATATCTTCGTATGTTTCAAACCATTCA
>JASBUO010000063.1 GCA_030147855.1 Gammaproteobacteria bacterium
TTATCACAGCATTTACAATGCTTTACTTCGGCTTGGTGTTCAGTCACCTCAATTTGTGGGGATAAAATATTAAAAACCTGACGTTTAATTAGCTTGATAATGGGAGATGAAGTAAGTGCCAACTGACAGTTAGGGCAAACCTCTAGGTTATGTCGTTTGATAACATCTGGTGTTTCAACCTGCTTCCGTGTTTCTCCTTTATGCCCTGGTTGACCACCTGTTTTATGGTTACCAGCCCATCACTTGATGGTGGCTTAGAACTGTTACGGCTATTTTTTAACCTAAAAAACAAACGACCGGAACAGAAAATCCCCGCAGACTACGCGAGGACAATATCACTTTTTCTTTTCTTACAATGCCTCAAAAATGGCAGCAGCACCCATGCCTGTACCAATACACATCGTTACCATGCCATAACGACCTTTCGTGCGACGTAAACCATGCAGCAATGTCGCAGCTTTCAGTGTACCAGTTGCACCCAATGGATGACCAAGTGCTATCGCACCCCCAAGTGGATTCACCTTGTCACGTGGTAACTCAAGCGTTTCAATCACTGCCAATGCTTGCGCTGCAAACGCTTCATTTAATTCAATCCAATCCATTTGCTGCAGTGTTAGGCCTGCATTATCTAGCGCCTTAGGAATAGCATGCACAGGACCAATACCCATAATTTCAGGTGGGACACCCGCAACAGCAAAACTCACTAACCGACCTAACGGCTCTAAGCCGTAAGCTTTTAGTGCCGCCTCATTTGCAAGCAACGCAACCCCTGCACCATCACTCATTTGTGAAGTATTACCGGCCGTAACTGTTCCTCTTGCAGAAAAAACAGGTTTTAATTGTGCAATTTTTTCATAGGACGTATCACGGCGTGGCCCTTCATCCTGTGTTATCACTTGCTCGTCTACCAGCACTGCTCCTGTTTTCATATCAGGCGTACGATGTTTTACCGTAACAGGCACAATTTCTTCTAAAAAATCACCTCTATCTTGGGCTGCAATCGCACGTTTATGGCTCTCTACTGCAAAATTATCTTGTGCCTCACGCGACACTCTATAACGCTTTGCAACTTCTTCTGCTGTGATACCCATACCATATGCAATACCTACTTGCTCGTCTTCAAAAACAGCCGGATTCATGGTGTATTTATTACCACCCAATGGCACACGAGACATACTCTCAAGCCCACCTGCCAAAGCTAGGGCAGGTGCTTTTTCATGCGCAATAGATGCGCCTGCTGTCGCAATACTCTGAACACCAGATGAACAAAAACGATTAATGGTCATCGCAGGCACTGTATCAGGTAGGCCACTCAATAAACTTGCAATTCTTGCAACATTCATGCCTTGTTCTGCTTCTGGCATTGCGCAACCAATCACAACATCTTGAATCGTTTGCCAGTCAACCGTTGTTTGTCTTTTTTGAAGCGCTTTAATCGTAAAACCCAATAAATCATCTGGCAGCATATGTCTAAACACCCCTTTAGGTGCCTTTCCAACGGGTGTGCGCAAGATATCCACTACATATACACTTGTCATGAATGACTCTCCTTGTTAATACTGCTTAATTTCGAAGGGGTTTACCGGTATCTAGCATATGCCTAATACGCGCCTGTGTTAGTGGTGTCTCTGCCAAGCACATGAACGCCTCGTGCTCAAGACGTAATATCCACGCCTCATCCACCTCAGTACCCGCATCCACGTTACCCCCTGTCATTACATAAGCAAGCTGGGATGCTAAAAATGCATCGTGTTTACTAATAAATTGACCGGCTTCAAAATTTGCTAAAGCCCCTTTCAATTGCGCACATCCCTCGCGACCTGCCACTTTAAATCGTGTAGGCATAGGAGGCATATAATTTACAGCCTGCATCGCCTGAATACGATGAAAAGCTGCAAATAACACTTCACCTGCATGCATCATGCACGTGTCTTTCATACGCAAAAAACCACGCTCTAATGCCTCGGGTGCGCTACCTGCCACAACACCCATCGCAGCTTGCTCAAAATAAGGATATAAGCGTGGCATTAAATCGTTTCCAACCGTCAACTGTGCGGCACGCAACGCAAACTCTTTAGAACCCCCACCTGCTGGAATCAGACCAACCCCTGCCTCTACGAGTCCTGGATATGACTCAAATGCTGCAACCACCGCATCACTTTGCATAAGGAGCTCGCACCCACCCCCCAGGGCACGTCCACGCAGCGCTGAAACGACAGGCACTGTACTATATTTCAGACGCATTAATACACTTTGAAAATTATGCACCATATCCGCTAAAGCTGCCATTTGATGCGTTTCAATGAAATGTGCAACTGCTGATAAATCAGCACCTGAGCTAAAGTTCATCGGGTTATGTTGATAAACCACCATACCCTGACAACGCGCTTCTGCAATCGAAATAGCCTCATTCAAACCATCTAAAACAGCCTGTCCAATGGTATTTGACTTACTCTTAAACGATAATACACCTACATCTTCTTTAAGGTGCGTCAAACAAACACCATCATTTTCAAACAAAATATCGGCTTTATCAGGCCTTTTAGCAACTGACCATTGGCGTGCATATACTGGCAACTTAGAGCGCCCCTGATACGCATTGCTAGACGGCGAAAAAGCCTCATCTCCACGATAAAAAGCAAAGCCTTTGGCCTCCACCAGCCAGGCAGGCAGAGCCGCAGATGCCATCGTGCTTTCTTTGGCATTACTGTCAGCTATCCATTCACGTATTTCAGACACACCAAATGCTTGCCATGTTTCAAATGGACCCTGTTTCCAACCAAATCCCCATTGCAATGCCAAGTCAACATCCCGCACATTATCTGCGATATTTTCAAGGTGAAACGCCGCATAATGAAATAAATCTCTAAAGCATGAGCAAATAAGTTCTGCCTCGGGGTGGCTCGATGCGCGCAACGCTGCAATTTGTTCGCTCGGTGTTTTCAATTGAAAAATCGCTTTCACCTCATCAGACACAGATGCTTGCACCGGTCTGTAATCTTTGAGCGCAATGTCATACACTTCAAGCACTTTGCCTTGTTTGCGATACACGCCTTGTCCTGTTTTTTGACCAAGGTGGCCTGCTTCAATAAGTTGTTGTAACCAGGCAGGTAAAGTAAAAAATGCGTGCCATGGGTCGTCTTTTAAATGCTCATCCATGGTATACACAACATGGCCCAAGGTATCAAGGCCTACCACATCCATTGTGCGAAACGTTGCTGACTTGGGACGCCCCAAAAGCCCCCCGGTTAACACATCAACCACTTCAAGCCCAAGCCCTAAGCGCTCTGCATGATGTAGTGTTGCAAGCAGTGAAAACACACCTACACGGTTTGCAATAAAGTTAGGCGTATCTTTAGCACGCACAACCCCTTTCCCAAGCCTACTTGTTAGCCACGTTTCTAACTGATTTAGTAATTTGGGCATCGTTTGTTTTGACGGAATCAGCTCTGCCAAATGCATGTAGCGTGGCGGATTAAAAAAATGCACCCCACAAAAACGAGATTGTAATGCACTAGGTAGTACCGACGCGAGTGCATTAATACTTAAGCCCGAGGTATTACTCACAACAATTGCACTTGAGCGCACATATGGCGCAATACGCTGATAAAGTGCTTCCTTCCAGTCAAGCTGCTCACCAATGGCTTCAATAATTAAGTCGCAATCAGCTAATTCTTCCAAATCGGTTTCATACTGACGTGGCAATAATAAGTGCGCAGTTTCTTTAGTACCTAATGGCGAAGGTTTGAGTTTACCAAGCTTTTTAATACTGGTTTTAACCAATTGATACGGGTCACGCCCGTCACTTGCTAAATCATATAAACGGGTTTCAATGTTTGCATTTACAACATGGGCCGCAATTTGTGCCCCCATTACACCTGCGCCTAGTACGGCAACTTTTTTGATAAAAAATGGCTCCTGCATGCGCTATAACTCCTGTTAAAATTAACTTGGCTCGAAGTATACCCCAGGAAATTATTTTCTTGCAGCGGTTTTTTGAGTATGATCAATTTTGAGCCATGACAAAGGTGTGTAGATGAAAAAACTGGTTCTATTCTATCTCTTTTTTGCATCATTTTATGCATACAGCATGGCATCTCGTCCCATCAATTGGGATAAAGCCATTGACAATGCTGTGCATCGTTATGGGCTTCCAACAGAACCCGAACTCATTCATTTTTTTGAAAAAGCTGCTGTCGCATACCCCCCCAAACAAATTGCACTCCTTGCTTTTAAAAAAGAACAAAAATTGCAGTTATGGGCAAAAAATGAAAATAAAACATGGCGTCATATTCATACTTACCCCCTCACAGCATCCAGTGGATACTTAGGCCCTAAACTCAAAGAACATGATTTACAAATTCCAGAAGGCATTTATAAGCTCACAGCATTTAACCCCTTCAGTCACATGCATTTATCAATGAAAATTAATTACCCGAATACATTCGACAGAAAAAAAGCAGCAGAAGAAGGCCGGAAAAAGCTCGGAGGAAACATTTTTTTACACGGAAAATCAGAGTCTGTGGGTTGTCTTGCTGTAGGTGACCACGCCATCAATCAACTTTTTTTACTCTCGCGTCGCGTTGGTCTTAATCAAATTCAAGTGATTATTGCGCCCAATGATTTAAGGCGCGCCAAGCCTAAAACCAGGTCAAACGCGCAACCCTACTGGCTTCCTGAACTCTATCAGCAAATTGAACGTAAACTCAGCGTGTTCCCCTTAAGAGAGCATGCTTAGAGCAGTTTCCCAGGTCAACAGACCCGACCGAATCACACCAAAACAAGTGGCGCATAAAGCGCCTCCTCATCTTCATCATCTGCTTCAAATGTTTCCTTCAATGCTTTTTTATTGGTGGTTGTCGAAGTTGCGTCAGACGCTTTACCAAACATCCATTGGCATACAGCTTGGCCTGCTGAATAAGTCCCTCTGAAGAGTAAAGCGAGCGCAATAGGTAATATCAGTGCGAGCGTTGATGCAACCAGTGAAATAACAAGCCACCAGCTGACAGTCACGGCCATCTCCACACCTGGGACCAACAAGGCCTGACAAACGCCAAACAAAGCGCCACCTACTGCAGCACCCGCTAATAACAGTGGTGTACGCGACCAAACCGGACGAGATGCGTCAAGATAATCTTTTGATGCACTCCATGGCATCTCCCAAAGGCACTCCGCCAAATAATCCCCATGTTCAAAACTTGCAATAAATGGCAGCATGAGCCCAATAAACAAGCATAAAGGCAATATACTTGAAAGCTGTATACAATGAATCAGTGCTAATAACGGTGAAACAAAATTAAAAATACTTTTCTCCATATCAAAAAACATTGAGCTCCGGGTTGCATCTCTTTTTATTTTAGTATGTATAACAGACGTTTCTCGCAATTCATGTAAACCTGCTTTTAAAGCGCTAAGTGACTCAGATGCAGTCTCGCCAAAAAAAGAGCGACTCACATGATGTGCACGAACCACATCATGCTTTAAAAATTTATCAGAAGACTCTCGGAATGCAAGCAGTGACTCTGTAGAACGCTCACTATATACCCAGGCATGTACAGCTTTTCTCATTTCGTAAAAACAACGTCTAGATGCATTTTTCTGCTTTTCGGCGTCTGGAATTCCTTCTTCAACGGCATGTAACAATCGCTCAAAACGACTACGCAATGCAGCCGATTCAGTCATCATAAGCCGTGGCATATAAAGGCCAAATGGCGCATTAAGCGCTTGTGGCAGGTTAGCTGCTTCGGCCCCATCAAGATTAAATGGCGTGCCCCCCCCTCCTGCTGCGCTAGCGCCCTCATTAGCAGCTGCAAGGATCAGTGAGTTTGTTTGAAGAAAGTGTTCAAGCAACTCACTAAAACGTGTATCTTCACTTTTAGGCGGCCCTTTGTACGTCACACCTCTCAGTTCTGCAGGCGTTCGAGGCGGTTGAATGGCTGGCTCGTCCGGCGCAAGCGCATGAGCTGATGCACTCAATAAAATATGAATAAAACGTAACATTTCAGCAGGCGTTGTACTGCTTCTGGTTTCTAAATAACGCTTTTTGCCGCCCCCTAACAACTGCAGATTTTCGGGAGATACATATTTTCGCAGATTAACAAGCACTTCGGATTCTTCAGAAAGGATTGCCTGACAAGCTGCTTTCCGTGTTTCATCAGACACTTCTTCTTCACCAGCACCCTTGGATGTGTCTCCATCTGAGAAAAGCTCTTCAAACCGCAAAGATGCAAGCAACTCTGTTTGTTGCCCCGGGCTTAACTTCAGATACGGGCGGCTCATTTCCTGTTTGATATCACCCAAGTCAGCCGTCACATCTAGCACACCAAAGTTCAGTGATTGCTTTAACAGCATATCTAACGCCATAATGACGCGCGCGTCAATATCTGGCTCAAACTGACCTATTTCCGGTCCTAAAAAGAGTTGCGTTTTAAAATGCCAGATGTTTTTTACATTCCAAACCTGCATTTTTCTTTCAGGAAGCGCGGTATCATCAGGCTCAGAAGCACACCACTCAACTGTGTCTGGCGATAAGGATGCATATAAAGCATCTAAATCTAACGGCATACGCCCCCCAAAACTTATTCGTGCTCGGGTGATACCACAAAAATACCCGGCACATTACGTAAATATTCCTGATAATCCATGCCATAACCATAAATGAAATGATCGTCTACTTCCAAACCGACATAATCCGCTTTTTTCAAGCCCTCACCAACACGCGTATGTTTTTTATCAACCAACACGGCTGTTTTCACATCACGTGCACCCATTGATTTAATCTCAGATATAATGGCTGCAAGGGTTACGCCTCCATCCAAAATATCGTCAACAATCAGTACGTTACGATCGGTAAAATCAATTTTTGGCTTTGCACGCCAATGGAGTTCGCCACCTTGCGTCTCGCCCTGATAACGAGTGGCGTGTACATAATCAAGCTCTAAAGGAAACTGAAGCCGCACTAACAAATGCCCAAGTGGAATCAGTCCACCTATCATCACGCACAAAACAATCGGGTTTTTGTCATGAAAATCTGCATCAATGGCCTTCGCCATTTTATCTAGCGCTGCTTCTATTTCTTCGAGAGAAAACAATTGAGTGGATTTATCGTGTACTTCTTGAATTTTACTTAAAACAGTCATAAAAAAAACCGGGCTAAAAATCAGTCGCAACTATACAATATGAGTACGTCTTTATCAATTATTTTCTAGGGCCTTATGTGGTCGATTCCATATAAGGCCCTAGTGAATAGTTATGGAGTTATAGTGATTTCTGGTGTATGGGCAAAATAAATTAGGTGGCGTATTCTGTTGATTGTTCTTGGGGAACAAAATCAACGAGGAGATACGCCATGAGCAATTGTACTTTGAAGTCAGTTACGACACCAGCGGAAGCGG
>JASBUO010000071.1 GCA_030147855.1 Gammaproteobacteria bacterium
TTGCCAAACCACTCGCTACGCTCGGGTTCAGCAATGACGGCTAATTAAATGTTCTATACTTGAACATATGTGACAGTTCTACTTTGCTCTAGAATGTGACATTTCTAAATTGCTCTAACAACTTTCTTATTTTTTGTGAGGACTATCTACCAATTGGCTGTGAAACTAATCATTGGCGCGTAAAAAGCAGGCGTGTTTTTTCCGGCAACTGTAAACCAAACCCCAGCCGTTAAAGCAACATCTTTAGAAAATGTGTAATCAATTGCTGGTGCGAGTGTAAATTCCGCTATGTTTCCGTGGCCAATGCCCTGACCACTACCTAAGTTAAGAGAGCTTGGCCTTAGTCGGTTGAAAATAATATTAGAACCTCGTCTTCGACTTAAACTAGCAGCAGCTCTTCTTTGCCGAGATCCACCCTCAGTAAACCTGGGGGCAACAGAACCAATGACTCCCTTAAACTTAGACGCTTTTTGGGCATAAATGTATGTTTCCATAATAAATCCCCAGCGCTGTGCTGGGGAATACTCCATTGCAAGATTAAATGCAATGCTATTACCTGGTCGCATTGTACCATCAGTTTCAGCACCTCCGCCGTAAATACTTGGTCCTTGTAAACGTATACGATTTGCATAAGTTAATAGGAGCGTTACAAATTCAATTAAGTAATGTTGTCCTGTCAGATGGGTTACATGCTCCATATTCACTGCAAACGTATTGAGGTAACTCCCTTGTCCTGTTGCATCGGTACCAAATAAATTCTCGTTTAATTGGTCATAGTGTCCCGTCGGAAATACTTGTCGATAAAATACTTTGATATTTGGTGGCCATTTTCTACCGTTTTGTAATAAAAGTTGCTTTGAAACCGCAAGGGTCGTATCCCCTAAATTGGTAAAACCTTTTCCTTCTGTTCTGTTATCTACATAAGTCATAAAGATCTGAACTTCAGTATCCTGAGTAAGGCCATAGTTAAGCGTTGTATCAATTTCTCCTGTTGTAGCCTGCGGAAGCGACTCAAAATTATAGTTGATATTATACTGGCCATAGTTATAGATTTTATAAACATGCCATTGGACATAACCATGCCCAATAGGGGTCACAATAGCCGGATCGGAGAGTAATGGGCCTGAATACCAAGGTTCCTCAGCATATAGTTTTGCATAACACAATAAACTGAGCATTAAGATGCATACTCGCTTTACAGCAACCGAAAAGCTCATTGAATATTATCATCAAATAAAACATGTAAAGATAATACACCACAAAAGCATGTAAAGGGAAATTCAGTACCAGCTTATCTAAACTTCTTAGGCACGACCATACGTCCTTCTGCCGCACGCTCCAGTGCAGACTTTTGTTTTTTTTGAGTACGAGGCGGGTAGGGAGCTGCGGGATCTGCATACTTAAATTGGGCTTCTCGCATTTCTTCTTGTTGCCGACGTACTGAAAGCTGTGGATCGACTACACCAACGGGATCTGTATAACTTGCAAGGATAAAAATGGCGCTTGGGATAAGCATTTATTTTCCTAATAATTCTACTCACCTATAAGTATGGGTATAGTGGGATATCTGTATTTCGTCAACACGCCCTCCTAATCATTTCAAACAGATTAACTTATGTGGGCTATAGCTCTGGTATCAGGAAGTATAATTTCTACGAGTGGCAACCACCACGCAGGCTGAAAAATCCCGGCCTATGTATGGACCTGTATAGGAGATTTTTACAACGTCGCAGTCTATTCTTGCTTCTACTAAGTTATCGTTCTTTTAAAAGTAATTCCCTGAAAATATGTATAACACCGACTGCTTATTCACAATATCAGTGGATAAGTATGTGGGTTTCTTGGGTAAGTGTTGATGTTATCATTGTTTGAAGCTTATTTTGGAATTGATGCATCTCGTTTTTTTAAAACACTTTTTGTTTGGCCTCTTGTTTGATTGTTGGAATAAAAGATAATGTGGTTATACGTTGATAGATTAGGTACAGGTTTACTATATGGGTTGTTATATGCAACTGTTATTGCACTGTGGATTCCAAAGTTTAAACAAGTCCCGCTTTGGTCGGTTTTATTCATCTTACTGCTTGGGGTTGGTTTAGTAACGCAGTACCTGCGCCTAGATGCACTGCTTCCCATTTTGCTGCTCAATATTGCTTTATGGCAGTTAAAAAAAGCTGAGGCTACTTCTCTAATACGTATTTTTTCTGGATTAATGGTTTTGATGTTAGGTATGGGGCTAACAAGCTTTTTGTTCCCCGGCTTTCATAATCAATGTGTTCTTAATCAGGTTTATATCAGTGTAGATGCCATACCTTTTACGTTGTGTCTCAACTTAGATAAAACCATATTCGGCATCCTCGTTATTGGGTGGCTTCATCCACGCATTAACACATTAACTGCATGGCGTAACCTCTTTAAGAATATACTACCAAACCTTGGCCTTTTAATACTTATTGTTGGAGGGTTATCTTTTCTTCTAGGGTTTGTTCGGTTTGATGCAAAATATTCAAGCTATCTTTTAATATGGGCGCCTACTAATTTATTATTTGTCTGCGTAGCTGAAGAAGCATTTTTTCGTGGCTTTATTCAAAAATATTTAACGCTCACCCTAAAGTCTATTCCCTATAGCACATACGTAGCAATTGGGTGCGCCGCCATTTTATTTGGTTTGGCACATTACAAAGGAGGGATACAATATATGTTTTTAGCAACTGTGGCAGGAGTAGGATATGGCTGGGCTTATTTTAAAACAAAAAAAATTGAAGCTGCCATTTTGACACATTTTCTTTTAAACCTGATACACTTTTTGTTTTTTACATATCCGGCCTTAACGCATTATGGATAATCATTATTGGCTTAGTAAGTGGGAAAAGAATGATATTGGATTTAATCAACCAAAACCTCATCCTTTATTAGTTGAGTACATTAATACCTTAGAATTACCTGCTAAGGCACGTATTTTTGTGCCACTTTGCGGAAAAAGTGTCGACATGCTTTGGTTATTAGAAAAAGGTTATCGGGTGATTGGTATTGAGCTCAGTACAATTGCTTGTGAAGCTTTTTTCACAGAACATCAGCTAGCTTTTAAGCTGACCCGGCATCAGCATTTAATACACTATGTTGGTGAAAACATCACACTCATTTGTGGTGATTTTTTTAAGTTAACACAAAAAGTACTTGGGCCCATTGATGCTGTATACGATCGCGCGGCACTCATTGCTTTATCAGCGTCAAGGAGAGAAGTATATGTTGCACATTTACTCAGACTAATACCCACTTATGCCAAAATTTTCTTAATTAGCTTGTTATATGATTCCAAAGAAATGGCAGGCCCTCCTTTTCCGGTACTTGGCGATGAAATTGACCATTTGTATGGCAAGCATTTAAAGATCCAGCTAATACATTTAAAAGCTATTAAAAAAATTGCGCCACACTTACAAGCTAAAGGGCTAAAAAAAGCCTTTGAAGTTGTTTATGTAATAACGTTTTCTTCCAACTCCAAATAAAAACAACCTATTGAGCCTTAATTTTAAAGTATGCACTTTCTTCTAAAGCATGCTTAAATTACGATATATCCCATCAGGTTACTTTATATTACTTGAAAATAATGAAAACATTACCTTTACTGCTCTTGGTGTTATTATCTTCTCAAGCCGTTGCTCATCAAGAAAACCCCAAAAAAAGTGTAAACTGTATTTGCGCACAAATTTGGAAGCCTGTGTGCGGTGAGAATGGTAAAACCTATAGCAACACATGTGTTGCCAATTGTGCGCACGTTAAAGTTGCAAAAAAAGGGCAGTGTCCAGGAAAGAGTAAATAGTATTAGGTGGAACAAGGCTAAGGTGAAAATATTTCGCCATCTCTCATGTAAGCAAAAGCAGCTGCTAGTGTGAAGTCTTACGTTTTAATCATGACGGGCTAAATGATAAATCCTGCACCGTTGCGACCTATCGAATTATGTGCGCCTGGATTTTCTGTTTTCAAGCTTCCATCACTTTGCTCAGCAATACCTCTTCTTGCACTAAAGAAGTAATAGTATGATACATCTAACTCTTCGCGCTCTACATATGTTCTTCTTTTTCCATCAACATATAGATCAAACCCCATCGTATTTAATTCAATGTCATGAATATTTTTAGCAGGCACACAGTGTTTTAATTTTGCAGAAACTAAGTTTTTAATAGAGATAAGATACTTAGTTGCCTCGTTGTCTTCGTTTAATATTGCCTGCAACGCATTATCTTCTGGCTGCACATTAAAGTATTCTGGCGCATTTGCACCAAACTCATAAGAATTTGGACCAAGCCCTGGCCCAATAGCCACTTGAATACGTTCAGGGTTGGCCCCAAGTGCTACCATCCTTTCGACAGAAAGTTCTAAAACACCTTGTTTGATTGCAGCATGCGCCCCAGCAATATAGCAAGCAATGCCTGCTTCATCATCAAATAGCATAATAGGATGTGCATCTGCAGCAGGGCCTAAAACAGCAACGGTTTCGCCAGGAATTTTTTTAAAAATCAGGGCATCTGCACGTACCACAGAAACACTTTCAGCGCTTAATGCTTCCCGCATCTCAGACTCAATTCCCAGTCTATTAGGGTTTGATTTATCTTCACTTTCAAAAAATAAGTTATCTCGGGACTGTCGTATGAGTTGATTTAAGTCTTCGAGATTATCACAAGCCAAAATTCGAGGCGCGCTTTGTCCTGCATTCGCATAATAGCTTGTTATAAAGAACTTATGCGTCATCTCAGTTGCACCAAGCTCTGTATAACAACGCTGTATATTTTCTAAAACGCGAGGGGCTGGGTCAAAACCTTTATCTATGGGCTGCGCAGAGCTATAAAGATTTACATTACGCGTATTTCTTCCACCAATTAAATAGCCACCGTCACTGTGGCCATCTTCGTTGGTGAAAAATGCATAATTAATTTGTTGAGGTTTTAGGCTATCAATTTGACAAATATTCTCAGGCATAAAAATTTAAAATACGCTCAATGTGGTAATATTTTACCCACAAACTCGAGTAAAGTCAATTTTTTTGTATGACATTCTAAGTTAGCAAGTTGTCAAGCTTGCCGGCTTTATCTAGCGCATACAAATCATCAAAACCACCAATGTGTTGTTCATTAATGAAAATTTGAGGCACCGTAAATAAGTTGGTTTTGGCAATCATCTCTTCACGTTTTCCTTCATCCTTATCAACCAAAATTTCAGTAAAAGATACACCTTTTTGTTCTAAAAGTGCTTTTGCTCTCACACAATAAGGGCAATGTGAAGTGCTATAAATAATGATGTTCGTAGTCATGATCAATCTCTTTAGTTTAAATGTATTAGTATACCCCACTCAGGCATGTTCAGATGTATATCGGCTCATCAACCACTTAAAGTGTGACCGCACATTAGGCCACTCGTGGGGGAGAATACTATAAAGATGCATATCTCTCACCTCGCCATCATGTAGTATGGAGTGATTTCGAATGGTGCCATCTAATTTTGCCCCAATTCTTAGAACAGCCCGCTGGCTTTTTATATTGAGAGTATCAACTTTAAACTCAACAGCAATACAGCCAAGGTTTTCAAAGGCATGTTTTAATAATAAATATTTACACTCTGTATTAATAGCTGTGCGTTGTGCACTTTTAGCATACCAAGTCCATCCTATCCCTAAGCGCTTATTGTCTGCATCAATTTGTGTGTAAGTTGTCATACCAACCACGCGTTGATTATGGTTACTGAGCACCGTAAAAGGCAACATAAGGCCTTTTTTTTGTAAAGAGAGCCTTCGGCGAATGTCGGCTTCCATTGTTTCGTGAGATGGCACTTGTGCGTAATGAATTTTCCAAAGATTCCCATCTACTGCCGCTATAATTAAATCGTCCAGATGTGTTTCTGATAGGGGAACAAGCGTTGCATGTATACCTTTTAGCTGGATTACTTCAGGCCAATCACTCATTTTGACATCCCTTATACATTATTTGCATTTAGTGAGAAATAAGCGGTGTTTTACTTGCGCCAAGTATAAACACTTAAAAACATCAATGCATTAACTGTTGCACCTTTAATAAATCTTGATATACCTTTCTCTTGTCACTTGGGTTCCTTAAAAGGTATGCAGGGTGATAAGTAACAATTGTGGGAATGCCTTCGTATTGATGCACTTGCTCCCGCATTTTTCCCAAAGGAAGCGCATCTTTTAATAAAAACTGGCCTGCAAATCGTCCAATAGCAAGGATAAATTGGGGCTTAACACATGCAATTTGCTGCTTCAGGTGATGGCTACACATAGCCACCTCCTCAGGCAGTGGGTCTCGGTTGTTAGGAGGCCTACACTTAATCACATTCGTAATATAAACCGCTTTATCAGAAAGCCCAATGCTTTGAAGCATTTTATCCAAAAGTTGGCCTGCTTCTCCAACAAAAGGCAATCCTGCTTTATCCTCATAAAAACCAGGAGCTTCGCCTATTACCATAAGTTGTGCGGCTGTATTTCCTCGTGAAAATACGGCCTTTGTTCTGGTTTTGTGTAACGCACACTGCGTACACACTGAAACCTCAGCTGATAGACGACCGAGGTTAGGTTCAGGAGGCGAGGGGTTACGAAGTACCCAAGACTCAATCCCCATTTGTTCTAAATAATACTGTTTCAATGCATTCATGCAGGCCATGGTATCTATTTACACACTGAAAATCAAAATATTTGTATGCGTTCAACAGGGCTGACGCATTAAAAGAGACTTCGAAGTTTTTAGTGCATCAGTCCAGACCTTATCAATAAAGCTTGACGACTTATATCGCATATTACAATAATGACTCTATTTTAATTGAAATATATTAAATGGACACAAAAATGAAAAGGATTTCATTTAAGTTAACTAAGCTTTTAGCGCTTACTCTTTTGTCTGGCACTGCGTTTTCTGGAACCATAGGCACCGACCAACCAGAAAGCTCGGCACACTGGTTTATATTTGGGGCAGTCGGCGGCCAAAAGCCGTCATTCAAATCTAGCATGTACGTAAATAACGGCTCATTACTGCCAAGCCCTTCTAATCAAGATAGCTATAGCGTCAACCAAGACAAAGCTGAGCCGATGATTGTCGTTTTTGCAGGAAGATATTGGCAAACCGATAAAAAATGGTTTCCAGCTTACGCACTTGGCGTGCGTTACGAAGCCTTATTTTCAACGCGCATTAGTGGTGCTATTACACAATATTCACTTCCTCTATTTACTAATTATGTGTACAACTGGGATATTTCCTCAAACCTACTATTTGCCTCAGGAAAGCTTAACCTATTTAAATACAAGCGTGTTTTACCCTACATGGCGGGTGGCGTTGGCGCTGGATTTAACCGTGCAAGCCAGTATACCGAAACCGCACTACCCAATATAACTCCACGTGTAAGTCCAGGTTTTACAAATAACTTAAATACAGCATTTGCATATCATGTAGGGGCAGGCCTTGATTTCCAACTACTTCCCCAGTGGATACTTTCTTTCGCCTATCAATATATGGATTTAGGTAACGTTGCCTCAGGCCCTGGAGTTAGCACTTGGTCTAATGAGTCACTGCAACTAGGCCATTATCGCTCGAATAGCCTTTTACTGGGTGTAACCTATTTGTTTTCAAATTAAACTTTGGAGTTTTGCGGCATGAAAAAACTGATATCTCTCTTTTTAACACTCAGTTTAAGTGGCTATGGCTTTGCTGCCAAAAATCCTATTTCATGGGAAGTGTCTAAGCGTTTTCCAAATCCAATTACCGTTGGCGGGGGAACACACCAAGCCACTATCACCTTAACCAATAACTTGCCTTTTGAGTTAAGACGTCCACTAAAAGTTAAGCGCGCGGCAAGCCCGCAGTCTGAGTTTACTTATGCAGATGCGTGCTCTGGAAAGTATTTAAGAGCAGGGGAGTCATGCACCATCAATGCGTTTTTAACGCCCCTCGTCGCAGGTACTAAAAGTTTTGAACTCACTATTGGGGAGCAAGGTCAACCGGACTACAACGTTGTGCCACTCCCAATATTAAAAACAAGTGCTATTTCTAGTTCTGACGCAGGTGTAAGCATTGAAGGTTCTCTGATAATCCCGCTTACGGCTAGTATTACATTAGGGGGGTCCTCTAACTATACTGTTGAATTCACTAATACAGGCACACAATCAGCAACAGGCGTTGCCATTCAGTCAACGAATTCTTCTTTTAATACAACTTGCGGAGAAAAGCTCGTAGGAGGTGCAAGTTGCCGAGTCACAGGAACATATACACCTACCTCAAGCATACCGGCAACACAAAAGGTAGCCACAACGTTTTCATATACACAAGGTATACCTGTTAGCATTTCAACGCATACAATCGTTGGTACAGCAGGAGGTGGTATTGTTGCAACAACACCTACTTTATTACCATCACAAATAAAAGTCAGTACAGCAAAGCCCTTACTCTTTTTATTTACAAACCAAAGCGAACGCTCGATTACAATTACATCTCGTGACTTAATAGGGCCCGGTGCAGGAGTGTTTACACCAATAGTAGGCGGTGATAATTGTACTGGCACAACGCTTTTACCGGGACAAGCTTGCCAGCTTAATGGAAGTTATACAGCTCCTGCAGATGTACCAACTGTACCAAGCATAACCATTACCGAAGTTGTCCATTATCTAGATGAAGACTCAAAAGCTGTTACTGCTACTGCTACAACATCAACTGAAGTCGTAACAACCATCACCAACGAAAGAAAACTGACATTTGTAAACCAGTGTAATTTTAAAGTTTGGTTCTCTTTAAATGGAGGCGCCATTCCTAATTCTCCGGCATGTGCATCTGATCCTTCTTTATGCCCTAAAGGCTCTAGTTGTAACGTTGGTTCTAATTTATGCTACTGGGATAACTATGGGCCTAGTACAGGTAGTTATCAGCTGCAAACAACTGCACCTGGCAATACTGCCGTGGTCGATATTATTGGGACTGATGCATCTGCCTTGTCTGACACTTTATGGAGTGGTAATTTTTCTGCCAGCTTAGGCTGTAGTGGTGACGATTGCGTTATTGCTGCATGTGATAACAATGGCGGAAGCACCTCGTGTGCACCAGGTGTTGGGTTTAAACAACCAGCAACACAAGCAGAAATTACCATGCTGACTGTAGAGAGTGGGGGTACAGATACCTATGATGTTGAAGTGATTAATGGTTTTAGTATTCCTATTAAAATGAAACCTAATGCAACAGCTAATAACTACACATGCGGTGTGCCTGGCAACGAGATTGCTGAGAATGGATTTGGTGCCTGTAACTGGAACCAAGCAAACCCTTCAAAATCAAATACAGCTGCTGCTGTTAATAAATTTTATAAAGTTACTCAAACAGGTGCGAAATGCCTTTCAGGCAATACTTGCGCTACCAAAGGCCAGCTATGTGGCCTAGATATAAACTTAAATCCTGGCTGTGGTGCATTTTTGGGATATTTCTCTGCAAATGAAATCTGTGCTTTAAATAGTAACTTTACTTCGCCTTTTACCGGAGATAACTTTTCATGTAAGCAAAACTTAAGCACGCCCTTCCCTGAAAATACTTATCCTTTAAGTCAACTTTTAGCTTGCCCTGTACCAACTGGATCAACAGCTAACCCACGTTTTAATTCTTGCTACTTAAACTATGCGGCAGGGATTTATACAGAAAATG
>JASBUO010000016.1 GCA_030147855.1 Gammaproteobacteria bacterium
ATTTTTGGTTCACGAAATAAAATTCATATTATTAACCTTGAAAAAACCTTGCCTATGTTGCAAGACGCTGAAAACCATGTTGGTCGTTTGGCGGCAAATAAAGCAAAAATTTTATTTGTTGGCACAAAGCGTGCAGCGCAAGATTCTATTCGTGAAAATGCGATGCGTTGTAGTATGCCTTACGTAGATCATCGTTGGTTAGGTGGAATGCTCACCAATTATAAAACCGTTCGTCAGTCTATTTTTCGTTTGAAAGAATTGAAAAAAATGCGTGACGAAGGAAAATTTGAAACCATGATTAAAAAAGAAGCCTTAATGTTAACCCGTGAGCTTGAAAAGCTTGATCGTAGCTTGGGGGGTATTGAAGACATGGCAGGCTTACCCGATGCATTGTTTGTAGTGGATGTTGGTTTTGAACATATCGCTGTTGAAGAAGCACGTCGCTTAAAAATTCCAGTGATTGGTGTAGTTGATACCAACAATGATCCAGATAACATCGATTATGTCATTCCTGGTAATGATGATTCTATGCGAGCGGTTGATATTTACATTCGGACTATTGCTGATGCGATTGTGAATGTACAACAAGGTGATACAGTGGGTGGAGTTGATGCTTCTGATTTTGTTGAAGTATCTGATGAAGAAGCTGCGCCAGCTAAAAAACCTGTAAAATCTCCTGCTAAAGTTGAAACAAAAAAAACAGTGGCTAAAGTAGAACCTAAAAAAGCTACAGCTAAAGCTGAGCCTAAAAAAGCCGCAGCTAAGAAAGAAACAGCTGAAAAGAAAGCAGCTGAGTAACTTTTTTAACCGATGATGTATGACGCAGTACTTGGGTTTTTGCCTAAGCGAAGACTCAAGTGCGAGGCGCAGAGAGTGGTTTGATGCCGCTCATTTTTAGGAGAATGAACATGTCAATTACTGCAGCTATGGTGAAAGAGCTACGTGAACGCACGGGCGCACCTATGATGGAGTGTAAAAAATTCTTAGTGGCAACAGACGGAGATATGGAAAACGCCATTCTCGAGTTGCGTAAAGCAGGCCAAACTAAAGCAGATAAAAAAGCTGACCGTGTGGCATCTGAGGGTATCATTGTATTTTGCGCGTCAGATGATGCACGTCGTGCTGTCTTGGTTGAAGTCAATAGTGAAACAGATTTTGTGGCACGTGATGCAAGCTTTATAGCGTTTGCAAAACAAGTTGGCGAAGTGGCACTGAAAGCAGGATCAAGTGATATTGAGGCAGTATCTGCTATGCCATTGTCTAATGAAGCTGGTACGGTAGACGAAGCGCGTCGCGCATTAATTGCAAACATTGGTGAAAATATACAAATAAGACGCATTTCATTTGTTGAGTCAGATGAAGTGATTGGCGGTTATTTGCATGGCTCGCGTATTGGTGTTTTAGTCGCCATGAAACAAGGTAGTGAAGCGCTTGCAAAAGACTTAGCAATGCACATTGCAGCAAGCAAACCGCTTGTTGTGAGTGAAGAGCAAGTACCCGCTGAAGAAATTGAGCGTGAGCGTGAAATTTTTGTTGCGCAAGCACGTGAAAGTGGTAAGCCTGATGCCATTATTGAAAAAATGGTTGATGGGCGTATTAAAAAGTTCTTAGCCGAAGTGAGTTTGGTAGGGCAGGCGTTTGTGAAAAACCCAAGTCAAACTGTGGCTGAGCTTTTAAAAGAGCACAATGCAGAAGTACTTTCATTCACACGTATTGAAGTGGGTGAAGGAATTGAGAAAAAAGAAGATGATTTTGTTGCTGAAGTGATGTCACAGGTTCGCGACTCATGAGTGATGCCACAAAGACACCTTTAAAATACAAACGCGTACTGATTAAGTACAGTGGTGAAGCACTGATGGGGGATACCGCTTTTGGTATCGACCCTAAGGTTCTGAATCGAATGGCAAAAGAAGTCGCGGAATTAGTCGAGATGGGTGTTGAAGTGGCTGTTGTCATTGGTGGCGGAAATTTATTTCGTGGCAAAGCATTGTCAGAAGCAGGCCTTGGGCGTGTACCCGGCGATCATATGGGAATGCTTGCAACTGTTATGAATGGCATTGCACTTCGAGATGCTTTTGAACGTGCGAATCTTTCAGTGCGTGTGATGTCAGCCATTTCAATGCTTGGTGTGGTTGAATCTTATCATCATAGAGAAGCCATGACACACTTAGCCAATAAAGAAGTGATTATCTTTGCCGCAGGCACAGGTAATCCTTTTTTCACAACGGACTCTGCGGCTTGTTTACGTGGTATTGAGATGGAAGCGGATGTGGTACTGAAAGCCACAAAAGTTGACGGTATTTATTCGGACGATCCGGTTAAAAATCCTGATGCAACCCGATATGATAGACTGACCTATCATGAAGTATTGACTAAAAACTTGAAAGTGATGGATTTAACGGCCATTTGTTTGTGTCAAGACCATGGTCTACCATTGCAAGTCTTTGATATGACAGCACCGGGCGTTTTAAAGCGAATTATTCAGGGTGAACCTATCGGAACGATTGTAGGAGAGTAACATGAGCGATGATGTGAAACGCGATGCAGAAGTGCGGATGCAAAAAGCAGTTGAGTCACTCAAGCATGAAATGTCAAAGATAAGAACGGGACGTGCGAGTCCTGCGTTACTTGATCATGTTCGCGTTGATTACTATGGTAGCCCAACGCCTTTAAATCAGGTTGCGAATGTAAGCGTTACAGATGCACGTATGTTATCCGTGGTTCCTTTCGAAAAAACCATGATGGCTGCTATTGAAAAAGCAATTTTAACATCTGATTTAGGCTTAAATCCGGCTCCCTCAGGCAATATGATTCGAGTGCCAATGCCACCTTTAAGTGAAGAGCGTCGTAAAGAAATGATCAAAATTGTGCGAGCAGAGGCCGAGCAAGGCCGTGTTTCGATACGAAATATTAGGCGTGATGCGAATCAACAATTGAAAGAGTATGTTAAAGAAAAACTCATTTCAGAAGATGAAGAGCGCCGTTCTAATGAAAGTATTCAAAAGCTAACTGACAAATTCATTGCTGTAATGGATGCGTTTTTAGTGGAAAAAGAAAAAGAGTTGATGGAAATTTGATTGGTGATATACAGTCAATGATACTGCTCGATTATCCCCCTAACCTGAGTTTTAAGGCTTGTTGACATTTTACCCTATCGCCGACGTGCTGCGGCTTGACCGCAGTATCCAGATTCAAGCTTCTAGAAATTTATGAATAGCACATGACGTTGTAGAAGCAAACTCGTAGAACCATGGTTCCTAAACTAAATTAAACGAGTTTGCAGTGGCTCGACTTATGCTCAATGATGAGTTTTGGTCGAAGCTCAAGGAGATCATGCTTCAACATGGCTGGGGTATTATGATATACGCGCTATTTATTGTGCAAAATCAACAATCAATTGCTCGGTGAGTTGCCAGGTTTGTTTTGTATCACCGGATTTTATGTGCGTATCGAGTAACTGGCTTTGTCGAATAAGTCGATGAATGGTGTCACGAGAAAGACGTTTTACAGCACGTTGATATTGCTGGGTACGAAAACTATAAATTTTGAGAGCTGGGTATGTTTGACCTGCCATGAGTTGCTCAAGGAGCCTGAGTTCTTGTGTGATAAACCAAAGAATAAGGATTGGCTCAACCTGATCTTTTCGTGCGCGATCTATCAGGTCTATTGCTTGCTTGGTGTTCCCTTCAAGACATGCACTTGATATTTCGTAGAGCTTGTATTGCCGCTCGTCTACGAGTTGTGCTTTTGCCATTTCAATTGTGAGCATGGTATTTGGCTCGTATGTAAGTGCTAGGCGCTCAATCGTTTGACTGGCTGCATGCAAGTTACCTCTGGTGTACGTTTGAATCAGTTCCGGAATTGCCTCAGTATAGGTGAGTTGATTGTTTTTAAGTTGCTGTTGAATCCAGCGTAATTCAGCACCTGGACCCAGTATTTGAATATTGATACAGACAATATTTGGACTTTTGCTGAGATCAGAGCATTGTTTGGGGGGCAACAGTGGTGCGCGTAGTATGATTAAGCACCCAGGGTTCGGCGCTTTAGCATAGTTAATGAGGTGCATCTTTGACTTTGCATCTAGGCTTTTCTTTTGCCAGGTTGCATCAATACATTGTTGGCTGTAAAAGAGAGAGTAACTATTGGCCGTTTCTGTCAGCTCATGCCAATCTTGAACAAGCTCAAGATACATTCTTTTTTCTTCTATCTCTGTCTCTTTGATTGCGCGCCAGTTTTTTTTGAGGGTGAGGGCTGCTTGATTGAGCAAAAAAGCATCCTGCCCCGCTAAAAGATAAACGGGAGCAGGAGATTTTTTGAGGTGTGTATCAAAGCTTACATCAGGATACTTAATCATCGACATTCAGTAATTTTTCTAAAATAGTATCGTCATTTTTATCTTTTTTGTTGCGATCGTAGTTTCGCATGCGATGTTTTACGGTACATACACTGCGTGTGCTGCCATGGAGGTATTGCCATTGTTGGCAGAGGTATTTTGCAGTGTGGCAAGCATTTTTTCCTGTGGTATTCCAAGTGCGTCCTGATTCATCGCTCACAATACATCGGTCCTCAATCAGTGAAACAGGGCCTTGTTCACAATATGATTGGGCTGTTTGACAGGTTTTGGGATAATTTGAGCGGCGTCTGCATTCAGCTTTAGCTGCACGACGTGCAGCATTCATTGATTTTCCAAATGCACCATAGTTACGTTCTTTTGTATCAACTGCCATGCATTGCCATTGGCCTGGAGGAATATCAATGGCGATAGCAAATGTCTGGAAACTGAAGAAAGATAAAAGCGTAAGTACAATCCACTGTTTCATGATTATTTTCCCTTTAAGTGTGGTGGGGATGATTCCTGCTGATAAATAAACTCGATGATTTTAAGTGCCGCATCGTATTTCATTTCAGTCTTCAATTTCTCCCCTTCATTCCTTGAGCCTAGCACACGATCGTTATTAATGGTTAAAGGACGGGTCACAAAAACAGAGGTTGGCTCTAAAATGGTCTTGCCTTTTGAGGTTTGTAGCGAAAACCAAACGGTGTAAATAAGCTGATATTGCCTTGGGGTTGTGCTTGAGCTCACACTGTTAATGGTTTGAGTGAGTTTTTCTTTTTTTATAATGAGCCAGTAAGGTGCTTTTTTAGGGTTATCAATGACGTCAATCTGAGCTGCCTCAAGAGAGTCATGCAGTAAAGGTTTCCAGTTATGTGCTGCATCTTCAACAACAATGGCGACCCCTTTTTTAAGCCATGCGGGTGAAGTTTCGCTCCCTCTTAATCGGAAGCCACAAGCAGTTGTAAAAAATAGTGTGGCGATTAAGAAGGGGGTGAATAACGTTCTGGCATACTTCACGTGCTGACCACCAAATTAATGAGTTGGCGATGCGCAACGACAATACATTTTTTAATTTCTTTTCCAGCAACAAACGGTGCAGCTTCTATTTTTGCTTTGTCGATGAGAGCAGCCTCTGGAGTTTCTGTTAGTGCTGTAAACTGTGCACGAAGCTTACCATTTACTTGTACTACAAAGTCAACTTCATCAGTTTTTAAGGCGTTTTTATCAAATTTTGGCCAAGGCGCGTCGATAATTGGCCGCGTGAAGCCTAGTTTTTCCCAAAGTACATGACAAATATGCGGTGTAATCGGGGCTAAAAGGCGCAATAAAGCGGTCATGCTGTGGTAGAAAAAGTACTTATCTTCATCGGTTTGAATCTCATAGCTTGAAATGATGTTAAATAACTTCATACAGGCAGAGACAACCGTATTAAATTGATTACGCTCGTAATCAGCTGTTGCGCGCGCAATAATTTGATGGACTTCAGCACGTGCTTTCTTTAAGCGCGCGTCAACCTCTTGCCAGTTGATACGTGGGTTATTCTCGCCATGCATTTCGCCAGTTTCAATCAAACGAGTTCGATGCTCATAAGCAAATACCCAAAGCCGTTTCAAGAAGCGATAAGCCCCTTCTACACCACTGTCAGACCACTCTAATGATTGCTCCGGGGGGGCTGCAAACATGCTAAAGAGTCTAGCTGTATCGGCACCATAGGTTTCAATGAGATGATTAGGGTCAACCGTGTTTCCGAGCGATTTAGACATTTTATGACCATCTTTTAAGACCATGCCTTGGGTCAGGAGTGCTTTAAACGGCTCATCTGAATTCACAAGCCCTTCATCACGCATAAGTTTATGAAAAAAGCGGGCATATAGAAGATGCATGACAGCATGCTCAATGCCTCCAACATATTGATCGACAGGGGTCCAGTATTTGGCACGGTCATCAAGCATTACATCTTCTTGGCCTTTGCAAGCAAAACGTGCGTAATACCAAGACGATTCTACGAAGGTGTCGAACGTGTCTGTTTCGCGCTGCGCGTCTTGTCCGCACTTGGGACACTCTACATGCAAAAATTCAGCGCAATCTGCGAGAGGAGAGCCTTGTGCTGAAAAGTCGACATTCTCAGGCAGACGTACAGGTAGTTCATCTTCAGGGACAGGTACGGGTCCACAGTCATCACATAAAATCATGGGGATAGGTGTGCCCCAATAACGCTGTCGTGAAACACCCCAGTCACGCAGACGATAGTTGATGGTGGTGCGGCCCTTATTGTCTTCTTCAAGTTTTTGGGTAATGGCGGCTTTTGCGTCGGTTGAATCTAAGCCGTCAAACTCACCTGAGTTAATGAGTACGCCCGTGTCAAGGAAAGCGCCTTTTGAATAATCATGTGCATGCGCTTTGTTTTTAGGTGCAATTACAGGCTGAATGGGTAAGTTATATTTAGTTGCAAACTCAAAGTCACGTGCATCATGTGCAGGTACTGCCATAACAGCGCCTGTGCCGTATTGCATGAGCACAAAATTTGCAATCCAAATAGAAAGCTTGTGACCTGAAATAGGGTGTGTTGCAAAAAATCCCGTTGCAATGCCGCGTTTTTCAAGCGCTGCAATGTCTGCTTCAGCAGTACCTGTGCCAGCACAGCTTTCTATAAAGGCCTGTACTTTAGGGTCTGTTTCCGCTGCTTTTTTTGCGAGTGGATGGTCTGGAGAAATCGCAAAATAGGTGACCCCCATGAGAGTATCGGCGCGTGTAGTGTATACTTTCAAAGGTTTTGGTCGGTCGTCCATAGGGAAGTACACTTCACAGCCTTCAGAGCGCCCAATCCAATTCCGTTGCATTTGCTTCACTTGGTCAGGCCACCCATCGAGGGTATCAAGGCCAAGTAATAACTCGTCTGCGTAGGCTGTAATTTTAATAAACCACTGTGGAATGGCTTTGCGCTCAACGAGTGCTCCAGAGCGCCATCCACGACCATCAACGACTTGTTCGTTTGCGAGCACGGTTTTATCGACAGGATCCCAATTGACCCACGAATTTTTCTTATATACCAGCCCTTTTTCATACAATTTGATGAAAAACCATTGTTCCCAACGATAATAGACCGGATCACAGGTAGTAATTTCACGCCGCCAGTCGTATGCATTACCGAGTTTTAAAAACTGGGCTTTCATCGAGGCAATATTTTGCTCGGTCCAGCTGGCCGGATGTACTTTGTGCTTGATAGCTGCATTTTCAGCCGGTAGGCCAAATGCGTCCCAGCCAATGGGTTGGAGAACATTTTTTCCAAGTGCTCTTTGATATCTGGCAATAACGTCACTTAAGGTATAGTTTCTTACATGCCCCATATGTAATGAGCCACTAGGGTAAGGGAACATAGCAAGACAATAAAATTTTTCTTTATTCAAATCTTCGTTGACTTGATAGCACTGTTTTTTGACCCAATAGTCTTGGGCCTCTTGCTCAACAACTTGAGGATTATAGCGATTATCCATGATGTATCGGTAAATTTAATTAGGTTGGTTAGGATAACTCCTCTTCAGCTTCGCGGCAAGCATTACACGCAATCCTAAGAAGAGTGATACAAATAGTAGATGTAACAAAAGAATCGGGCTATCACCATAGGTAACCCAGGGTGTTTCGCCTGTGGCAGGATAAATATTACCCTCTAATATGCCTTTAGAAAATGCAGGCAAATTTTGGAGAATGTTCCCATTGGTATCAATAAGAGATGAGAGTCCATCGTTGTTTGAAACAATTTGAAATCGTCCAGTTTGTTGAGAGAGGACTTGTGCCATCTGAAGCTGTTGATAAACAGCAAGTGAGTGTCCAAACCAACCATCATCGCTGATAGAAACAATGAAACTTGCTGTAGGTAGCTGTTTACGGAGTAGTTCGGGGTATGCCAGCTCATAACAAATGAGGCTTGCAATGGTATGCTGGTTGAAAGTCACAGGAGATTGGCTGGCGTTGCCTGGGATAATGTCTGGATTTGGTAGGTTAAGCCAGTTTGTAATCGGTCGAAACGCTTTTGGTAGGTATTCACCGAAAGGCACTAAATGTTGTTTAGCGTAATTGCCCTTTGCATGGCCAAGGCCTAGGAGCGTATTGTGATAACCGAGTGTGTGGCTTGGCTGTGGAATTCCTAATAAAACTGCGCTGTGATGATTTATTGCTGCGTTATTTAATGTTTTTAAGAAAGGGGTGACATAGGTACTTGGTAAGGGAATAGCAGCCTCAGGCATGATGATGAGGTCCTTTTTGGGGAGTAGCGCCTTGGCTGTATTTTCATAATAGGTTTGAATTTTTTGATATAAGGCGTTATCCCACTTATCTCGCATGGATAAATCAGCTTGAATAATGCCGACCGAAATAGGCTCATGGTGTAGTGTTACCCACGTTTTGTGATGAAGGCTTGCGGGCAACATAAGTAACCCCACAAACAGACAAAGCCACAGGCGCTTCTTAGGTGTTTTATAGTAGAACGCAAGTCCAAGAAAGCCACTGAGTAGAGCGGTTACCCCGCTAACACCTAAGATGCCAATGAGTGGTAGTAGCGATTTTAACGGGGAATCAATTTGCCCTGTGCCGAGCGTGAGCCATGGAAAGCCTGTAAACAGTGTTGCACGTAAGTATTCGCTTAATACCCATAAGCTACTGAATAAAAAAGGTGAAAGATACCGTGGGAGTGGCTTATTGATGGCCGTGTAGAATGTGGCAAAAAAGGCCGTGTATAGTGAAAAAAACGCTACAAAAATCAGTGTAACTAGGCCGGATAGAATAATATTTAGATGACCATATGCATGAATGCTGTTATAGACCCATGACGCCCCTAATCCAAATACAGCGGTACCAAACATAAACCCAACCAGAAAAGCAGTTTTAGGGGATTTTTCACTAAGCTGAAGAAACAGGAGTGCAAGACTCAATATGGCAAGGCCCGGTAAATGAAAGGGGGCAAATCCTAGAGGAAGCAATAAGCCAGTACTAAAAGCACTTAGACAGCGACGCCAAGTATTAGACGCTGCTGTTTGTGTGGGGAGGTCTTGCGCCCATGTAGGGGTTACAGAATAACCTTGATGCATAAGTGGCCCGATACTGAAATAGTTAGGACACTAGAAGAATCAAGCAAAAAAATCAAGCGCACATAAAAAAAGCAGGGCAAGACTGTCTAAACTGTAATTAATCCATTAGCAAGTCATTTATCTTATGCGTTTGCTTCTACTAAGCAATACTTTTTAAAGGCTTTTTAATATTTGTGGATGGCCCGAACACGTCGGGCCAAGTAGGCGGAGGAAAAGGTCAACAGGTCCTAGTGAGACATGTCTTTTTTCATCATATTTTTTTTCATCATTCGCATATCTTGTTTGAGTTGGTCTTTTTGTTTTTGGTTAAGGATTTGATTAATCTCATGCCTTGTCATAACGCGATTCTTAACCATTTCTTGTTCTATATGGCAGGCTTTTTCTGCTACTTTATCAAGCTTCTCCTTGTCAATGCTTGGTGCATCTGCAATGTGTTTGGCTTCCTCATGAATCATGTGTTTTTCTTTATGTACTTTTTCCATAAACTTTTTGCTTTTTTCTTTAATGCCTTTGAGTTTTTGTTTTTGATCAGGTGTGAGCGCGAGGTTATCTTTCATCATGTCAATTTTTGTCATCATGCAGGGCTCTTCCATAGAGCAATTTTTATGCATGGCGAAGGCTGGTGCTGTTTGAAACATAGCAAGCGATAGTACCGCGGCAGATAACCCGCCCATGAGATTTTTTTTCATTTTTTATTCCTCAGTTGTTGATAATTACATTTTTAACCCTACTCAGTATAGTTCAAATTCTGCAAGTTATAAGTTGTATTTATTTTTGTTTTTTAGGCTGATAAATAAGCATCATTTGTGTGTTAAACACTGCTCGCGTTAAGATGATCTAAATGATATTTTGAGAATAGAACGGTGAATCAAAGGGAGGTGATATGCAACGGTTAATAGCTAGTTTTTTTGGGGGATGTATTGCGTTACTATCAACCACTGCAATAGGTGCAGGCGCTGATGCAACTAAGCAAATTCAAATGTTAAATAGTCAACTACAAGTGCAGTTGCAGCGTATGCAAGAAACACAACAAGCGCAAATTCAAAAGTTGAATAAGCAACTTCAAAAACAGCTAAAAGATACGCAGACAAAACTGCAAGATCAAATGGCGAAAATGAATACGGCGACACAAAAACAGATGCAAGACATGCAAAAAAGTCTTCAAGCCCAAATTAAACAAGTGCATGAAGAATTGTTAACCGGAGGTGCTGTGGCATCCTCAGCATCTGCAGACGACAAAAAGCCTGCAGACAAAGATACAAAAAAAGCGCCTAAAGGAGGCTCTGAATCGGCGCCAGCTGGGCTTCAGTGATACGAATCATGTTTTGAAGTGCCTTTTTGGCATTCTCAATCACCCAGGCTTGGTCCTCGGCGCTAAGTCTTTGACGTATACCTGTCACTTCATTGACAACATCCCCTGCCTTGACTTCATTGTAAGGCATGTTTTTTCCAAGTCGCAGTAAGTCGAGTAGGGCTACTAGATGGGGTGGGTCGTTGCGCGACATGGTGGCACAGCCACATCCAACATGGCTTGGGTTGTTTGTGATAGGTGCCTCAGCGAGGTTCACAACTTGAATACCTAATTTTTTTGCATGCTGCTTTAAGTTTTCAACCATATGATTTTCTGTGCCAATGGCATAGCGCTTGGTTCTGGCACGGTCTTTAGTGACCAAATCCCAAATAAAAGCGGTTGAGCCTGCATATTGTGCCGCACGAATAACTGAGTTCTTGCATTCTGGATGTACCACCGTCGTATAACTTTTAGTATCCCAATAGGCACACATGGCCGCATTATACCGGGTGTGCACAGTACATTCACTGGCAAAAAGAATGAGTTCTGCATTATCAAATTGCTTAAGCGTTTTCGCATCTTGTGCATCTAGCGTGTATTGTGCGCCTTTAGTGCCTGACGGCCAGTAGGCAATGTTTTGAATGCCGAGCCAATATGCAACGTTTTCGCCCATGTGCTGGTCTGGAATAAATAGAATTTTTTTGTTCTGTGCGCGTGCCCACTGAAAAATTTCTTTGACATTTGAGCTGGTACAAACAGCGCCACCCTGTGAGCCAGTCAAGGCTTTTACGCGTCCTGACGTATTCATGTAGCATACGGGTAAAATGTTTTCAGCGCCATAGCGTGCGTTTAATTCGGTAAAAGCAGGCTCTACCATGAAATCTTTGGCGAGCATTTCCATGGTGCAACCTGATTTAGGGTTTGTGATGTAAACACTTTGTGATTCGTGCGCAAGCGTAGCAATTGACTCTGCCATGAAATGTACAGCAGACTCCACAATAACTGATTTTTCAGGATGCTTCTTTGCCATTAAGGCGAGTTGATATGAGTCGCCAATTTGGCCACCAAATTGTTCGACCAAGCGAACAATTTCGCCACCCATATAATAATGGGCGAGTAACAATAGATTAGGTCCGAAATGGTCTTGTACTTTATTTAAGTAAGGTGTCATCCACTTTAAAACCGTTGTGAGCTTACGATCAGGTAATGCTAAATATTCTTCTGCATAAGGGATATAGTCTTCTTGATACCAGTCAAGTGGATAGTCTGCCTGGCATATTTCCATGTCTTGTGTGATGTGCATCAAGGTTTTTTGTGGGTTGTAAGTCGTATCGGTTGTAAACATGAATGAAGACCCTTGCAAAATAAAAAATATTTAGATTAAAAATACACATCGAGCGCGGCCTATAAAATCTCAAATTTGGCGCATAAAAGCAAATGATATATCAAATATATCTCTACACACACCATAACATCATTTTTTCACTCGCTTTCACTTATAACCTGAATGTCTGTGCAATCTACTAAAATATGCCTTGCGTGAGAGGTTTTCCTGGTTGCTAAACTTACTTTACATAGAGAGTAGCATTTCTGAATTGCCGCTACATAAATACTCACCAAATACCAATAAGTTCATTTATTGACTATAATGAACAAGTAAAATTCGATTTCGTTATTTTAGTTAGGAGATTACAATGGATATTTCATTTAAAGAGTTTGATGATAAGTTGGGAAAATGTCTTGAGAAAATTAGAGAGAAAAAAAATCTTGAAAATGCAGATGAGATTGCAGCGATTTATCAAAGAAGTGCTGTTAATTTCAGAGAGCTCATTAAAAAAAATAATGAAAAATCTTTGCTAGGTTTGGCGAATCAAACGTTTGATAACTTACTGAATGAACAAAGTAATGATGAAGTGAATGAAAAGTTTTTAAAGAGAGTAGATTCTTATGGGAATGAGGCGATGGAGGATAAAGTAGCTGCTATTATGTGTTCTTTCCTTAGTGTGGCCACACTTGTAGCAGGTCTTCTATTCGCCATACCTACGAGCGGTTTGTCTTTAATCTGTTTAATTTACACAGTTGAGGCGGGCGCGTTTGCCTATTTAGGCACGCAACAGGCCAAGAAGATTTCGGAAGAAACTAAAACCTACGAGTCATTTGCTAGAAGTAATCAAGGCTTGTTTTCTAGTGACTATTTAACAGATAAGCAGCCTCAAGGAAGTGTGGTCCAAAACCCTATGCAGCCGGGTGATGGTGATGATAAGGGCACTCTAAAGAAATGAATTGATATTACTGGTGTCTTTTATTGAATAACGCTATTTAACGTCCAGTGCGGGGTGTTTAAGCGTACGATGCTTTCTTGTGCGTGGGGGTGTTTGTTTGGAAAATCATCTCTAAAATGTCCACCACGTGATTCACGCCTTGAAAGTGCTGAGCTTACAATGAGTTCAGCATTTAAAATAATATTTCTTAGTTCAATAAAGTCTCGTGTAATGCAGTGCGTCCAGTAATAATCTTCAATAATTTCCTTTCTTTTTTGAATGAGTTGTAGCAAATCATTGAGTCCTGCTTCTGTGCGCACGATGCCTGCATATGACATCATTTCGCCTCGTAAGCCGCGCCAGTGCGCATTAATTTGACTGGCTCGCCTGTGGTTTACCTCTCGTGGGGAGTGCCAAGCAGGTAGTTCATGTTTGAGTGTCCAGGGCTTTTTAAGCTGCTTAAGGGTTGCACGTGCGGCATTTGATGCCATAACAACTGCTTCGAGCAGCGAATTACTGGCAAGACGATTTGCACCATGCAACCCTGTGAATGCCACTTCTCCAATGGCATATAGGCGCTCCAAGTCGGTTTGGCCATCAGGCATTGCGAGAATACCACCGCATTGATAATGTGCTGCAGGTACGACTGGAATCATGTCTTCAGACATATCAATGCCAATCGACTCAAGGGTTGTATAGATTTTGGGAAAGCGTTTCTTGAGAAAGGCACGTGGCTGATGTGTAATATCTAAATAAACAAACGGGTGTTCACTTTGTTCTATTTCGTTGAAAATGGCGCGCGCCACAATATCCCGGGTGGCAAGCTCTTTTTGTTCAGGCGCGTAATGTGTCATGAACTGTGTGCTTGTATCAGCATTTCGTAATATGCCGCCTTCACCTCTAACAGCCTCAGAGATTAAAAAGTTACTGATATCTGGGTGGTAGAGAAGGGTTGGGTGAAACTGATAAAATTCCATGTTGCCAATACGTGCGCCTGCACGGTATGCCATTGCAACGCCATCACCTGTTGCAACCATACTGTTGCTGGTATAGCGATAGGTTTTACCCGCACCACCAGTTGCAAGCACCACGCAGCGTGCAAAGTAGGTATGAATTTGCTGTGTATTGCTATCTAGAATATAAGCACCTAATACTTCACCTTGGTGGCGTGTTCTGTGTGGGTGATATTGTGTAATGAGATTAACAGCTGTATGATTTTCGAGGCATAGAATGCTGGGGTGTTCATGGATTTGTGTGAGTAAAGCCTGCATCATTGCAAAACCAGTTTGGTCACCTGCATGTAAGATGCGTCTGTGGCTATGCCCGCCTTCATGCGCCAGTGCGTATTCATGCGTATTGGTTTTATCGAATTTTACTGTGTGTTTTTCAAGAGATTGAATGGCGTCAGGACTTTTTTGAAGAATAGCCCGAACATTATTGGCATAGCACAGGCCATCGCCTGCGTTTAAGGTGTCTTTAATGTGCGCTTCAATAGAGTCTTCGGCCGTAAAAGCGGTTGCAATACCTCCTTGAGCATATCGACTGTTACATTCACCAAGAAGGGTTTTACTGATAAGTGCAAGGGTTGTTTTAGGGTGATGTTGCAAGACCTCTAGACTATAGTGTAAGCCTGCAAGCCCCCCTCCAATCACTAGTATATCGACGTGACGTGTTTCACCTTGTTGTGACAAATCAGCACTCATGAGAAGGCTTTAACAAGCGCACTGGCAAGCCCCGTGTATGCGTGTGGGGTGAGTGCCAAAAGGTCTTTCTTTGCACTGTCAGGCAAGTCCATGCTTTCAATAAATGCTTGTAGTGTATCTTGATTCATGGCTTGTCCTCGCGAAAAATCACGCAACGCTTCGTAGGCATTAGGAAGCCCATGCCTGCGCATAACGGTTTGTATGGCTTCGGTTACAACTTCCCATTTGTCATTTAAGTCATTGTTTAGCGCTTGGATATTAATTTCAAGTTTCTCGTTCCCTTTTGCAATGGCTTGATAAGCAATAAAGGCATAGGCAAAAGCAACGCCTAGGTTACGTAGCACTGTTGAGTCAGATAAATCACGCTGCATACGAGATTGCGTAAGCTTATTGGCAAAATGGTCAAATAGCGTGTTGGAAAGCCCGAGGTTGCCTTCTGCATTTTCAAAGTCGATGGGGTTCACTTTGTGCGGCATGGTCGATGAACCTACTTCACCTTTGACGGTTTTTTGCTTAAAGTAGCCAAGCGAAATATAAGACCAAATATCACGGGTATAATCGAGTAAAATATTATTGATACGAATCATTAAGTGTGAAACTTCAGCAAGCCCATCGTGTGGTTCGATTTGAGTGGTATAGGCACTGAAGGATAAGCCGAGTTTTGTCACAAAGCGTGAGCAGTGTTTTCGCCAGTCAACATCAGGGTAGGCAATGGTGTGTGCATTGTAGTTTCCAACGGCACCGTTACATTTAGCAGAAATAAGGGCTTCAGCAAGTTGTTGCAAGGGGCGCTTTAAACGCGCCGAAAAGTTGATGAGCTCTTTGCCAAGGGTGGTTGGAGTGGCAGGTTGTCCGTGGGTTCGGCCAAGCATTGCCGCTTCACCATGCTGTTTGCCAAGTAATGTGATACCACCTGTGATTTCAGCTAAGGTTGGCTGAATCACTTGTGCAAGTGCTTCTTTTACCATAAAAGCATAGGCAAGATTATTGATATCTTCTGAAGTGCATGCAAAATGAATAAAGCTTGTGATAGTGCTAAGTGGTTCAAATGAGACGAGTTTGTCTCGTAGGTAATATTCCACGGCTTTGACATCGTGGTTTGTTTTTTTTTCGTAAGCTTTGATGGCTTTGGCTTCACTTTCATCAAAGTTTGTAATGAGCTGGTTTAAAAATGTTTTAGATGCATCTGTGAGTGGTGGCACTTCGGTAATTTTAGGATTTGCAGCTAAGGATTCAAGCCAGCGCACTTCAATGAGTAATCGGTAGTAAATAAGGCCAAATTCACTAAAAAAAGGGCTTAAAGCGCGTGTTTTTTTGAGGTATCGTCCATCAACGGGTGAGATTGAATTAAGGGCAGATAGGGTCATATAAGTGCAGTAAGTAAGTTAATGTGGGTTAGGAGCCTTATGATAGACGATTACGCTGTACGATAGAAGTTGCACAGAGCATGAATTTCAGTAGAATGAGGCTTATTTTCGAAGGAATCGAGAGGACCTATGCCAGATATCGTATATACATTAAATTTTCAACAGCTTGGGATGGCAGAATTAGACCGTGTTGGAGGAAAAAATGCTTCGCTCGGTGAGATGATTAGTCATTTAAGTGATCTGGGGGTTCGCGTTCCAGGTGGATTTGCAACCACATCAGATGCTTTTCATGACTTTCTATCACAAGGCGCGCTTCGACAAAATATTCAAGCAGCGTTGAAAGGCCTAGATGTCGACGATGTGGCAGCGCTTGCGCGAGTTGGTGCAAGTATTCGTGAAATGATATTGAATGCATCTTTTAGTCCCTTGTTTGAAACGGCAGTGCACGACGCCTACCAAGCATTGAAAGAAAAGATTGGACACGATGACTTCACGGTTGCAGTGCGTTCTTCTGCAACGGCTGAAGATTTACCTGATGCGTCGTTTGCTGGACAACAAGAAACGCTTTTAAATGTGAAGGGAGTTGATGCTGTTTTGGTCGCCATGAAAGAAGTGTTTGCCTCACTCTACAATGATAGGGCAATTGCGTATCGTGTACACCATGGATTTTCACATGATGAAGTTGCGCTGTCTGTGGGTGTGCAGCAAATGGTTCGGAGTGATTGTGGCGCAAGCGGCGTAATGTTTACCCTAGATACTGAATCTGGGTTTGATCAGGTTGTTTTTATTACATCGGCTTATGGTTTGGGAGAAATGGTGGTACAGGGAGCCGTTAACCCAGATGAGTTTTATGTTTATAAACCAGCGCTTCGCGCAGGGCGTGAAGCGATTATTCGCCGAAATTTAGGTGAAAAAGCGCTTGAAATGGTCTATAACACAGATCCTAATACCAGTGAACGTGTAATGACACAGGATGTTGATGCAGCAAGGCGGTTACGGTTTTCATTGACCACCGAAGATGTTGAGTACTTGGCGCGCCAAGCACTCATTATCGAAGAGCATTATGGCCGCCCTATGGATATTGAATGGGGTAAAGATGGTGTTGATGGCACGATATATTTGCTACAAGCGCGTCCCGAAACGGTACAAAGCCAACTTGCAGCGGCAGAGAAACAAATTATTGAGCGTTATTCCCTGAAAGCAACCGCTAACACTTTGACTGAGGGACGCAGTATTGGTCAGCGGATTGGTCAGGGCCGTGTGCGTGTGATTAAAAACGTTTCTGAAATGCATCGTGTTGAACCGGGGGATGTGTTGGTGTCTGATATGACGGACCCTGACTGGGAGCCTATCATGAAACGTGCATCAGCTATTGTGACGAATCGTGGCGGACGTACGTGTCACGCTGCCATTATTGCACGAGAGCTTGGCATTCCTGCTGTGGTTGGCTGTGGTGATGCAACACATTTGATTCCTGATGGTGCAGAAGTAACAGTGAGTTGTGCTGAGGGTGACACGGGTTACGTGTATCAAGGGCTTTTGCCATTTGAACGCTCGGTGTTAGATGTAGAAACATTGCCTGACTTACCCATGAAAGTGATGTTGAATGTTGGGAATCCTGAGCGTGCATTTACATTTCAATCTATTCCAAATGCAGGTGTTGGTCTTGCGCGGCTGGAGTTTCTGATTTCTAATACCATTGGTATTCATCCAAAAGTATTACTTGCGTTTGATGATTTGAAAGATACGGCGTTGAAGAAGCAAATTGCCGATAAAACAGCTGCTTATGAGAGTCCTGTTGCTTATTATGTTGAGCGTTTGAAAGAAGGCATTGCAACAATTGCAGCGGCTTTCTATCCAAAGCCTGTGATTGTGCGTTTGTCTGACTTTAAATCGAATGAATATGCAAATCTTTTGGGTGGTCCTTTGTATGAACCAGAAGAAGAAAATCCAATGCTTGGATTTAGAGGCGCATCTCGCTATGTGGCACCTGAATTCTCAGATTGCTTCGCGCTAGAGTGCCAAGCGGTAAAGGCAGTACGTGAGTCGATGGGGCTTAATAACGTTGAGGTAATGATTCCATTTGTGAGAACGGTTACGGAGGCGTCGAAAGTCATTGATGTACTCAATGCTAATGGGCTTCGACGCGGAGAAAACGGGCTGCGTGTGATTATGATGTGTGAGTTACCATCCAATGCACTATTGGCAGAAGCATTTTTAGAACATTTCGATGGTTTTTCAATTGGCTCCAATGATTTAACGCAATTAACGCTTGGGCTTGATAGAGACTCGGGCCTTGTGGCTGAGCAGTTTGATGAACGTGACTTGGCTGTGAAAACGTTGTTGCATATGGCGATTGAGGCATGTAAACGTGCTGGTAAGTATGTTGGCATTTGTGGGCAGGGACCTTCAGATCACCCAGATTTAGCCTTGTGGCTGATGCAGCAGGGGATTGATAGCGTGTCGCTTAATCCAGATACGGTGCTTGAGACTAGTCTTATGCTTGCAAAACAGCAAGTTGAACCTTTGGATGTTTTGTCATGAGTGGGGTAGTGAAGCGTCGCCTTCTTTTTCTATTGTTTTTGGTGCTGCTGGGGTGTTTGTTTTTGCCCAAGTTTGCTTTTGCAGCGGGTGCAAATAGCCATGAAGATCCCGTTGCTTCGGTTGCTCTTTGGGTAACCTTGATTTTCTTCTTTGGTGTAATGGGGCGCTATATTGCACAACGGTTGAATCAGCCTGGCGTGTTGGGTGAGTTACTCATGGGGGTGGTGCTTGGTAACCTCTGTTATTTTTTAGGCTTGCCACTGGCAGTTTTATTACGCGAGGGCGGAGTTGTTTTTGACGTTATGGGGAGTATTTTAGAAGGATCCTCTGTCGCCGAGGCCGTGTATACCGTGCTTCCTAGGCTTCCGGAGGCAAAACAAGTCACAGCCGTTTTAAAAGGCTCAGACGGCACAAATTTAATTCGTGTGGCTTATGTGGTTGATAGCTTTTCTCGTTATGGTGTTATTTTTTTATTGTTTATGGTGGGGCTTGAAACCTCTATTGATGAAATTAAGCATACAGGCCGTGAGTCGATTCGTGTTGCAATTCTTGGTGTTGTAGCACCGATTATTTGTGGTTTTTTAGTGACATTACTTCTGGTGCCTTCAGCATCGCTTAAAACAGATTTATTTTTAGCTGCAACTCTCTGTGCAACCAGCGTTGGAATTACTGCGCGTGTTTTAAAAGAGCTTAAAAAAATACGTACAAGAGAGGCTAAAACCATTTTGGGTGCAGCCATGATTGATGACGTTTTAGGCTTAATTATTTTAGCAATGGTAAGCAGTGTAGTGCTTACAGGGGTTGTTGATATAACAACGCTTGTACGTGTGCTTTTACAAGTGGTTCTTTTTTTCACAGGGGTTTTATTAATGGGCCCATGGGTTTTGCGACGCATGGTTGCATTGTTTCGCTTTTTAGAACCATGGGAGGCGAAACTGGTCATTTCATTTGTATTTGTAATGGCGCTTTCATGGCTTGCAACGATTGTACAGTTGGCGAGTATTATTGGAGCATTTGCAGCGGGCTTGATTATTCATGATGGCTTTTTTGATGGCCACGCTTTAGATGGAGAGCGCGATACACAAATTCGTGAACTGGTAGCCCCCCTTGAGGCATTATTAGCACCGTTATTTTTTATGTTAATTGGCATTCAAGTGAAACTGGAGGCATTTTTAGATTGGCACGTTTTATTGGTGTCTGCAGGCTTAACGATTGCAGCAACTATCGGAAAGTTAGTGAGTGGTTGGGGAGGCGCCAAAAAAGACGATCGCTTATTAATTGGTATTGGTATGTTGCCTCGCGGCGAAGTAGGGCTTGTATTTGCATCGATTGGGCGAACGCTTGGTGTGCTATCAGATAATTTATTTTCTGCCATTATTTTAATGGTGATTATTACAACTTTTGTAGCGCCACCCTGGTTAAAATTGCGTTATGCGAAACTCCCTGAAAAAACCTAAAAGGTGACGCATGCTTGATACAAGACAATTATTGCTGGATGTAACTCGTGCGTTAGAAGAAGATGTGGGGCAAGGGGATATTACGGCCGCCTTAATACCTGAAAGCGTACATGCTAGGGCAACTATTTTATCGCGCGAAGAGATGGTTGTGTGTGGTATTTCTTGGGTAAACCAGGTGTTTTCATTGGTTGATTCGGGCGTTACTATCAGCTGGAAAGTCGCTGACGGGGATACATTAAGTGAGCCGATGGCGCTTGCAACAATTGAAGGTTCTGTACGTAGTATATTAACTGCTGAGCGGACAGCGCTTAATTTTTTGCAAACTTTATCTGGAATTGCAACAGAAACAAGACGGTATGTGAAGTGCTTGAAAGGGCTGCATACACAGCTACTTGATACGCGAAAAACTATACCAGGTTTAAGGGTTTCCTCTAAGTATGCTGTACGTTGTGGTGGTGGCGTGAATCATCGCCTCGGTTTGTTTGATGCAATTCTCATTAAAGAAAATCATATTAAGGCATGCGGCTCCATTGATGCTGCTGTGCGTCTTGCACGTGAACGTAATGTGGGCCAATGGATTGAAGTTGAAGTAGAAACATTGGATGAATTTAGGCAAGCACTTAACGCGCAACCTGATAGAATTTTGTTGGATAATTTTGATGAAGTGATGCTTTCAGAAGCAGTTACACTAAAGCAGTCATCACATGTGATTTTAGAGGCGTCAGGGGGTATAAGTTTGTCAAATATTCGAAGCATTGCTGAGACAGGTGTTGATTATATTTCAGTGGGGGCAACGACCAAATCAGTACGCGCTATTGATTTAAGTTTATTGTTGGATGACAACGTATGAAACCTGCTCTTATATTTACAGGGGGTGGTACTGCAGGTCATGTAACACCTAATTTAGCACTGATAGATGCGTTGTCTGTTGATTTTGAGGTGGCTTATATTGGCTCTCAAAACGGCATTGAGCAACAAATGGTAGCAGCCAAAAAAATACCTTATTATGCTGTTCGTTCTGGGAAACTCAGGCGTTACTTTAGCTGGCAGAATGTGCGCGATCCATTTAATTTGCTGGTGGGTATTTTTCAATCAGCTTTACTGTTGCGTCGTTTAAAGCCGAAGCTTGTATTTTCAAAAGGCGGATTTGTTGCTTTACCCGTTGTGATTGGTGCGTGGCTTAATCGTATTCCTGTGATAGCACATGAATCAGATTTGAGCCCAGGGCTTGCCAACCGGCTTAGTTTTCCATTTGTAACAACCATTTGTGTCACATTTGATGCAGGCAAAGCTTACTTTAAACGACGTCAAGATAAGGTGTTGGTAACGGGCACACCTATTCGGCCTGAGCTATTTAAAGGTGCTCGCGAGGCAGGATTAGCGCGTTGTGGGTTTGACGGTAGTAAACCATGTTTGCTGATTATGGGGGGAAGTCTTGGTGCACAGGTATTAAACCGCTGTGTAAGAGAAGCCCTCGATGCATTGTGCAAGATGTTTCATGTCATTCATTTATGTGGGCCTGGAAAAACAGATAGTACACTTTTGGATCATCCCGATTATTATCAATTAGAATATGCAACAGACGAGCTACCAGACTTGTTTGCAGCAAGTGATGTTATACTGTCACGTGCAGGCGCGAATGCGTTATATGAAATTTTAGCACTGACTAAACCGCATGTATTAGTGCCACTTTCGCGGCGTTATAGTCGCGGTGACCAAATTGACAATGCACATTACTTTGAAAAAAAAGGAATTAGTACGGTTTTAGAAGATACGGAAAATTTAAGTGCTGATGTGGTGTGTGAAGTAATCGAGCGCGTATATGCAGCCCGTGAAGAAAGCATCCAAAAAATGAAGGCATTGAATATTC
>JASBUO010000078.1 GCA_030147855.1 Gammaproteobacteria bacterium
TTACCTTAGTCGTAGTACTCGATACCGATGCAGGATTTTATAATCAAGATTTTCGCGCACTTGAGCGACTTGGCCAACTGATTACGCAGGTATCCGGCAGAGCAGGGCGAGCAGCACTACCTGGCGAAGTACTCATTCAAACGCACTTTCCAGATAACCCCTTGCTTAACCAGCTTATTCAAGCGGGCTACACAGCTTTCACCGATGCCTTACTCCCTCTGCGCCATCAGGCAGCCTGGCCGCCCTATCAGCATCTCGCGTTACTTCGGGCATACGCACGCAAAGAAGCCAACCTCAAACAGTTCTTAAATACCATCAAAACCAGCTTAAACACACCTGAGGTGACAATTCTTGGGCCGGCCCCAGCCCCGCTAGCCAAAAAAGCTTATCAGTACCATATGCAGTTACTCATTAAGTCAAACACGCGCACGGCCCTGCATGCCGTACTGACTGAAATACAAAGTACCTACCCGCCTCATATACGGCAAAATGGCGTACATTTTACGATGGATGTTGACCCGATTGACTTGGCATAACACCACGATTTCCGTAAAATTAATGATTGTCTTTCATCTAACGCATCAATCAATAATTAGAAACCGCGAGCCCTATTTACTACAGCGTGCTCATCTAACTTATCTGATTTCTCAACTTCGTCTCTAAGCGCCCTTAAGGCCTCTGAAAACTTTTGTGTAGCGTTTCCACGACTGGTTAAGTTTAACATTTCCCTCATTCTTCCCAAAAGGTCTATTTCCCTACCTTCGATTTCTTCTATGTGCGTAATAAGCGTTTTGAAGCGTTCTCGCAGCGTCGCTTCATCGACGCCCTCTTCATGAGGCGCCGCCCCAAATAATGTCACTTCATGTATTTTTGTAAGCGCATTAACTAATTTTCGAATCTCATTGTATAATGATTTGTCTATTTTATTCGCATTATAATAATCTGCAGCCTTTAAAAAAATATCGTGCTTTATGTTCGCAATATTTGTTTTTAATCGGCCTGACTCCAGGTTTTCTTCTTTTGTTGCAGGCTGTGTTTTAAGCTCTTCCTGACCGCTAAATATCCGTATCCCCTCTGGTAATAATATCCGCCAATGAGGCTTGATGGCATCCATTGGAGATGCTTCCATTCGCATCATTGCCTCTGCTGGATAATGCGCCATTTCGTACTCATAAAAGCTTTTCGCAAGTGACGCATTTCTCATTAACCCAAGATTTTTTCCTGCTTGGGCGCCCACAGTTGCCGTATTTCCCGCTTTGGTGGCTTCATGCTCTAACAGAATCAGCCTTTCTACTAACGTATGAAAATGCGCCGCTGGAATAAGAGGTGCTATCTGGCCTACAAAATCTCTTACTGCCTGTTGCGTTGAATGATTCCTATCTGTGATAGGTTTGTCTGCTTTATAATAGCCAGCGCTTGACCTGAGCTGTTCCATCACCGTCTCCAGTTCGGCATCTGTAATAGAATTATCCTGAAACTTTTCACCATACTCTTTGAGCAGCGTCTTGGTTATAGTTAGCATTATTAATTATCCGAATGACCTTGCATTGCTAGAATTATAGCAGTTTTGGCAAAATTCGCCTCTCCTCATGAGTTAGAAAAAACCGTAAAAAAGTAAGAAGTTTTACGTTACTTTTTAAGGCCCTGTTGCATCACTAAAATAATTTTTGCTTTTTTTATTTGATTGTATGTCTTAAAATACATCCGCTTGTATTGATGTAACTTTAGAGAATAAATCATGGAAAATCGTTTTTTTGAACAACCTTTCGATTGGAAAACAGAAAGAGAAGCCCTCCATAAAGATGTTGTAGTCGCCTCTGCGGGTAATGAACGCGAGCGCTCACTTGAGATTATTAGAAAAATTCAAAATGAAGCAAGTAGAGCGCAGCTTAGCACAAACCACGTAGCAATATAGAAATAATATAGAGGCCGAAGCATATATTGGCTTAGAAGATTATAACAAAGCAAAAGTACTTTCTATTGAAGCTTACAACCACTACAAGGCCGAAAACTCACTGCATGTTGCAAATTGTTTTAGAACCTTGCTCAATCTATTAACTATCAATGTAAGATGTCATGAACCACTTGAACATTTAGATGCGGCAAAAGCCTTCTACAAGCGTTATAACAACCCAGCAGGACACGACTTTAGAGTCCGACTAGATGACATCTTCTCACTCCGCAAAGAACGCGCTGACCTCCTGTGGCAACAAGAAAACACTCGAGCAGAAGCCATACCAATGCTTGAGACCGCGCTCGACTATTACCTTGATGTATTAGAGGTTAATCAAGTACTTCAAGACAAGCTTGACGCTTCAAATACAGAAGGTCTCAATCAGCTTCGAGCAGAGCAAGATGCATATCTAGCAAAATCTGAACAATTGACCGGCATGCTTCGAGAAGTTCCTAGCACACTTGGTACACGATTAAAAGCAATACAAGCCACAGTGTCTGAGCAAGAAGGGCTCTTCGCGATGGAATATTGTTAATCACGTCTTCTATTCTCCCTGGGCGCACCATTTTCTCTCGGGGAGAATAGAAACCAAACAAAGCGTTAGAAGATTACAGCAATCTGTGGATAATTTCATACTGATAAGCATGCCCTGTTACAGGCTTGGCGCAACCCACTGATTTTAAATGAATTTTATGAGATCGCCCATATTGTTCTTCTTTTGAGCCTGTGGATAACTTTGTGCGAAAAAGAACGCCCAAGCTGGTTTGCTTAGGCGCTTTTATACTAAGATTCGCTTTATTTGATTTTATTTCGAACTTTTTGAATTGCGCGAATCTGTGCAATTGCACGTGCAAGTTCCATGGAGGCAACTGAGTAGTCAATGTCAGCATCTTTATTAGCCATTGCCTCTTCCGCGCGTGCCTTCGCAGCGATAGCCAATGCTTCATCGAGAGAATCAGCGCGCTCAACAGCATCGGCTAAAATACTCACACCGTTAGGCTGCACCTCTAAAATGCCACCAGAGACATAATAAACCTCTTCTTCGCCGCCCATTTGTGTCACACGAATCTCGCCCGGCTTAAGCATTGTGAGCAACGGTGCATGTCCTGAAACAATACCTAGCTCACCCAGCTCACCTGTTGCAACTACCATTTCAACAGGGCCTGAAAAAATAGCACGTTCTGCGCTAACAATATCTAAATGCGTTGTACTTGCCATATAATTACACCGTATTATTCGTTAGAGCGTCTTCGCTTTTGCAACAGCTTCTTCGATACGACCTACCATATAAAACGCTTGCTCAGGCAAATCATCGTACTCACCAGCCAAAATACCTTGGAACGCCTGAATGGTATCAGCTAATGATACATATTTTCCTGGCGAACCTGTGAATACCTCTGCAACGAAGAATGGCTGAGATAAGAAACGTTGTATCTTACGCGCGCGAGACACAATACGCTTATCTTCTTCAGAAAGCTCATCCATCCCCAAAATAGCAATAATGTCTTTCAGCTCTTTATAACGCTGCAGCGTTTTCTGTACACCACGTGCTGTGTCGTAATGCGCTTGCCCAACAATGAGTGGGTCTAGCTGGCGTGAAGTTGAATCGAGTGGGTCAACCGCTGGATAAATACCAAGCTCTGCAATTTGACGCGACAATACAACCGTTGCATCTAAGTGAGCAAATGTTGTTGCAGGTGATGGATCAGTTAAGTCATCCGCAGGAACATATACCGCTTGAATCGAGGTAATAGAACCTGTTTTCGTTGAGGTAATACGTTCTTGTAACATTCCCATCTCTTCTGCAAGCGTTGGCTGATAACCTACTGCCGACGGCATACGGCCTAAGAGCGCTGAGACTTCAACCCCAGCCAAAGTATAACGATAAATGTTATCAACAAACAGCAATACGTCGCGTCCTTCGTCACGGAACTGCTCAGCCATAGTAAGGCCCGTTAATGCAACACGGAGTCTGTTACCTGGTGGCTCATTCATCTGACCATAAACAAGTGATACTTTGTCGAGTACATTTGAGTCTTTCATTTCGTGATAAAAGTCGTTTCCTTCTCGGGTACGCTCACCAACTCCAGCAAATACAGAATAACCGCTGTGCTCAATCGCAATATTACGAATCAGCTCCATCATATTAACGGTTTTACCAACCCCTGCTCCACCGAATAAACCAACCTTACCCCCTTTAGCAAAAGGACAGAGTAAGTCAATGACTTTAATACCGGTTTCAAGAATTTCTTGGCCGCCTGCTTGCTCATCATAGCTGGGTGGCGCACGGTGAATTGGCGCAACAGCTTCAGCACCGATTGGTCCTGCGTTATCGATAGGCTCACCAAGCACGTTCATAATGCGGCCCAATGTTTTGGTCCCTACAGGCACTTGAATTGGCTCATTGGTGTTTTTAACAGTCACACCTCGCTTCAACCCATCGGTGGTTCCCATGGCAATGGTTCGAACCACACCATCTCCAAGCTGCTGCTGCACTTCAAAAACTAGATTATTTTCTTCTAATGTGAGTGCATCATTAATTTTAGGAACGCTTTGGCGTGGAAATTCCACATCAACTACCGGACCAATTACTTGAACTACTGTACCATCGCTCATCATTTACCCTCTTTATAACGCGTCTGCACCACCGACAATTTCCGCCAACTCTTGCGTAATCGCGGCCTGTCGAGCTTTGTTGTATGCCAACTGAAATGTTTTAATCAAATCACCTGCATTATCTGTCGCACTTTTCATTGCAATCATTTTAGCTGCTTGCTCACATGCGATGTTTTCAACCACTGCTTGATACACTTGCAACTCGATGTAGCGTGTCAACAAATTATCAAGCAGTGATTTTGCCTCAGGCTCATAAATATAATCCCAATAATGCCCAAGCGTTTTTTCCTCTTCTTTTGCAACCGGCAAAGGAAGCAATGCTTTCATCTCCGGTTGTTGCGTCATGGTGTTTACAAACTCATTTGAAATAACATGTAACGCATCAATTTCTCCTGCTTCGAACGCATCTAACATCACTTTAACGGCACCAATCACGTCCCCAACACTTGGGGTATCGCCGAGCTGCTCAACCGATGCTAATACTTGTCCACCTACACGATTAAAGAATGCTTTACCTTTGCGCCCAATAAGACAAAGCTTTACTTCTTGGCCGGCATCATGCCATCTACGCATTTTACCTAACGCTTCACGCAATAGGTTGGCATTTAAGCCACCACACAACCCCCTATCTGAGGTCACAACAATCAAGCCAATACGTTTTTGCTTACGCGTTTGCATAAAGACATGTTTATATTCAGCTTGTGCGCGCGCAACATGCTTGACTACATCATAAAGCTTGCCTGCGTAAGGTTTAGAAGCACGCATGCGCTCTTGTGTTTTACGCATTTTGCTTGCAGCAACCATCTCCATTGCAGAAGTGATTTTTTGCGTATTCTTAATGCTCGAAATCTTAGAGCGTATCTCTTTTGCTCCAGCCATCTAATTACCCACCTATTCAGGGAAATTCCAAATAATTACCAGCTACCCGTGCGCTTAAAGTCTTCAACCGCTGCTGTCAATTGCTCTTGTATTGCATCATCGTAGCCACCTGCTTCATTAATTGTTTTCAACAATGCTGGCTGTGATGCATGCATATAGCTTCTTAAAGCGGCTTCAAACGCTGTAATTTCAGCCGCTGGGATATCATCTAAATACCCTTTTTCAATTGCAAACAATATTACTGCCATTTCTGCAACCGACAGTGGCAAATATTGTGATTGCTTCATGACTTCGGTAATACGCTGACCGCGTTCAAGCTGTTTACGTGTTGCATCATCCAAATCAGATGCAAATTGAGCAAACGCCTCGAGCTCACGGAACTGTGCTAACGCAAGTCGTGTACCACCACCCAATTTTTTCATGATTTTAGTTTGAGCAGCACCACCCACACGTGATACAGAAAGCCCTGAATTAATCGCAGGCCTTACGCCTGAGTTAAATAAATCAACATCCAAGAAAATCTGACCATCGGTAATAGAAATTACGTTGGTTGGTACAAATGCAGATACATCCCCAGCTTGTGTTTCAATAATCGGCAGCGCAGTTAATGAACCTGTCTTACCTTTTACGCGCCCACCTGTTAGGCGTTCAACTTCTGCTGCGTTAATTCTTGCAGCACGCTCAAGCAATCGCGAATGTAAATAGAAGATATCACCAGGATATGCCTCTCGACCTGGAGGACGACGCAGTAACAATGAAATTTGACGATAAGCCCAAGCTTGTTTAGTTAGGTCATCATAAACAATCAGGCCATCTTCACCTTGCTCCATGAAGTACTCACCCATCGCACACCCAGCATATGGTGCAATAAACTGCAATGCTGCAGGGTCAGCAGCACCTGCAACCACAACAATGGTATGAGCCAACGCATCGTGCTCTTCTAATTTACGCACTAATGCTGCCACAGAAGAAGCTTTCTGACCAATTGCTACATATACACAGACAACACCGGTGCCTTTTTGATTGATAATAGCATCCAGTGCAATCGCTGTTTTACCTGTTTGCCTATCACCAATAATTAATTCTCGCTGACCACGCCCAATTGGAATCATTGCATCAACGGCCTTTAAGCCTATTTGAAGCGGCTCGTCAACAGACTGACGCTCAATCACACCAGGCGCTACTTTTTCAATAGGCGACGACCCATCGCTCTCAATAGGGCCCTTGCCATCAATTGGATTTCCAAGTGCATCAACCACACGCCCAAGTAAGCCTCGGCCAACCGGCACTTCTAAAATACGTCCTGTACACCTCCCTTTTTGCCCTTCAGCAAGGCCGCTAGAGTCACCCAGCAATACCACCCCAACCGAATCACGCTCTAAGTTCAACGCGAGGCCATAAATGCCGCCATCAAACTCTATCATTTCGCCCTGCATAACATCTTCAAGGCCTTGCAGACGTACAATACCGTCTTTTAAGCTAACAATAGTGCCTTCGTTACGTGCATCAGAGTGAACCTGAAAACCCTCAATCTTTTTTCTAATCAGCTCACTAATTTCTGATGGATTTAATGTGGTTTGTTGTGACATGAAACTTACCCTCTCGATGACGCGACTAAATTTGCGCCTAATTTGTCTAATTGACCTTTAACCGAAGCATTAATCACCCAGTCTTTTGCAGCAATAATTGCACCACCCAATAACTCGGGATCAATCGATACTTGAAGCTCAACTTTTCGTTTGAGTCGCTCAGTTAAGCGCTCGACCAAGCGTTTTTTCTGCGCTGCACTCAAGGGAGAAAAACTTGTAACCTGAACCGAAATACGTTGCTCTTCGTCAGCACGCAAAGCCTCAAACTGCTCAAAAATAGCTGGCAAAATAGCAAGCCTTCTATTCTCTGCCAAAACCTGTATAAATGCCCCTAAAACCTCAGGCAGTGCTTTCTCCATACCAGGCATGGCAAGCATCACATCCCGAACAATCGCAACATGTTGCGACACGACTGTTTCTGGGTTATCAATAAAAGCCAGCATTTCAGAGTTTGACACCAATACCTGCAGCGCACAAAGCCACTCAGACCACAGCGGCAATGTATTCTCTTTCAGTGCATGCTCAAACACAGCTTTTGCATAAGGTCTTGCAA
>JASBUO010000081.1 GCA_030147855.1 Gammaproteobacteria bacterium
AAGACCGCCGCAATCGACCACTCTGCCATCTCTCCGGGCTGAGAATAATAGCCCAATGGCTAGTGGCTTGCAACTATATTTGTTACAAAGTTGATAACTTTTAAGAGGTTCCATGCTTACACATCAAATTGGTTAGACTTATTTGAGGGATCGAGATTATCGATATCCCCCTTAAGGTTTTGTATTTGCTTTCGCATACTAGCACTTTTTTGTGTCGAAAAACCGACGACTTCAAGTAGTTTATTAAGGCCTTCCAAAAGGTTTCCAAACCAACCATGTTCGAAAGTTTTTGTATTACTTTCGACAAATGTTTGTAAATGCTCAATTTCTTTTGCAAGGCTCTTAAATTGTGAGCAATCACTGTTACCTGATATAGGTATCCAGCATTCACCACCTTTCTTCGCTTTATGGTGTGCTGTTTGGTACAGCAGTGTTTTTTGTCTGATAGATTTAATTTTTTCTATGGCCTCTTCATAAAGCTCACGTGCATGATTGGTGGTAAGATGTGCGCCTTTTTTGCTTTCAAGTTTTGCTGTCAGCTTATCTGCTTGTTCAATAATAGCTGTCAGCATATTTTCCATTTTTATACCTTGCCTAATGTGTATGGGGCAGGTTGTTGCGCCAGTAAGTCCATCAATCAGAGACAACATGCTCTCTGCATGTTGTCTTTCGTCTGTTTTTGTGGAGAGGATTTCGTTTTCTTGCATGTATACTTGTATGTCGTATGCAAGTTTGGAACCTGTCTCTGCATACTTTTTGTCTTCCTTAGAACCCGCATCCCCCCATTCCTGGAATCGTTTACGAAGACTTTGTTCTGTTTTATTAGTGCTCATTTAAGTGCTCCTTGATGTTGTCTCATAGGCTATGAGAACTATCAGTAGATAGAGAGTCTATATCAGAGTCGCGTCGCTCTTTGGTAAGTGTACGTCTCATTTCAGATGTAATATGCTCAGTAGCAGTTGGTGTTCCCGCACTTCTCAGAAAACTATTCAGTACGGCGTTGAGTTTTTTATTGTTGGCCGCGGCCGTTTTTAAAGATTTCGCCTCTTGTATGAGTGCTTGTAACATTGTTTCTTCAGTACTTCCTGCATACGGCATCCAAGCACCGTTTTTCTCTCTTTGTGTCATGAGTGTTTCTTGTAATTTTTTTGCATCTATTAATAATGTATGACACCTGTTTGAAATCTCTGCCGTAGTATCTACAGTTGCTTGGCTCGTTAATACACCTTTTTTAGTGTGAGAGAGTTTTTCAATGATTTCAGGCAAATTAGCTTCGAGTTTTTTAATGCTTTGCTCAAGCTGGAGTGCTTCTTTAATGCGTAACGGCTGGCCAAGTGCCTCGTTATGGGCTTCGGCAGCTACCATTACACGGGCTAGATGCTCATCAAGTGTTTTGTCATCAATGGCGCTTGCATGAACGCTTGAGGCAAAATGTGATGATTGCTGCAAGAGTGCTGCTGGTGTGATGGTATTTGCCCCTTTCTCAAGGTCTGTGAGCCATCTCAGTGCTTGATGCTGGTAGTGATAACGTACTTGACTCAAAGCCTGTTTTTCTGTGTCTAAGGATTTCCCCTTAACATTTTCTGAGATTTCGAGCTGCTCAATTTTTGCGGTTAATGCATCAATTTTTTCTTGCAAATAAGCACGCATATCGGCTTTCGCTTGGTTTAAAGTCGTTGCAGTTTCTGTATGTGTTGTTGTATCAAATAGAGGGACTGCTTTCTTATCGATTGCTTGTTGTTGAATGGGGCCCATATTGACTTGAATGGCACGCATATTGTCTCTTCTGGATGAAAAGAGTTCAAATGGTCCTATGCCAAAGATGCTTAAAAAAGCATTGAGGCCTTGAATGAGTAAGTTAGCAGTTTTGGCTAGTACCCGATGACTTTGAATGACATGTGTTACGTCTTTATTATTGAGATATTTGGCCATTTTCTCATAATGTTTGGATAACAAAAGGTCCTCTGTTTTTCTTTCTGCCGAACTCAGAGTGGGACGTTTTTCATCCCACGCTTTCACTGCTTCAATGAAAGCATGTACTTCATTTTTTAAATGCTCAGGTGTTTTGACTTTTTCTGTCAGTACTTTTTCAAGTGACAAAGCATGCTCAAGTACGATTTTATTGGCTGCTCTTAATGTTTGCTCTTCTTGAATGCGGGTTGCATGCTCTGATGATGCAGTGAGCGTATCGACTTCGGTGAAAAAGGGGATTGCACTGTTTTGAATAGACTGTACAAGTTTCACTGCTTGCTCTGTCTCACATTGTCGTAATGCATGTTCAAGATTCTGATCAATTGCAAAAGCATGTTCATACTGAGCAAGAGTATCATCTAGTTTACAAGCTTCAGCAAACGCATCGAGATGAGCTTGTACAGCTTCAATGAGTTTGAGCTGCGTTACACGGTGCTGAACAGGCGCTGTCGCAACACGGTCTCTGAGTGTTTCTAATTGTTGGCTGAGTTGTAGTGCACCATTCTTCAAACTGTCGGTGCCTGAAAGTGCTTTAAGCTGCTCAGCTAATATTTCATCTTTGGCTTTTCTTGCGGCCTTTTGTGCATTGGTGTGTGAGGTTGCTAAACCAAATAACTCTGATCTTACTCGACTTTCGAGCGCTTCTTTGACGTTTCTAATAGCTGTTTTTGTGTCATAGAGTGATGTTTCATCAAATAAGGGAGAGTTAGTCATGCTTTGCATGAAATTCATAAGTGGTCTTATATGCTGTACTCGATGGATGGCACGTGCATGCTTTTCTTTGAGTATGTTGAGTGTTTCAGCATGTGTTGCCACTTGGCTTTGTAGGTCTACAAAATTTTCAAGTATTTTTAATCTATCAGTTTCTGTATTGAGAGTTTCAATAAATGCGCGAATATGCTTTGTAGTAGCTGTGGTGTTTACCCAGAATGTATTAATATCCTCTTCTGCATCAAGTATTTGTTCTTTGCTAAGTAGGCTTGGCCCCATGAAGCTTTCGTTACTGTCTTTGGCATCACTTAAGTCATCTATTCGTGCTGAAAATTGGCGTACATTTTCATCAAGCGTATCGAGTAGTTTTAAGAATTTTTCGGTTGCTGTAGGCATAGTCCACCAAGTTGGAAATAATTACATATTGTACATTATAGAACAGGTTAAGGATTTTTTTGTGTTCGCAAATATCTCTCTAATAGGTATAATGAGCGCCTTAATTGATTGTTTTAATAAAAAGCGCGTTTGTTTGGATGATAGGGTTGATGAAAGCAATAAAATATTTAATAGTGCTGGTTGTGTTTGTGGGGTTGGTTGGGTGTAAAACGCTCACAGGACTTTGGCAAGATTTAAAAAAAGATGATGAGGACGAAGGTCCGTTCAAAGGCCAGTCTGCAAAGCAGTTGTATCATGATGCTGATGTTGCCTTAAAGAAAAAAGACTACTCCGGCGCCATTAAGCGACTTGAAGCGATGGAAACGATGTATCCCTTTCATGAGGATGCAGAAAAAGCAGAGCTTCGTTTAATTTACGCGTACTATGAGAAGGAAGATTATTTGTCGGCGGGAGCTGCGTCTGAGCGCTTTATCCATTTGTATCCACGTGCGAAACATGTAGATTACGCGTATTACATTAAAGCCATGTCAAACTTTCATCAGTTGAGAGGCCCCGTTGCAAATATTTTACCGATGGACCAGTCATATCGTGACCCAGGCACTCAATCGCAGGCGTATTCTGATTTTGCAACACTTGTACAACTGTTTCCCAATAGTGAATATAAGGCAAACTCAGAACAGCATATGATTTATTTAAGAAATATGTTTGCGAAGTCTGAGCTTAATGTTTCAAAATATTATTATGAGCGCAGGCGTTATGTGGCGTCAGCCGAGCGCGCTAGCTATTTAATTCAAACTTATCCGCAAGCACCCAGTGTTAAAGAGGCATTAGGCGTTTTGTATCATGCCAATAAGGAGCTGGGGCTTCAAGATGCAGCCAAAGATGCCTTAAATGTGTACAAAAAAACATACGGAGGAAAGCCTCCTGAAGTGAGCTTTTCGTAATTAATTGGAGGCCATACAAATGACAGCACCTTATATATTAGTTTTATATTATTCAAGGCACGGTGCTGTTGCGTCACTTGCACAGCAAATTGCGAGAGGGGTTCGACAAGTAGATGGTATTGAGGCGAGGTTGCGCACGGTACCTCCGGTATCGACCACCTGTGAGGCGGTTGATGCAGCTATTCCTGATGAAGGTGCGCCTTATGTCTCGTTAGATGATTTAAAAGGATGTGCAGGGCTTGCGTTAGGGAGTCCGACACGTTTTGGGAATATGGCAGCACCCATTAAATACTTTTTGGACGGTACCTCACCATTATGGCTTTCAGGTGATTTAGTTGGAAAGCCCGCCTCCGTATTTTCATCAACCTCATCCATGCATGGTGGGCAAGAAACCACACTGATGAGCATGATGTTGCCTTTAATGCATCATGGCATGTTGCTGATGGGGCTTCCCTATACAGAAGCAGCTTTAAATACGACAGAGCGTGGTGGAACCCCCTATGGTGTGACGCATGTTGCAGGAATGTCAGGAGATTCGGGCTTAACGGAGGATGAAATGAGCCTCGCTAAGGCACAAGGTATGCGACTTGCCAAGGTTGCGCTACGAATGATGCCAAAGGAGTAATGCATGCGTGTCATTAGTTTTAACGCCAATGGCATTCGCTCAGCGGCACGCAAGGGTTTTTTTGAGTGGCTAGAGGCGCAACAAGCAGACTTTATTTGTATCCAAGAAACCAAAGCGCAACATGCGCAGCTTGTATCAGATTCAACTTTTTTTCCAGAAGGCTACTATTGCGAATATGTTGATGCGGTTAAAAAAGGATATAGCGGTGTTGCGATTTATGCGCGTGAAAAACCAAAGGCGGTGGTGAAAAGCCTTGGGTTTGAAGTGAGTGATGTTGAAGGGCGGTATTTGCAGTTTGATTACCCTGACTTGAGTGTGGCCTCGATTTATTTGCCATCAGGCACCACAGGAGATGTACGTCAAACCATCAAATATCAATTTTTAGACAAGTTTCAAACCTACCTTGATGCATTGCGTGCAACTGGGCGTCCTTGTATTGTCTGTGGTGATTATAATATTGCGCATCAGAATATAGATATTAAAAATTGGCGCGCTAATCAAAAACATTCCGGTTTTTTGCCCGAGGAGCGTACGTGGCTTGATACTTTATTTAATAAAAAAGGGTTTGTAGATGCGTTTCGGGCGGTCAACCAGTTGCCGCATCAGTATACCTGGTGGTCAAATCGAGGTGCTGCACGTGCAAACAATGTGGGTTGGCGTATTGATTACCAGGTGATTACAGAATCAGTTTTGCCATTTGTTAAGGGTGCGATGATATCACCCGAGCCTTTTTTTTCTGATCATGCCCCTTTAACTATTGATTATGACGAGGGATTTCGTGCTTAAAATTGCGAGCTGGAACGTAAACTCGATTAATGTGCGGCTTGATGCAGTGCTTGAGTGGCTTGATACATCTGGTGCTGACATACTAGCGTTGCAGGAAACAAAAGTGCCTGACGACCGTTTTCCTCTAGAGGCGTTTCTCAAGCGTGGGTATCATGTAGTCTTTTCGGGACAAAAAACCTATAACGGTGTGGCGCTGATTAGTCGAACAGAGATAAGAAGTGTACAAAGCGATATGCCAACCTATGAAGATGCACAAAGGCGCTTTTTAGCGGCAACCATATCGGGTGTACGAGTGCTGAATGTATATGTGCCGAATGGGGCGGCGGTTGGGACAGATAAATATGCTTATAAGCTTGAGTGGCTTACGCACCTGAAGCAAACCATTCGAGAAACGCTTAAAACGCATTCTAAGTGTGTGGTGCTCGGAGATTTTAACATTGCACCAGAAGATGCTGATGTACACGATCCAGCCCGGTGGGCAGGCTCTGTTTTAGTGAGCCCGCCTGAACGCGACGCCTATCAGGCTTTATTGGCAGAAGGGCTTTATGATAGCTTCCGTTTGTTTGAGCAACCAGAACAAACTTTTAGTTGGTGGGATTACCGCGCAGCGGGTTTTCGACGTAATCATGGGTTACGTATTGATTTAGTGCTTGTTAGCGAGGCATTAAAAGCGGTGTGTGTTGAAAGCCGGGTTGATATCGAGCCACGTAAAGCCGAGCGTCCATCAGACCATGCACCCGTGTGGGTGGTCTGTTAGAGATTTGCTTAAATATATTACGATGAGTCCCTGCTTTGTTTCACCCGTTTTTTAAATTAAGTGCTTTTTTAGGGGGGGGCAAAAATAGGCCAAAAAAAATATTTTTTTCAAAATATTAAAAACATTTGATATTTCAATGGGTTAGTTAAAAATCAACCAATTTAGGTAAAGAATTTGTAAAGGAAAATCAAAATACGCTTGACAATTTGTAAAATTGCTTTACAATATTTGTTCCATGTGGTTAATTTAATCACATTGTAAGTTGTAAGTTGTAAGTTGTAAGTTGTAGTTTTGTAATTTGTGATTTGTTTTTTTTAGGAGTATTAAGTTATGCCAACAACATTTAAAGTAGACTTAGAAAAGTTTAACACAGTAGCTGATGAAGTTTTAGTAGAAGCAAAAAAATCTGACCTCATCAAAGCTGGTGAGAAAGATGAAAGCCAAAAAACTTTGACAGAAGCTCAACAAGCAGCAGTGAGAGCAGCTTTAGAAGCTTTGAACAAAGATAAAAAAGAAGACGAAAAAGTTGGTGCCTTAGATGAAAAGCAAACAGCTGAAGCACACGCTAAAGCGTTAAACGACGTTGCTGCAAAATTACAGCCTTTGTTCCTTTTCGAGCAAAGACTTATCGCTGCTAGAATGACTTTTGAATCTGCTGTCAAAACAGAAGACAAAAAAGTTGAAGATAAAACAGTTAAGGTAAGCACTGTTGACGAGAAAGATCTTGAAACATTCAAGAAGGCAATTGCTGACGCTCGTGACGAAATGGTTGCAGGCTTTAAAGCAATTGGTAAGCCAACACTTGCTGAAAAAGCAAAAGATGTTGCGCTCAAAATAATTGGTGCTTTGGCTGTTGCTGTATTATGTGTTCCATACCTCGCAAACCTTGGTGGATTCAAGGGCTTTATGAACCGTACTTTCTTCTCTGGTGCTAGAACCCCTGAAAGTATCGAAGCAGATAAGCTTGTTAAGCCTAACTTCGAAAGCCCATTCGAAACAGTTCCTGCTCCTAAGTAAGTGGTAGCTGATTGTTTCAAAAGCCCCAGCAATTGGGGCTTTTTTTTGCTTATCGTTTTTGGGCTGAGTTAGCTTTTTTAATTTGAGTCTATCCTTAGATCTTTATAGTGCTTCTCTCGTAGCTTAACTACCACTTTAAGGTGAAGGGGCTGGTTTGCATTGTAGGTATTATAATAAACAAAAGGGATGTTTTAAAATTGGTTCGACACAAATCCAGGACCGCCATTGATTTTTTCAACGTGCATGTTAAAATACCACGCTTGATTATTGAGTGATTATTTTAAGAGAGTTTTACCGATGTCAATTCATCCAGATTATGAAGTGATTAAAGTGGTTTGTAGTTGTGGCCACACATTTGAAACCCGCTCAACGCTTTGTAAAGATTTGAGTATTGAGGTGTGTTCTCATTGTCATCCATTCTACACAGGGCAGCAACGTGTAGCAGATACAGGTGGGCGTGTTCAGCGCTTCCGTGACAAGTATAACCTCAAAAAAGCAAGTGCAGCTGGTGCAGCTGACGCGAAGTAAGTATTGAGTATATCAGGAATGCAGTGATAGAAGGGATTAAACTTTAAGCAATAGGCGCGGTATAAGGCACTTTGTTTTTGAAAATTATCCTGGCTGCATTCAAGATTCAACCAAGCGAGTAGCCATTTTGACTGATGATTTATTGAAACAGCGTGCGTTACACTACCATGCTTTCCCTTCTCCAGGGAAACTTTCGGTCACCCTGACTAAACCTACAGAATCTCAAGACGACTTATCTTTAGCCTATACCCCTGGCGTTGCAGAGCCTGTTTTGGCTATTGAGAAAAAACCTGAGGATGCTTATTGCTATACCGCCAAAGGTAATTTGATTGCCGTTATGACCAATGGAACGGCAGTGCTTGGTTTAGGTAATGTAGGTGCTTTGGCCAGCAAACCTGTCATGGAAGGGAAAGCTGTTTTATTTAAGCGTTTTGCAGATATTGACGTATTTGATATTGAAATGGATGCACCCGACCCGCAGGCATTTATTACGGCGGCGCGCTGTATTGCGCCCACTTTTGGTGGGATTAACCTCGAAGATATTAAGGCACCTGAGTGTTTCGAGATAGAACAAGCCTTAATTGAGCAGCTTGACATTCCGGTTTTTCATGATGACCAGCATGGTACTGCAATTGTGGTTGCAGCAGGGCTGTTGAACGCACTTGAACTGCAAGGTAAATCATTAGCTGATGCAAAAATTGTTTGTATTGGTGCGGGTGCTGCGGGTATTGCGTCTATGAGACTTTTAGTGGCGCTGGGTGCAAATAAAGCAAATATGTTGCTCCTAGATAGCAAAGGAGTGATTCATGCGGGACGTGAAGATTTAAATGCTTATAAATTTGCATTTGCAACGACGCGGGAGGAACGTACATTAGACGAAGCCTTGGTGGATGCTGATGTATTCATTGGTGTTGCAAAGCCTGATTTATTAACGCCTGCACTATTAAAGTGTATGGCGCCTAAAGCCATCTTATTTGCATTGTCTAATCCAAATCCTGAAATTCGGCCTGAGTTGGCGCGTCAAGTGCGAGATGATTTGATTTTAGCGACAGGTCGCAGTGACTATCCAAATCAAGTGAATAATGTCTTGTGTTTTCCCTATATTTTTCGTGGTGCACTCGACGCGCGTGCAACATGTATTAATCAGGCCATGCAAATGGCAGCAGTAGATGCAATTCGCAAGCTAGTGCATGAGCCTGTTCCTGAAGATGTCAAACATAATTATCCAGGCGTTCAACACTGGGAATTTGGGCCGGAATATATTCTTCCAAAGCCTATCGACCCACGCTTAAGAGCCTGCGTATCTCGTGCTGTTTATGATGCAGCAGTTGCAAGTGGTGTGAGTGCGCTTGCGACTGATTTAAGTGAATAAATAAGCCTGGTTTGAAAAGGAGACACCATGTTATCAAAAGCTAAGCGTGCCGCATTAATTGGTTGGATTATTTGCGCAATAGGCGCCGTATTTTATTCATATGAGTACTTGCTGCGCATTATGCCGAGCGTCATGGAGCCTGCATTGCGCGAACACTTTGGTCTGTCTGCAACGGGCTTTGGTATTTTTTCAGCTTTTTATTATTATGCATATGTGCCGATGCAACTACCCGTTGGGGTTTTTATGGACCGCTGGGGGCCACGGCGCCTGTTAACACTTGCGTGTGCGGTATCGGTCCTTGGTATTTGGATATTTGCAGGCACGACCATGGTGAGTTTTGCGGCTGCAGGCCGTCTTCTAACTGGGTTTGGCTCAGCATTTGCTTTTGTGGGAGTTTTAAAGCTTGCAACTATTTGGTTACCAGAAGATAAACTAGCAATGGTTGCAGGGATTGCGGCAGCACTTGGTACGGTTGGTGCGATGGTGGGGGATAATTTGCTGGGCGCGATGGTTTTACAACTGGGTTGGCAGCATGCTGTGAACTTAACTGCATTATTTGGTTTGGGCGTGGTTGTGCTCATGTGGTTTGGCATTCATGATAAAAGGAAAAACCTCGAAGAAGATGGTGGTACGGTTTCAACCCTTCGAGAAGGCCTGATAGATTTAAAGTATATTTTAACCAGCAAACAAGTTTGGATTAATGGTGCCTATGGCTGTCTGATTTATTTGCCAACCACCGTGTTTGCAGAGCTCTGGGGAATTCCTTATTTATCGCATGCGCGTGGGCTTTCTTTGCCTTCGGCAGAGTTTGCAAACTCATTGATTTTTATGGGGTTCATGTTTGGGGCGCCAGTTTGGGGCTATATTTCTGATAGGTTGCACCAACGTAGACTACCGATGTTTATCGGCGCATTAGGTGCTGGCATTTTTATGACGCTGGTGTTGTATTTACCAGGCGTGAAAATAAATACTTTGTATGTGCTGATGTTTGTTTTAGGGTTATTTTATAGTGTTCAAGCCGTTGTATTTGCCGTGGGGCGTGAGTTAAGCCCTAAAGAAGCAGCCGGGACCGCAATTGCTGCAACCAATATGTTTGTGATGCTGGGTGCTATGTTTTTGCAACCACTTATTGGTAGCTTGCTTGATAAAAGTGTAGTGTCGCGTTATGGAGAAACATTATCGTCAATACAGTTGGGTACAAATGGCATGCGTGATCTGTATACCACGGGGGATTATCAATTTGCGATGATGGTGATTCCAGCAGGAATTTTCATTGCTGCAATTTTGACCCTCTTTTTGAAGGAGACGCATGCACATGCGGGATGTAAGCTTAAGTAATCGTCGGCAACTTTATTTAGGCATTGCTATTTGCCTGGTAGGCGCCTTGTTTTATTGTTATGAGTTTTTGTTACGTATTTTACCGGGAACCTTGCAGGGTGAGTTGAGCGCGGCATTTGGACATATTTCGGCAACCACGTTTGGCCAGCTTGCAGCACTGTATTATTTTGCCTACTCTCCGATGCAGCTGCCCGTTGGGATGCTGATAGACAGATTTGGACCTCGTAGTTTACTCTCATTTGCTTGCTTGTGCTGCACGATTGGTTCTTATCTTTTTATGATGTTTTCTTCACTATGGCTTGCAGGGGTTGGTCGCGTTTTGGTGGGGTTTGGCTCATCATTTGGCTTCGTTGGCGGATTAACCTTAATGATGCATTGGTTGCCCCGGCGCTATTTTTCCTTGGCAACAGGGCTTATGACAACACTTGGTATGCTTGGTTTGATGTATGGCGGGGTTAAGATTACAGCGCTTGCACAAACCCTCGCGTTAACCCAAGTGCTCATGTTGACCGTAGTTGGTGGGGGCATTATAACTGTTTTAATTGTTTTTGTTGTGCGTGATGGTCCTGGTGCTGAGCATACACAAAAGCACCGGTTATCTGAGTTTTTATCGCAAGTGTGGCAAGTGCTTATTTCAAAAGAAGTCTGGTTAATTGGGCTTGTGGCGGCATTTTTATATACTTCGCTATCTGTTTTTGGCGAGCTTTGGGGTAAATCTTACCTTGAACAGGCGCATCACTTAACAAAAATTGAGGCAGCTAAAGGTATTTCAGCCATGTTCTTGGGGTGGGCTGTAGGTGCGCCATTAGGAGGTTATTTTTCAGATAAAACAGGACGGCGCACACTTTTCTTAGTAGGAGGTGCTTTTTTTGCTTTGCTTTGCATCAGTTGCATTATTTATCTGTCTAACTTGTCTTATACAACGTTGATGGTGTTGTTGTTTTTATATGGTGTGTTTAGTAGTACAGAGATTATTGCGTTTGTAATGGCAAAAGAAAACAGTGGCGCTGAGCTTTCAGGGACTATATTTGCTGTGATTAATATGATTGTAACTTTAGGGGGCGTTATTTTTCAGCCTTTGGTTGGCTTTTTACTCGACCTAAACATTGATAAAGTGCTTATGACTGATGCAGTGATGTATAGTGTAACCGATTATCGGCGTGCATTGCTTGTGTTGCCAGTTTCCTTGACTGGTGTCATGATACTTGGTCTCTTCTTAAAGGATACCACCTCTCGTTTGAAGTAAAGAAGCCCACTGACAAGGAGCATAGATGAAGCTGAAATCTAAACACTCGAGGTTGATTGGGTGGCTTATTTGTGGTGTTGGTGCCCTGTTTTATTCTTATGAGTATTTTTTACGCATAACACCTAGTGTGATGGAGCCTGCATTACGTGCACATTTTAGTTTGTCGGCACTAGGGTTTGGTGTTTTCTCCTCTTTTTATTATTACTCTTATGTACCGATGCAGCTGCCGGTTGGGCTCTTGATGGATCGATGGGGGCCAAGGCGTCTATTAACGATTGCATGTGCTGTCTCTGTTTTGGGGATGTGGTTTTTTGCAGCTACTGACTGGGTGAGCCTTGCCGCAGCCGGTCGTTTTTTAACTGGGTTTGGTTCAGCATTTGCTTTTGTTGGGGTTTTAAAACTCGCAACTATTTGGCTACCAGAAGACAGACTTGCATTGGTCGCAGGGCTTGCAACTGCTTTAGGGACCATAGGCGCCATGATTGGTGATAACCTGTTGGGTGCTATGGTTGAGCAAGTGGGTTGGAAACAGTCAGTCAATTTCACAGCATTGTTTGGCTTAGTGTTACTGATTGTGATGTGGTTTGGAATTCATGATAAAAAAAAGCATCCAGAAGAAGATGGCGGAACCGTTAGTAGCTTCCGTGATATTTGGATTGACTTTAAACTTATCTTGGGAAATAAACAAGTTTGGGTGAATGGCGCTTATGGGTGTTTGGTGTATTTGCCAACCACGGTGTTTGCAGAGCTTTGGGGTATTCCTTATTTGGCGCATGCGCATGGTTTAAGTCTCCCTTCTGCGGAATTTGCGAATTCTATTTTGTTTATGGGATGTATGGTTGGTGCACCACTTTGGGGGTATTTATCAGATAAAATAAAACAGCGTAAATTACCGATGCGGGTTGGTGCTTTTGGTGCTGGTATTACTATGATGTGTATTTTGTATTTACCAGGCGTACATGGTAACACGCTATACATTATGATGTTGCTGCTTGGGATGTTATATAGCGCACAATCCATTGTGTTTGCAGTGGGCCGTGAGTTAAGTCCGAAAGAAGCAGCGGGCACTGCAATTGCTGTCACTAATATGTTTGTGATGCTTGGTGCTATTTTTTTACAGCCTTTAGTTGGACGCATTCTTGATTGGCGTGTACTTGCGCATTATGAAGGCAAAGTTGCGTTACATTTATTAAGTTCAGACGAAGTCAGACAGCTCTATACGGCAGCCGATTATCAATTAGCAATGGCTGTGATTCCTATAGGCATTTTTATTGCAGGTGTTCTCACATTTTTTTTAAAAGAAACGCATGCGCATACAGCTTAAAGACCGGATATATATATGTATCGCCACCACTGCGCGTAAAATGCTCGATGGAAAACCTTTACCTAATTTAGCACGATTTATGACTACTTTCGTCATCATAGCCAACTCATTTTTGAGTGAACAGTGTAGGTGCCTTAGTTGCATCTGTTTGTTGTCCAAATAAGCCAGCTATAAACGTAGATAAAATGAAGGGTAATTATGTACAGTTATCCAGAATAGGGGTTATTTAAAAACTGCGACGAGCTCGCGCACAGCAACCCGCTTATGCCCCTTACAACTGATATTACGGCGTACAGGAAATGCACTGATGAGGGCGCCTTGATATAAGTCGCGTGTAAACGGCGTATCGTGGTTTGAAATAATAACCGGCACACCGTTTTGCGCGGTTTTTTTTGCAAGTTTTGCTAATGCAACTTGTTCGGATTCACCAAATTTTTGTCGCGTGTAGGCTGTAAATTGGCTAGTTTTAGACAAAGGCGCGTAAGGTGGGTCGCAGTAGACCACATCTCCTGGTTTTGTGTTTAAAAAAGTTTGTGTAAAGTCAGCTTGCATCAAGTCTGCGGTTTGACTTTTTTGATGAAAAATCTCAAGTTCTTTTTCAGGAAAATAAGGTTTTGTATAACAACCAAAGGGTACATTGTACTGGCCTGACAAGTTGTATCTGCATAGCCCATTGTATCCGTGACGATTTAAATATAAAAATAAAGCAGCTCTTTTTCGGCTCCCTGGTGTGCTTTGGTTAAATTGAATGCGATATTGGTAGTAAACGTCTACTTGGTTATGCTTGTCTGAAAAAAAACGTGCGCAATAGCGAATAAACCGTGGTCCTTCTTGTTTTAAGTGTATATAGAGTGAGATTAGGTCAGCATTGGCATCAGTGAGCAAAAATTGTGTATGTGGTGCGTTTAAAAAGACAGCGCCTGATCCTGCAAAGGGTTCGACAAGACGTATTCCTACAGGTAAGGCTTTTATAATGTGTTCAAGGCAGCGGTATTTTCCACCGGCCCACTTTAAAAAGGGTTTAGTTTTCTGCATTGGCCCAGTTCCCAAGATTCCATGTAGAAATACTCGAAAAGCCTTTCGTATTATTTGTGACAATAATACCATCAAGTGCCGGGGTATGCGCTGTAATTTTATGTAAAAGTACGCTGAATATCCTGAAGAGTGCCGGTTTGATATAGACGGCGCGCTCTATGTGCGACATCTCCTCAGAGATGCCGCGGTTTAGGTATTACGCCTTATCTTCTTCGGTAATACTCAGAATAACAATGTCTTCAACTGGCACATCGGCATGTCCTTTGCGCTGCCCGGTTTTGACTTTTGCGATGCCATCAACAATGTCCATACCATCAACGACTTCACCAAACACACAGTAACCATAGGTTTGTGGGTTTTCACCAGTAAAGTTTAAGAAGGTATTGTCGGCAACATTAATGAAGAATTGTGCGGTTGCTGAGTGGGGATCTGATGTTCGCGCCATTGCAATGCTACCACGGGTGTTTTTCTTAGCATTTTTTGCTTCATTTTCAATAGGGTTATCAGTGGGCTTCGTTTCCATGTCTGCGTTTAACCCGCCACCCTGAATCATAAATCCGTCAATCACACGATGAAACAACGTATCCTTATAAAAGTCGCTGCGAATGTAGTTAAGAAAGTTTGCAACAGTGTTGGGTGTATTTTCCTCATCGAGTTTCAGGCGAATATCGCCCATAGAGGTCTGAATTAAAACCATTGTGTCTCCTGTCATTGCTTGTGATTAAACGAAATAAAAAACGCATTCTATCATGTCATCTTGTTTTATCCAAAGCGCCTCAGGTATGATGCAATGCACGCAGTGATAAAAAAGGATATTTAGCAGTGAGCGATTTAAACCCGTTATTAAAACCTGTGTGGGGCGCTGAAAAGTGGATTGCGGAAGGATGGGGCGCTTTAACAGCTGCGGAGAGGTCTGAAGTGACGGAGCGCGTAGAAGCACTGTTTCCAGATGGGCTGCCCTTTAAACTAGTACACGATAAAACACTGTATATTTATGCTTTTTCACTCTTAGCGCAATTAGAGGTGTTGGCAATTCAAGTGCCGTTAAAATTTGAACCTCAAATGCAAAATCCAGAGTTTAAGGCACGCATGCGTCAGCAGTTAGTAGACGAAGTGTTTCATGGCGTGGTGTTCACACGTATTGTTTATGAACTTGTGGCTCCTTATGCAATGCCACCTGCATATGATGACGGAATAGAAGATTTATGTAATTTTATTCGGGAAGAAAGTGCTCCACAAATGGCACTTGTTCTGCTGAACTTGGTTGGAGAGGCTTTAATTGAAGAAATGTTCCGCGCTTTTTATCAGGCGGGCATTGCACCACATATATTTTCGGTTATTTTAGAAGATGAGCATCGCCATGTGTGTGAGGCTGAGCTGTATCGTGAAATGGGGCTACCACCGCGTAAAGCATTAAAGATGAAGCTTGAAACGCTTGAGCAGAAGCTGATTTCGAGTTTATTTTCGAATACGCGTTATATGTGCGTTATGCTCCCTCTAATTGGTGCGAAAGGGCTCGATAGATGTTTTAACATCTTGTATGAAAAGTACAAGAAACAATTAAAAACATTGCAGTTGTCGCCTGGGACATCGTGGCAGCTATTTATGAAAAATAGAGCGTTTATTTTTGCTGCGGCCCAAGACTTTGAACAGCACAATTACCCTGTTGAAATGTCTGCAACACGTCAATTATTAATGACGCAATGGGAAGCCCCATCCGATCCGGCCATGGTTGCGGAGTTTGATTTAAATATTAGCCGCTTACATTTTTTTGAGAAAAAATATCGTCCGGAAACACTGACGATGTTAATGGTGCAAGCAGTGAGCCAAGTTTTGTCAGAACATGCGCTATACCGTGCTTATTTAAGCCATTGCCGCTTGTACCAGTCTGATAAGGCTTATGTTGCTTTAGTTGTGAAATTGCCAGAGTGTGGCGATCATTTGGGAACAATGGTGTTTTGTGAGCCGCATAAAATGTCGCTAGATGCGCTCATTGCGCGGGTGAAGCAAAACCTTCAGATGATGGTGTATTGTTATCAAAAAAGGGTGGCACTTGAAGTGGATTACCCAGAGCTTGCTTTATTAATGGATGAAGTCATGTATGAGGCGGCAACAGGCGTGTATCCTTACCCGATGCCAGGTAACCCATTTGTATCGGTGAGTAATAATGGTTTTGCAGGATACGCGCGCGCAAAATCGCCTTTGCGTGTCAATGAGGTATTAAAATTCACTTTATTGGGGGTAGAGCGCAAGCCTGTTTGGAATGATGCATCTAGAAGCTTTGAGCCACAAGATAGCTTGCCTGTGTCTGTGAGTGCTGATCATCGTGTATTTAATGGGGATGTACCTGTGCCGCAGCATTTAACTGAGGCGTTTCATTGTGTATTTGATGCGATGTTGGGTGTCACAGCTAGAGAACAGGCTGTGAAGCCAGCTAATAGACGTAGTCTTGCAAAAAAATTCGATATGTTTATACAAGCAGACCCTAAAGTTGGATATAAAATATTGGCTGCGTTACAAACGGTCTGGCCTGACTTCATTGACTTTAATGCGTGGGTCGACTTGGTGAATGAAGGCGGGTTTAAACGCTTAAATACAGCAGCCCTAATGCGCTCATAAGTAGTAGTAAGGGGGGGAAAGTGCCACCTGGCACAACGAATGGGCTTGTAAACTTTTTTCGACCGAAAAGTGCCATAAGAGCTGGGAGGATGATGAGTAAAATAACACAGAGTACACCTGCATAGCGCAGTGCACTGAGATATGCACCTGGAAAAAACAAGACCAAGCTTAATGGTGGTAAGAAGGTAATGATGGCAAGCAGAAGTCCTTGTTTTCCGCGATTTTTAAGGCTTAACCCATCGGCTAAGAAGCTCATTAAACAAAGTGCCACACCCAAAAAGGCGGTGAGCATACAAATGGATGTAAAGGTGCGAAATAAGCGGTCAATGGTTGTATTGTGTACGGCACCAGCAAGCTGATTAGCAAGGCTTGTAGTGGGGTGAGTGTTACTAGTAAGCGACATTAAACCATGTTTACCGTGTGCAGGAATAGCTCCCATAATGACGGCATCCCACGCAAAGTAGCAAATGAGTGGAATGAGTGAGCCGATTAAAATTACATACTTAAGAGATTTTAAATGATCGTTGAAGTATTCGCGTAAATTGGGAACGATAATGGCAAAGCCAAACGAGGTGATTAAAATCATGAGGGTGTCTGGGACGGCATGAACGTCGCTATGTTGCCAATAATCGAGCTTTACAAAAGGTGCGATAAAAACAATAAGGAGTAAATAAATGCCGAGCTTTCCGAACATGAGCACTCGATTTGCCCAGTCAACTTGATGAATACCCCCACAAACAATTAGACCAAAAGCAAAGGTAAAGAGGCCAGTGCTTTGCCAGTCGGCAAGATGAATATGAAAGCGCATTAAAACCCCTTGCAACACATCCGAGCCTCCTGAAATATAGGCTGATAGCAAGGCATATAAGAGGAGCAAATAGGTCGCCCATGTAATGACAAGCCCTGGAGCTCCAAGGGTTTCGTGTGCCATAGAGAGCATATGCTTGCCGGGCGCGACGTATAAATTAACTTCAAGAATTAAAAAGGCGCCTAGCGCCATAATAAGCCAACAAAAAACGAGAGCAATGGATGATGGAATGAGTCCGGCTGCGGCATTTGCCATAGGAAGTGCGAGCATACCGCCGCCAATGGATGTGCCTACAATCAGTAGGACGCCTCCAATGAATTTAGAAATCATGCCGCCATCCTATTTGGTTTTTAGGTGTTCAGGGACTGGCGGTGGCGGAGGTGGATTTTTACCGGCCCACCATTGAATTTCAATACGTCGGTTATAAGCGGTACCATGAATGATTTTATTGTCCCCCACTGGAAAGCGTGCGCCAAATTCTTGCGCGGTAAGGCGCTGTGCAGGCACTCCTTTGGCCCATAGGAACGTTATCATGGTTTCTGCACGTGCCTTTGAGAGGCGGTCTTGTAGTGAGCGCTTGCCGACGTTGTCGCTAAAGCCTGCAACGATAATTTTACTACAAGGAAAGAGTCGAATGAGTTTTGCGATGTTATTGAGGCCGCTAAATTCGGTGTCGTCAAAGTCTGGGCTATTAAAAAGGTAATATCTATCAGTGGGTACGATAAGGGTCATTCTATCCCCGTGCTGCACAAACTGAATGGCTTCAGCGCCTAAGTGCCGGATGGTGGTACGTGCGATAGTGTTTCGCTCTGCACGTGAATGAAAAGTAGGTTTTTCGCAAGCACCTGAATCCAACTTGTCGGGTTGAAAGTTATTAAAAGGTGGCTGATATTGTAGGCAACTATTTAAACATCCGGTGATGGTGATGATCAATAGGCATTGTGTGAGTTTTTTGATATTTATGGTCATCTTATGCAAAGGGAGTCAACAATGTATTGGACCTCTATTATGATAGAGTTTTAAGGTGTTGCGCAATCAAAATCATGGAGGAGAGGCATGAATGCATTGCTTATTATTGATATGCAACTTGATTTTATGTCAGGAGGTCCTCTTGCCGTACCGAATGCAGAAGCATTAATTCCAGTGATTAATCGTTTGCAGCCTCAGTTTGATGTGGTTGTTGCGACACAAGATTGGCATCCTTTGCAACACGAGAGTTTCATTATGAATCATGTCAATGACTCAGGTATTTGGCCTGTGCACTGTGTGCAGGGAACAAAAGGTGCATCCTTTCATCCAGCGCTCGAGATGCATGCTGTTGCGGCGATTATTCGAAAAGGAATGAATAAAAACATCGATAGCTATAGTGCTTTTTATGACAATGCTTACATGCATAGCACAGGGCTGACTGGATATTTGCGTGAGCAAGGTGTGCAGCGCATTTACTTTTGCGGGTTATGTGCTGATATTTGCGTATATTTTTCGATTGAGGATGCTTTAAAAGAGGGATTTGAGTGCGTGCTGCTTGAAGATGCGACGTGTGCGCTTGATGCGGATGACTTTAAGGTGAAGCGTGCGCATTTGCTTCAAAAAGGGGTTATCAGCATGCTATCCTCTGACAATTTATTTAATTTAGGTGCGGATTTTGAGCAAAATAGAAGCTAATAGGCGCGAATTTTTAAGTGCGCTGACACTGGCGGCGTTGGGTGTCGTTTATGGTGATATTGGTACAAGCCCTTTGTATGCCATGCGTGAATCTTTGGGTGGCTTGCCAATTAACTTGACGGATGTATTGGGGGTGCTTTCCCTGATTTTTTGGTCACTGACGCTCGTTATTTCAATGAAATATTTATTTTTATTGTTTCGTGCAGATAATGACGGGGAAGGCGGCATTTTGGCATTGCTTGCACTTAGCAAACATATAGGCACAAATCGTGTTCGGTTTTTCTTTGTATTAGGTATTTTAGGAGCAGGCCTCATGCTTGGTGACGGCATGTTAACGCCTGCAATTTCGGTCATGAGTGCTATCGAAGGCGTGAAAGTTGCCCTGCCGAATTTATCCAGTTTTGTTCTACCCATTACATGCGCCATTTTAGTTGCGCTTTTTGCGATGCAGTCTTTAGGGACTGCACGTATTGGTAAGCTGTTTGGACCGATGATTTTAATTTGGTTTGTCACGATAGCATTTTTGGGCGTATCACAAATTATTAATAATCCTGTGGTACTGAAAGCGGTGAATCCTTGGTATGCCATACATTTTTTTCAGGTAAATGGTTGGAAGGGGTATGTGTTACTTGGAGGTGTTTTTTTGGTGGTCACAGGAGGAGAGGCACTTTATGCTGATTTAGGTCATTTTGGTAAAAACCCTATTCGAAAGAGTTGGTTTTTTGTAGCTTTTCCAGGATTAGTTCTTAATTACTTTGGGCAAGGTGCTTATTTGTTGAAGCATCCGAGCGCAATAGATAATCCTTTTTATCACTCAGCGCCGACCTGGTTTATGATACCACTGTTAGTGATTGCAACTTGTGCCACGATTATTGCGTCACAAGCTGTTATTTCAGCAACGTTTTCGATGATGCGTCAGGCAGTATTACTCGGACTTTATCCACATCTTTCAATCATTCAAACATCTGATGAAAAGCGCGGACAAATTTACGTACCCCAAGTAAATATGATACTTGCGCTCGGTACTTTGCTACTCGTTTTGGTGTTTAGACATTCGAGTGATATGACGCATGCTTATGGTATTGCGGTGAATTTAGAAGGGCTACTGAGTTTGTCTTTGGTGGCTTACGTTGCATTGCGGTACTGGCGTTGGCATATATTAAAATTGATGAGTATATTTTTAGTGTTTGGTGTGATTGATATCGCATTTTTGGGGGCTAACCTCCAAAAGCTCTTTACTGGTGGCTGGATACCAATTGTGTTTGCAAGCCTCTCAGCATTTGTAATGTATACTTGGAATAAGGGGCGTGTGTACCTTGAAAACAACTATTACGCTAATAAAGAGGAGGTGTCTAAAACACTGCGCCAGTTTGACTATAAAAGCTTAACGCATCTGCCAAATACAACGGCTATTTTTATTACGGATATTTACGATCAAAGCGGGGCAAATTTTTTAAACTTTTTAAAATTGAATCGTACTTTGCCCGCGCATATTTTGTTGGTCAAATATCAAGTAGAGCACATTCCATACGTATCGTCAGTTGATAGATTTGAAGTCAATTGTTTAAAAGAAAATATTTGTGAGTTGACATTGCATTATGGATTTATGGACGTCGTGTCTATTCCTCAAGCGCTTTATCTTGCAAGTGAGCGTGGGTTTTTGCCATTTGACATTAATGTAGATAAGGCGCGTTACATTATTGAAATTCCAAATGTACTTGCATCACGTGAGCAACGCACTCTGTGGTTCTATTGGCAAGAAAAGCTATTTGCGTTTTTGGTGAGAAACTATGCGGCAAATTTTAACATTGAGTTTTATCAACTACCCTATGATAGAACTGTTGCAATTGGTACATATTGCTTAATTTAACAAGACTCAGCGGAAGTATTCCCACTGAATCTTGTCATCAATGCATTTGAGGCATGAAGTCATTGTCTTCTACATCAGTGAGTTCATCACCACTGATAATAGAGTTTAAGAGGTGTTCGTAGCTTGCCAAGTGTCCGGTGAATATATGCGCTTTGATGGCGTCGAGGTATTTTGTAATCTCTGGACTATCATATGGTGCACGGAGTGAAACAATGAGATCGCCAGGGTCACCAAACTCTTCTGATGCATGCACTACTGCAATGTCTTGATTTCGAAGTGTTGTGAAAATGCGACTGATGTGTGTGGCGTGGTTTGTTGATGCATGAATTTGGATCGTGCCGTCAGTATGGGGCGTAATGGTAAGGCAATCTTGAAAAATATTTGAGGGAATGCGCCCGATAAATGTATGTGAGCCTCCAAGTGTAACTGGTTGTGTGTAGGTCACTTGATATCTATATGGCAGGTTTGGATGGAACATTCTCTTTTATTCCTATATTCCTAGCTTAAAATGAGCATATTTTATCATTTTGGTATGACACACAAAAGATTTTATGTAACTCCCCACATAATCCTGAACGTAGCGAAGAATGATGTGGGGAGTTACGATTTTATTAACACTGTATATATAATAAGCATTTAGTTAAACTATTAGCAAAGATGCGCATCAGGTGTCTTAGGTACAACTACCTGAATATTAATGCCACGAATAGTTGAGCTGGTTCGTGTTTCTTTTAAATAGTGAATGAATGACATATCACTAACTTTCTTTTTGGTTGTGGATGCGTGACGGAACCGAAGTTGGCCATTTTTACGAAATACAAATCCCATATGAGAAATATTTAGGTTTGAGCCGATTTTTTCTTTTAACTGCCAGTTGGGGCGAACTATTTCAATGATGGCTCCATTTGGAATTTGATTAAACAAAGCGTAGTTGGGGCGGCCTTTTTCATCAAAGAGTACCGTCAAAGGGATGTAAGGTGTAGATATGGCGGTTGCTTTTAAACGCGCGCCTTCGTGCTTGAGTGCCTCGTGCTGTTTTTCTTGCTCTTTTGTGGAAGCATTAGGAAGGCGAATACGGGTTTTAGGAAGGTTTGCATACCAGCTTTGTTTATTAATGATTGTTGTTGCCATCTTTGCGACCGGTTGATTATTGGTGTCGACGAGGCTTTGGGTGATATCTTTTAAAATACCTGCTTTCTCATTATTGAGATTCCAGTCGAGTGATGCAAAATGATTACGAGTGATAAAATCAACGTGTCCATTTTTATAGCGAATTTGCTTGATACATTGTGTAAAGCTATTCATGTCAGAAGCAAGCGCAATCGCAACAACGGTATCTACATAGGTTTCACAATCAAAAGCGTCTGTTCGATACAAAGGGCCTTGGTCGTATGTGGCATCAGAGCCCTCTCCAAGAGCGTTACTTTCGTAAGGCTTATGCAAAAAAGCACGGCTGATTTGATTCAGTCGCGTTGACATAGGTGTCGGTTTGGTGCTGAGCGTGTGGTATAGTTTCTGAATTGTTTTGTCGGCCTTGCAATAAGTGATTTTTTGTTGAACAGGGCTTGCAAATATTAATTGAGATAAGAAAAATAGGGAGATAATCCCTGTGATTGTGGTTAAATAATGCGTTTTATGCTTCATGGGGGCATGCTTTTTAGCAAGGGATGCTATATAGCATAGCGCGTTACAGGATTAAGGAACATATATGTTAAATGCCATTTGGCTATCGATGATGGTATTGTCGGTTGTTGTGGGTGCCATTCAGGGACGGCTTGGCTTTGTGGTGCAGGCCATTACGGATTCGGCAAAATTTGGTTTTGAGATGGCACTTGGGCTTGCAGGCATTATGGCCCTTTGGTTGGGGATTATGGGCGTTGCATCGGCGTCTGGTTTAATTCATAAGGTAGCACGCGTTTTAAGGCCTGTGATGCACTGGCTTTTTCCTGAAGTACCTCCTGAACATCCTGCAATGGGTGCTATGATTCTAAACTTATCAGCCAATATGCTAGGGCTTGCAAATGCCGCAACCCCTTTTGGTTTGCAGGCCATGAAAGAATTACAACGATTGAATACGCATGTACATACAGCAAGTAATGCCATGTGTACTTTCCTTGCGATTAACACCTCGAGTGTTCAGCTTATTCCTGCAACGGCGATGGCACTGCTTGCAGCCAATGGAAGTGTACAGCCAAGTAGTATTATTTTAACGGCATTGATTGCAACAACTGTTTCGACAGTTGTTGGTATTGTTGCCGTAAAGCAGCTTGCGAAGTTACCGTGTTATCGCATCAAGCCGGAGGATAAGTGATATGGGGCCATTTGTATCACAGTTAATGAATTGGATTATGCTCTCATTTGTGGTGGGCATACCGCTGTATGCAACCGTTAAAAAAGTGGATGTGTTTGATGCATTTATCACGGGAGCAAAACAAGGCTTTGAGCTGAGTGTACAGCTGATTCCTTACTTGGTAGCTATGATGGTTGCAATTGGCATGTTGCGTGCCTCTGGTTTTTTTGATGTAGTATACGGCGTGCTTGCTCCTTATTTAGGAAAAATTGGTATTCCTGCTGATATTTTACCGCTTGCATTAGTGAGACCTTTTTCTGGTAGTGCTTCAATGGGGGTGACTGCAGAAATTATTCATGCCAATGGGGGCGACGCGCTGGTTTCTAAAATCGCAGCAACCATGATGGGTAGTACAGAAACCACCTTTTATGTGGTGGCTGTGTACTTTGGCGCAGTGAGTATTCGACGCACAAGACATGCCATTCCTGCAGGGCTTTTAGCCGATTTAGCGGGGATTCTTGCATCGGTGTATGTGTGTCGTTACTTCTTTACGTAATGCACTTTTCAGGGGCCACAGCATTCACCTTTTCTAAGGCAGCGAGCTCTATATTTGCTTGCTTTTTAAAAGCAGCTAATTCGGTTTCTGGGATTGGGAGAGCCGCAGGCAAGGAAACAGTTGCTGGATTTTTAGGCTCGTTATTGATACGAAATTCGTAATGGCAGTGAGGACCATCAGCAAGGCCTGTTTGCCCAACATAACCAATCACATCGCCTCGCTTAACAAAGTCGCCGCGTTTAAGCCCTTTCTGAAATTTCAAGAGGTGTGCATAAAGCGATGTATAGGGCCCTGCATGCTGAATTTTAATTTTATTACCATAGCCGTTGTCATAACCAATGCTAACAATACGTCCGTCACTGGTTGCACGAATGGGTGTGCCAATAGGGGCTGCTAAATCAATGCCACGATGTGGACGCCTTCTTTTAAGAATGGGGTGCATACGTGATAAATTAAAACTTGAGCTGATATGGCTAAATTGTATGGGATAGCGTGAAAAAGCTTTTCGAACGCTTTTTCCTTCTGGTGTAAAGTAGTCAACTTTGCCTGATTTGGTTTGATGTCGAATCGCTTGATAAGTTTTACCTTGATTCGTGTAGGAAACAGATAAAATATCCCCTGTGCGAATGCGTTCGTTATTAATATAGTGTACATCATAGTGAATGGTGAACCTATCTCCTTCTCTCAAATCTTTGGAAAAGTTAATTTGCCAAGATAAAATATCAGCCATTTGTTGGATAAGTGCGTAGGGAATGTGTGTATTTTTAGCTGTAGTATAAAGAGAGTTTTGAATAGTGCCTGTAACAGTTTCTGGTTTTGTGTAGGTTTCGTAGGTGTGTAATTGTGTTTTAAAACCCGAGTCGGTGTGTTTTACAATGAGAGACTGACTTTTTGATATAGGCAGAATTAATTGTGCTAGCTCATTATTTTCTATTAAAAATTGAACCATTTGGTTGGGCTGAATTTGGGTTAAAGTTTTGGCATGTGGGTTGTCTTGCATGATAGCATGCAAGCATTGGGTGTTAAGCCCCATATACTTAAAGAGTGTTGCCAGTGAATCTCCAGCTTGTGTTTTAATTTCTTGCCATGAAGGTTCGTTGTTGAGCGTTTCGTGTGGTAAAGGCTCGGGGAGGGTTAAGGGTTGCTCATCGAGCGATGCGATGTCATCGTTTGAGCCCTGGTGTTTAAATCCCCATGAAATAAAAAATAAGAGCGATATGGTTGTAAAAAAAGCAAAAAACTTTTGTGGGCGGTTGACACGTTTTTTTTGTGATTTAAAGGGGTATTTCATCTGATACCTTGACTGCGGTTATCGATTCATTAAGGATAGCCTGGGGCAAATATCCGGGCTAAGATACCGGTTGAAAACAGTCAGGTCAATATTTAGAGGGTAATTGGGTTATGAAAGATGTGGATAATATTCCAGAAGAACTATTGCGAGGGCTTGAAGAAGTGCTGCCAATGGATGGATTGGCAGACAAACTAAAAAAAGGAAAGCCGCTTAAAATTAAAGCAGGTTTTGATCCAACCGCACCTGATTTGCACCTGGGACATACGGTACTTTTAAATAAGCTACGTCAGTTTCAATTACTTGGCCATGAAGTAATCTTTTTAATTGGGGATTTTACAGCAACCATTGGCGACCCAACTGGGAAGTCAGCGACACGTATGCCATTAACACCTGAACAAGTCTTAGAAAATGCAAAAACTTACGCAGAGCAAGTGTTTAAAATATTAGATACAGACAAAACAACTATTAGGTTCAATTCAGAATGGCTTGGTACTTTAAATGCGGCAGACTTAATTAGGCTTGCAGGTAAGGTAACGGTTGCCCAAATGCTTGAACGGGATGATTTTAGTAAACGCTATACAGCCAATCAGCCCATCGCACTCCATGAATTTTTATATCCACTGATACAAGGATATGACTCGGTTGCATTAAATGCGGATATAGAGTGTGGTGGTACTGATCAAAAGTTTAATTTACTGATGGGGCGTGAGCTTCAAAAACAATTTGGGCATGAACCACAAGTGGTTTTTTTAATGCCATTAATTGAGGGGTTAGATGGCGTCAAAAAAATGTCTAAATCGTTAGACAACTATATTGGTATTGATGAGCCAGCAGATACAATGTTTGGAAAACTGATGTCTGTTTCTGATGATTTAATGTGGCGTTATATAGACTGTTTGAGCTTTAAAACTAATGCTGAGATTCTTTGTTGGCAAGAAAGAGTCAAGGCTGGCGGTAATCCACGTGATGTAAAACTTGAATTTTCTGAGGAAATTGTTGCGCGGTTTCACTCGGAAGGTGCAGCAAAAAAAGCACGTGACGCTTTTATTAACCGATTTCAGAAAAAAATTATTCCTGAAGATGTACCTTTGAAGATACTGCAGGCAGATGCACCACTTGGCTTACCCCACGCCTTGAAGCAAGCTGAGATGACGGCAAGTACATCAGAGGCAATGCGGCTCATTCGTAGTGGTGCTGTGCGAGTTGAAGGAGAGAAAGTTTCAGACGTTTCGCTCAGTTTAGATGTAGATGTGGAATATTTAGTACAAGTCGGAAAGCGCCGTATCGCAAAATTAAAAATAATGGAAAATAATGATTGACAGTGCCGTATAAATCCGTAGAATGCACACCACGCTTTGAGGCGAAGTTCATTGGCAAATGAGAAACAAACTGAGTGGGCGTCCTTGATATAAATTTGGGAGTCTAACACCGTACAGAAGTACAATG